>CANCSY010000027.1 GCA_947380915.1 Beijerinckiaceae bacterium
TCGGTCTTCACCGCCCCGTGCTTGGTGCTGACCGTGGTGCCCTCGATCAGGGGCAACAGATCGCGCTGCACCCCCTCGCGCGACACATCCGCGCCGCCGCGATTTTCGCGGGCGCAGATCTTGTCGATCTCGTCGAGGAAGACGATGCCATTGTCCTCCACATCGCGAATGGCCTCCTGCACCACCTGGTCCTGATCCAGCAGCTTCTCGCTCTCTTCGGCGATCAGGGGCGCGAAAGCCTCCCGCACGGTGATGCGGCGCGGCTTGGTCTTGCCGCCGAAGGACTTGCCGAAAATATCCCCCAGCGAGATCGCCCCCACGGAGGCGCCGGGCATATTGGGCAGCTCGAACATGGGCATGCCCCCGCCACCCCCCTGCTGCACCTCGATCTCGATCTCCTTGTCGTCGAGTTCGTTGGCGCGCAGCTTCTTGCGAAAGGAATCGCGGGTGGTCGCCGAGGCGCTGGCGCCCACCAGCGCGTCCAGAACCCGCTCCTCGGCGGCCTGATGGGCGCGGGCCTCCACGCCCTTGCGCTTGCGCTCCTTGACCAGCGAAATCCCGATCTCCACGAGATCCCGGATGATCTGCTCGACGTCACGCCCGACATAGCCGACCTCGGTGAATTTGGTGGCCTCCACCTTCAGGAAGGGGGCGCCCGCGAGGCGCGCGAGGCGGCGGGAGATTTCCGTCTTGCCGCAGCCGGTGGGGCCGATCATCAGGATGTTCTTGGGCAGAACCTCATCGCGCATGGCGCCCTTGAGCTGCAACCGCCGCCAGCGGTTGCGCAGGGCGATAGCCACCGCGCGCTTGGCGTCCTTCTGCCCGACAATGTGGCGGTCGAGCTCGGAAACGATCTCGCGCGGTGAAAAATCAGTCATGAGCGTTTCCTTGGGCGGATTCTTGTAAGGTCAGCGAAGATCGATGGATTCGACGACCAATGAGCTGTTGGTGTAGACGCAGATCTCTGCGGCGATGGCCATGGAGCGGCGCACGGTCTCCTCCGCGTCGAGGCCCATGGGGAGCAGGGCGCGAGCCGCCGAGAGGGCGTAATTGCCGCCCGAACCAATGGCCATGGCGGCGCCGAACTCGCCAGCCTCTGGCTCCAGCACGTCGCCGGTGCCGGTGAGCACGAGGCCGACTTGCTTGTCGGCCACCAGCATCATGGCCTCCAGACGGCGCAGATAGCGGTCGGTGCGCCAGTCCTTGGCCAGCTCCACGCAGGCGCGCATCAACTGGCCGGGGTATTGATCCAGCTTGGCTTCCAGCCGCTCGAAGAGGGTGAAGGCGTCAGCGGTGGCGCCCGCGAAGCCCGCGATCACATCCCCGCTCTTGCCCAGGCGCCTGACCTTGCGGGCGTTGCCCTTGATGATGGTCGGCCCGAGACTCACCTGCCCGTCGCCGCCGATCACCACGCGCCCATCCTTGCGCACCATGAGGATCGTGGTGGCGTGCCAGCCCTGCGATCCGCTCTGCCGTTCATCCTGCATCATCGTCTCCCAAGGGCGTGAAGGCGCATCTATGGGACACGATCCACCTTTGCAAGGGTAGCAAAGCGGTCTGCGCCTTGCTAGAAGCCAAGGGCAACCGGGAAACTCTCATGCGCACCGCCTCCCTTTCGCGCAAGACGCGGGAAACCGACATCACCGTCGAGGTCACGCTCGACGGCACTGGCGTGTCCGAAATCTCGACGGGCGTGGGCTTTTTTGACCACATGCTCGACCAGATCGCGCGCCACTCCCTCATCGACCTGAAAATTCAGGCGAAAGGCGACCTGCACATCGATTTCCACCATACGGTGGAGGATGTGGGCATCGCGCTGGGCCAGGCGATCCGCCAGGCGCTCGGCGACATGAAGGGCATCACCCGCTACGCCGATGTGCATCTGCCCATGGACGAGACCCTGACCAGGGTGGCCATGGACATCTCCGGCCGGGCCTTCCTCGTGTTCCGCACCGAGTTCCACACGCCCAAGATCGGCGAATTCGACACCCAGCTGGTGCGGGAGTTCTTCCAGGCCTTCGCCATGAACGCCGGGCTGACCCTGCATGTGGAAACCCTCTACGGGATCAATGACCACCATATTTCGGAATCCTGCTTCAAGGGTCTGGCGCGGGCGCTGCGGATCGCCGTCTCCATCGACGAGCGCCAGAGCGGCCGCATTCCCTCCACCAAGGGAACCCTGACCGGCTGAGCGCGACATGACCCTTTTCACCGTCCATATCCCCGTCGGCGCCCGCGATCCCCAGGAGATCACGGACAAGATCCGGCTCGTCCCCGAAAAGGCGTCCTTCGGCGCCTTTCTGTTCGGGCCGATTTGGCTCGCCGCGCAGGGCGCCTGGTGGGCGGCGGGCGGTGTCGTGCTCGCCATGGGCGCGCTTGTAGGCGCGCAGATCCTGCTTGGGCTCACGGTGGGCGGGCTACTGGCGACGATGCTGCTGATCCAGCTCTTCATCGGGCTCGAAGGCCACCAACTCGCGCGGGCGGCCTTGAGCCATGGACGTTTCGAAATGGTGGATGTGGTGAAGGCCGCCAGGGCCGATGAAGCCGAGCATATCGCGCTGGCCCGGCTCATCAGCGCGCAGAGCCCGCAGCAGAGCCGCCCTGCGGCGCCGATGTTCATGCGTGACGCCGACCTGCCCGGAATCGGGCTGTTCCCCGGCGCCGGAGGCTGATGTGACCATCGCCATCATCGATTACGGGTCCGGCAATCTTCATTCCGCGAAGAAGGCCTTCGAGACAGCCGCCGCCCAGGCGGGGCTCGATCTGCCAATCATCCTCACCAGCGATCCCGACCTCGTGCGCAAGGCCGACCGGGTGGTGCTGCCGGGCGTGGGCGCCTTCGCCGATTGCAGGCGCGGCCTCGACGCCATCCCCGGCATGATCGAGGCCATGGGCGAGGCGGTGCTGACGCGCGGCAAGCCCTTCCTGGGCATCTGCGTCGGCATGCAGTTGCTCGCCACAAGAGGTCTCGAGCATCAGGTGAGCGCCGGGCTCGACTGGATCCCCGGCGATGTGCAGGCCATCACCCCCGCCGATCCCGCCCTCAAGGTGCCGCATATGGGCTGGAACACCCTCGACCTGCGCGCGGCCCATCCGCTGCTGGCGGGGATCGCCACCGGCGAAAAGGGCCTGCACGCCTATTTCGTGCATTCCTACGAGCTGAAGGCGGCGCAGGCGGATATGGTCATCGCCACCACCGACTACGGCGGCCCCGTCACCGCCATGGTCGGCCGTGACAATATCGCGGGCACGCAATTTCATCCCGAAAAAAGCCAGACCCTCGGTCTGGCCCTGATCGCCAATTTCATGAGGTGGACCCCGTGATCCTGTTTCCCGCCATCGATCTCAAGGACGGGGAGTGCGTGCGTCTCATCCATGGCGACATGGCGCAGGCCACGGTCTTCAACACCAATCCCGCCGCGCAAGCGGCCGCCTTCGAGGCGCAGGGATTCGATTATCTCCATGTGGTCGATCTCGACGGCGCCTTTGCGGGCAAGCCCATGAACGCCAGAGCGGTCGAGGCCATCATCGGCGCCGTGAAGATGCGCGTGCAGCTGGGCGGCGGCATCCGCGACATGCGCACCATCGAGGGCTGGCTGGGCAAGGGCATCTCCCGCGTCATCATCGGCACCGCCGCCGTGAAGGACCCGGATCTCGTGCGCGAGGCCGCACGCCGCCATCCCGGCCGCATCGCGGTCGGCATTGACGCCCGCGACGGGCTCGTGGCGGTGGAGGGCTGGGCCAAGGTCTCGCAGGTCAGCGCCGTGGAGCTGGGCAAGCGTTTCGAGGACGCAGGTGTCGCCGCCATCATCTATACCGACATCGCCCGCGACGGCGTGTTGATGGGCCTCAACATCGAGGCGACCCTGGCGCTCGCCAACGCCCTGACGATCCCCGTGATCGCCTCGGGCGGGCTCGCTTCGCTGGACGATATTCGCCGCCTGCTGCAACCCGATTGCGCAAGGCTCGCAGGCGCCATCTCCGGGCGCGCGCTCTACGACGGGCGCCTCGATCCGGCGCAGGCGCTGGAGCTGATCCGCGCCTCCAGGGAGGCCTCGCTTGCTTAAACGCCGCGTCATTCCCTGCCTCGATGTGAAAGACGGACGCGTCGTCAAGGGCGTGAATTTCGTGGATCTGCGCGATGCCGGCGATCCCGTGGAAAGCGCCGTCGCCTATGACAAGGCGGGCGCAGATGAACTGTGCTTTCTGGACATCACCGCCAGCCACGAAAACCGCGGCATCATTCTGGACGTGGTCCGCCGCACGGCGGAAGCCTGTTTCATGCCGCTGACGGTCGGCGGGGGCGTGCGCACCACCGAGGACATTCGCAAGCTCCTGCTGGCGGGCGCGGACAAGGTGTCGATCATGACCGCCGCCGTCCATAACCGCGACTTCGTGCGCGAGGCGGCGGAGAAATTCGGCAGCCAGTGCATCGTGGTGGCCATCGACGCCAAGATGGTGTCGCCGGGCAAATGGGAGATCTTCACCCATGGCGGGCGCAAGCCCACGGGCCTCGACGCGGTGGCGTATGCGCGCGAAGTGGTAGCCCTGGGGGCGGGCGAAATCCTGCTGACCTCCATGGACCGGGACGGCACCAAATCCGGCTTCGATGTGGCCCTGACCCGCGCCGTGGCCGACGCGGTCCCCGTGCCGCTGATCGCGTCTGGCGGCGTCGGCGATCTCGACCATCTGGTCGCCGGCGTGACCGAAGGCCATGCGACCGCCGTGCTGGCGGCCTCGATCTTCCACTTCGGCGAATATACAATCCGGCAGGCCAAGGAACATATGGCCCGGGCCGGCATCCCCATGCGGCTCGATTGAGGGGCGACGAATGACCAAATTCACCCTGACAAATCTGGACGCCATCATCGCCTTGCGCACATCGGCGGACGCGGGAACCTCCTATACGAAATCCCTGCTCGACGCGGGCGTGGCGCGCGCTGCGAAAAAATTCGGCGAAGAGGCTGTCGAAGCCGTCATCGCCGCCATGGAGCATGACAAGACTGCCCTCATCAAGGAATCTGCCGACGTGCTCTATCATCTGCTCGTGCTGATGCGCGCTGGCGGCGTGAGCCTGGAGGATGTGCAAGACGAATTGCAGCGACGCACCGCGCAGTCCGGCCATCAGGAAAAGGCGTCGCGGGGGACGTAAACGATAACGGCGACAAGCCGGGGAAGCGAATGGACGAACGTGGCGTCATCGAGCCCAGCGAATTATCGCCCTATCGGCGCTTCAGCCGTTCGGAATGGGCGGCTTTGCGCGCCGACACGCCGCTGACCCTCACCATCGACGATCTCGCCAAGCTGCAATCCATCAATGATCCGATCTCGGTGGAAGAGGTCATCGCCATCTATCTGCCGCTGTCGCGCCTGCTCGCGCTTTACGTCGCCGCAACGCAAGGACTATTCAAGGCCACGCAGCGCTTTCTGGGCGCCGAAGATGGCAAGGTGCCCTATATCATCGGCATCGCCGGTTCGGTGGCGGTGGGCAAATCCACCACCGCGCGCGTGTTGAAAGCGCTGCTCTCGCGCTGGCCCAATACGCCCAAGGTGGAGCTGGTCACCACGGATGGTTTTCTTCTGCCCAACGCCGTCCTGCAACGCGAAGGCCTGATGGAGAAGAAGGGTTTTCCCGAGAGTTATGACGGCGCGGCGCTGGTGCGCTTTCTGGCGGAGATCAAAGCTGGCAAGCAGCGGGTGACGGCGCCGCTCTATTCCCATCTGGAATATGATGTGGTGCCGGGCGAGGAGGTCGTGGTGGACCGGCCCGACATTCTCATCGTCGAGGGCCTGAATGTGCTGCTGCCCAACAAGTTGGGTCGGCGCATTCCCTTCGTCTCGGATTTCTTCGACTTCTCGGTCTATCTCCACGCCGAGGAGGCGGATCTGGAGCGCTGGTACATCAACCGCTTCATGCGCCTGCGCGAAACCGCCTTCCGCGATCCCCGATCCTTCTTCCATAAATATGCCGATCTCACCGATGATGACGCGATGATGACGGCGCGCTCCATCTGGACGCGCATCAATCTGCGCAATCTCCATGAGAATGTGCTGCCCACGCGGGCGCGGGCCAGCCTTGTGCTGACGAAGGGCCCCACCCATAGGATCGAGGCTGTGGCCCTCCGCAAATTGTGACTGGGGCGAGAGCCGTCAGCCCATGCCGCAATCGGCGGCGAGTTCGCCCAGATTGACTTCGGGACGCGCGCCATAGTGCTGGATGATTTCCGCCGCCGCCAGGCCGCCGAGGCGCGCGCAGGTGACATGATCAGCAGAACGTGAAAGCCCCGCCAGAAAACCGGCGGCGAACAGATCGCCCGCGCCGGTGGTGTCCACCAGTCGCCCGATGGGGAAGGCGGCGACGGCGTGGGTCTCCTCGCGGGTCACCACCAGCGAGCCATGTTCCGAACAGGTCACGACGCCCAGCAGATTTTCTTCGCGCAGGGCGCTGATCGCCGTCTCGAAGTCCGAGGTCTGGTAGAGCGACTGGATCTCGTGCTGATTGGCGAAGACGATGTCGACGGTCTTCTTGCGGATGAGGTCGAGGAATTCGTCGCGATAGCGATCGACGCAAAAAGAGTCGGACAGGGTGAGCGCCACCCGGCGACCCGCTGCATGGGCCACCGCGGCGGCTTTCAAAAACGCCTGCTTGGCCGCTGGCGGATCCCAAAGATAGCCTTCCAGATAGGTGATGGCGGAGGCCTGCACGAGGGCCTCGTCCACATCGTCGGGGGTGAGGTTCTGGCAAGCGCCCAGATAGGTGTTCATGGTGCGCTCGCCATCGGGCGTCACCAGCACGAGGCAGCGCGCCGTGGAGGGACCTTCCTTGGCGGGGGCGGTGGGGAAATGCACGCCCATGGCGCGAATGTCATGGGAGAAAGCGTGACCGGGATCATCGGCGCGGACCTTGCCGATGAAGGCGGCCCGGGCGCCGAATGAGGAAACGCCGACAATCGTATTGGCGGCCGAACCGCCCGAGATCACCGTAGCGGCGCCCATGACCTCATAGAGACCGAGGGCGCGCGCCTCGTCGATCAGCGTCATGCCGCCCTTGTTGAGCTTCTCGCGCGCGAGGAAATCCTCATCCGCGCGGGCGATGACATCCACAATCGCATTGCCAAGGCCCAGAACGTCATATTGCAAGCCGGACATCAAAAACTCCATCTTCCCTGGATAGCGCCCATCTGGGGCGCCGCCCGGGGCGGCGTCAAGCTGAGCCCCAGTTCAACGGCCTTCCTAGCGAAGTTCATGCCGGTTTGCCGTGCGGCGCGATCATCGCGCGGGCGCCCGGTCTAGCGCGGCCGTTTTGTCCCGGCCTGGGCGTCCAGAATCGCCAAAAGCGCGGTGATTTCGCCCTCTCCGAGGGTTCCGATCTGCCGCGCGAGGCGATTGGCCAGTTGGGTCGCCCTGGGACTGAGCCCCGCCGTATCCACGGTGATCCGGGGATCAGAATCCTGGGCTAGACGCTCCAACTCCTCCGCCTCATCCCAGATCACGTTGAAATAGGTGATGATTCGCTGAACCAGATACCAAGTGGGCGCGCCGCGCTTGCCATGTTCAAGGGCGGAGAGATAGGCGCCGGAAACACCTATGGCTTCAGCCATGGCCTTCAGGCTCACCCCGCGCGCCGCGCGCAGCTCCCTCAATTTGGCGCCGAAGGGGGTCACGCCTCGCCCCTGCCGCTGGGGCGACCGGGCCTGCGGATGCGCACATAGAGCGCGCCGGCGCCGCCATGGTGCTGCCCGGCCTCCTCGAAACCGATCACCACGCCGCGCAATTCCGGCGCCCGCAGCCATTGGGGCACGCTACGGCGAAGCACGCCCGTTTCCGAATGCCAGGACGCCAGATCCGACGAGCGTCCACCCTTGCCGGTGATGACGATCACCACTTTGGCGCCGCGCGCCTGGGCCGTGAACAGGAATTGCCGCAGGACCCCATGGGCCTGATCCTGCCGCAGCCCATGCAGATCCATGACCGCGTCGACTTCCGCGCGTCCCCGCGACAGCCGCTGGCGCAGGCGCCGCTCCATGGGCGACAGGGGCGCGAGGCCGGAAGCGGGATGTTGCTGGGGGGGCGTATAGCCCGGCAGGAAAGGCGCCCTGAAGCCGGACAGATTTTCCGGATGCTTGCTTGGCGCCGGCGCGAGGGGTGGCGCGGGCTCGGCGTCAGGCGCACGCGCCTGGCTCGCCCGGCCCGGTATGGGGGCGATGGTCTGGGTCACCTGCCGCCAAAGCTCGATCTCCTCACGGGTGAGTGACCGGTGGCGGGGGGATCGAGGAGAGAGGTCAGCCCGCTTCATGGGCTCAAGCTTTCCGACCTGGGCAGCAGAATGTAAAGCCCGGACCTGTGCCGGATGTTTCCCGCCATGACGCCCGCCGCATCGCCCGAGCCCATGAAGAGATCAAGCCGCGCCGGGCCAAGGATCGCCGAGCCGGTGTCCTGCCCGACCATGAGCCGCTGGAAGGGCGCGAGCACACCGCCTTCCCCGGGCAAAAGCCCATCGACGAAGACCGGCAGGCCATAGGGCCAGAGATTGCGGTCCATCGCCACGGAACGATGCGGCGTCAGAGGCGCGCCGGCCCCGCCGATGGGACCTGTCGCGCGTTCGACCGAATCATCCAGCGCGAAGAAAATATAGGAGCGGTTGCGATGGAGCAGGGCGCGGCCCGGCTCGCCGGGCGACTGGCCCCTGTCGCGCACCCATTGCTTGAGCCGGTCGAGGCACATTTCATCCGGCGCGATCTCGCCCGCCTCGATCAGCGCGCGGCCGATGGATGAATAGGGCTGGCCATTGCGCCCCGCATAGGTGAGCCGCACGCGCCGCCCGTCGGGCAGATCCACGGCGGCGGAGCCCTGCACATGGATCATGAAGACTTCGATGGCGTCGGCCAGCCAGACAAGCGGCTGGAAATGCTGCGTCCCCATGGCCTCGATCCCGGCGCGGTCGGGATAGGGGACGAGCTGATCGAGATCGGCGGGTCGGGCGAAAACAGGCTCGGTGAAAGCGACGCTTTTTTCCAGCGCACCTGAAACCACCGGCTCGTAATAGCCCGTGAGGAAAGCGGGCGGCTCCTCGCCGGTTTCGATGGCGCAGGGGGTGAAACAGGTCTCGAAAAAGCGCCGGGCCTGCGCTGCGGTCGTGATCTCCTCCCGCAGGGCTGCGTCGCAAACCGCACGCAGGGAATCTGACGCAGGCAAAGCCGCGCGCAACTCCGGCGCGCGCGAGGCGATGATGCGCGCCGAGCGCAGGAAGGCGGCGAAGGCCGCCAGATGATCATCCCCTGCGAAACCGGGCAGATCGGCGAAGGCGACGCTGCGCAACCTGACGCCGCCCGGCCCCTCGAATGAGCCTCTGGAAGGCGGCGGCTCCATGATCAGTGCGCGGCTTCCGTCGCCACCAGCTTCCAGTTCGGATCCGTGGCCCCGGCCTTGCGGGCGAAGGTCCAGACATCGATCACGTCGACGATCTTGTCGGTCCCGCCATCGATGATCGCGCCAGCCCGGTCGCGGGTCAGGGTGATAAGCTTGGAGGCGAAACGAACGGTGATCTGACCCACGCCATCGCGCAACTGGGCGTCGGCCATGGTTGTCTTGTCGATGGAGACAAAAGTGGTCTCCACCGTCTCGCCCTGGGCCTCCCGCGCGCCGATGGCCGCCGAAAAGCTGTCGAATACCTCCGGCGAGAGCAGCGCGCGCAGGGAATCACGGTCCCCTCGGGCGAAAGAGGTGACGATCATTTCATAGGCCGAGCGTGCGCCGTCCACAAAGCGCCCGCCATCGAAACTGGCGTCGGCTGCGGCTATGGCGTCGAGACCTGTGAAAGCGTCCCCATCCGCCAGTTTGCCCCAGCGCTCCTGCGCCGTGGCCGGAACCGGTCGGGCGGCGCCGGGCAGACGGATGACATTGCCCTGGGGCGCGCCGCCGGAGATCGGAGCCTCGCCCTCATCAGGTGTGCGAGGCTTGAAGGGATTATGGGGCGGGCGCTCTTCCCCCGTCCTGGTCCCCAGAACCGACTTCAGCTTGAAAAGGACGAAGATGGCCAGGGCGGCGAAGATGATCGTCGAAATATCGAAACTGTCCTGCATCGCTTTCTTTCGGTCTCCAGAGGGATCGGCCGGGGGACGGCGTCACGCTCGCCTATATGTGGCGCTTCGCGCGCCCAGATGCAAAGGGGTCGGGAAAAGACGATTGCGCCCCCGTCAGGGTCGGCGATTTTTCCCCGTCTCGCCCGCGCCTTGTTCGCATGACCGTTTCCATGTTAGTTGCGCGAGCCGGGGCTCTGGATCGCCCTGGTGGCGATTTTTCGCCGGACGCCCGCTTTTCTGGAGATTTCCAATATGGCTGACAACGGCAACGGTGCGAACAACGAGGCCCTGCCTCAGCTCAATGTTCTCGCGCAATATACCAAAGACCTCTCGTTCGAGAACCCCAATGCGCCGAAATCCCTCGGCCCGCAGGAGCAGGGACCGAACATCAACATTCAAGTGAATGTGAACGCCAAGCAGCTCTCCGAAGGCGAATTCGAGGTCAATCTGGTGCTCGAAGGCTCCGCCCAGGGCAAGGACGCTGTCCTGTTCAAGTTCGAACTGGATTACGCCGGCATCTTCCGCGTGCGCAACATCCCGGAAGCCGAGCTTCACGCGGTCATCATGATCGAATGCCCGCGCCTGCTGTTCCCCTTCGCCCGGCAGATCGTCGCCGACAGCGTGCGTAACGGCGGTTTCCCGCCCCTGTTCATCGACCCCATCGATTTCGTGGCCCTCTATCGCCAGCGCATGGCGGATATGCAGACCGCCAACGCCACCCCGGCCTGAAGCTGATTCTCTGGCGCGGCTTATTTGAGATAGTCGCGCCAGACCGCCTTTTCGCCCAGACCGACGAGGAACCGCCCATGGGCCTGCGCCTCCTCCTCGTCCAGAAGTGAGGCCAGCGGCGCCGGACGCTCCCGCCGCACGGAAATTTCCGCCTTCTGACGAATCGCGGCCTCCGAGGCCAGAACAAGCGTCGCCTGACGGCCGCCCATCAATTCCGCATAGACTTCCGCCAGGATCTCCGAATCCATGAGCGCACCATGTTTGGTGCGCCGTGAATTGTCGATCTTGTAGCGGGCGCAAAGGGCGTCCAGCGAATTGGCGGCGCCGGGATGTTTGCGCCGGGCGTAGGTCAACGTGTCGAAGGCGCGATCCGCAGGCAGCAGAGGCAGCCCGGCGCGCTTGAATTCCGCATTGAGGAATTTCATGTCGAATTCAGCGTTGTGAATGACGAGCCTGGACTCGCCGATGAAGGCGAGAAAATCCGCAGCCACGTCGCGAAACAGGGGCTTGCCCTTCAGAAACTCGGTCGAAAGCCCGTGAACGTTGAACGCGCCCTCGGGCACGTCCCGTTCGGGATCGATATAGGTGTGATAGAAATCGCCTGTGGGAATGTAGTTCAGCACCTCGACGCAGGCGATTTCCACCAGCCTGTCGCCGGTGGCCGGATCAAGGCCCGTCGTTTCAGTATCCAGAATGATCTCGCGCATGGGCTCCGGCCTTTTCGAGATAGGCGACGGTCCGCAGAATGGAATCCACCTCCCGGCCCGCCGCTGCAAATCCCCTGCTCGTATCAATGATGAAATGGGCGCGCGCGCGCTTTTCACGATCAGGGATCTGCTTGCCGACTATGGCTGCGAAGGTCTCCGGCGTCATCCCGGGCCGCGCGAGAACCCGCGACTTTTGCACTGATTCAGGCGCGGTGACGACCACCACAGCATCAACCAGCGCTGTCCCGCCGATTTCGAACAGCAACGGTATGTCGAGAAGGACCACGGCATGATTGGCTTTCTGCGCACCCGCCAAGAAAGCGTCCCGCTCTTCGGCGACCAGTGGATGCACGATGGCCTCCAGCCGCTTCATGGCGGCGCTATCGCCCAGCACGGCGCAGCGCAAGGCCGCGCGATCCACGACGCCGTCGCGAACCGTGCCGGGGAAAGCCTCTTCGATCAGGGGCGCCGCCCTACCTGCATAGAGAGCGTGGACCGCTGCGTCGGAATCATGGACAGGGACGCCGCGCTCACGAAACAGGTCGGCGGTCGCGGACTTCCCCATGCCGATGGACCCTGTGAGGCCAAGGATCACCATGAGACCTTCACCCCTGCACCAGGGAGAGTTTGCGTAGTCCCGCGATCAAGGGCTGCAAGGGCAGGCCCATGATGACGGCGTGCTGGCCCTCGACCCGCTCGAACAGATGGATCCCCAGGCCCTCGATCTGATAGGCGCCAACGCTGCCCAGCACGGCGTCACCCGCAGCTTCAAGATAAGCCTCGATGAAGGAGTCGCTGAGATCGCGCATGCTGAGGGTTGCGTGATCCTCGACCGCCAGCAGGATCTCTCCATCAAGGGCCAGGGCCGCCGCAGCGTGCAGCTGATGGGCGCGGCCTGACAGCAGTCGCAAATGGGCGCGCGCGCCTTCTGCGCCCTCCGGCTTGGACAAGAGCGCGTCGCCGATCTGCAGGGTCTGATCGCCGCCCAGCACATGGCGGCCGGGATGGCGGGCGCTGACTTCCAGAACCTTGGCCCGGGCGAGAGCCGCCGCGATCTCCCGCCCGCCCGCACCCGCTGCGCGCAAAGGCGCCTCCACGGCGCGCTCGTCAAGATTCGGCTTGTCCACCGTAACAGGAATCCCCGCGCTGACGAGAATCTGCGCGCGCGCAGAGCTGCCAGATGCCAGGATCAGGGGATGATCCGACGACCAGAAGGAGCGAGAGGCGAACGCGCTCATGGGACTCTCAGACTTCGGGATTGAGCTTGAGGCGATGGGCCTTGTGCAGATCGATGATCGCCGCCGCGGTCTCTTCGATGGACCTGCGCGTGACGTCGATCATGGGCCAGCCGTGGGCGGCGCACAGGCGCCGGGAATGGGCGATTTCCTCAGCCACTGAAATGCGATCCACATAGGATGTCTCCTGATCCGCGTTGAGGGCCAGCAAACGATTCTGCCGGATCTGCACGATGCGTTCGGGAGACGCGACGAGCCCCACCACCAGCGGGTTTCGTGCGGTTTCGACCCCGGGGGGAAGGGGGACATTGGGGACAAGTGGAATATTGGCTGTCTTGATGCCGCGGTTGGCGAGATAGATGCTCGTGGGCGTCTTGGAGGTGCGGCTCACGCCAAGCAGCAAGACGTCGGCGTCCTCGATATTCTGGGGTTGTTGGCCATCGTCATGCATCATGGTGAAATTCAGCGCGTCGATGCGCTTGAAATATTCCGCGTTCAGCATGTGCTGGGCGCCCGGCTTGGAGGCCGAGGACGTGCCCAGATAGGATTCGAAGAGATCGAAAATGGGCTGAAGCACGGAGAGGCACGGACTTCCCATCTCGCGACAGGCTTCCTGCAACCGTTCGGACAATTCGGGATCGACGAGGGTGAAAAGGACGATACCCGGGGCAGCCTCAATCTCGGTGATGGCGCGGTCCAGTTGGGCGCGCGTACGCACCAATGGAAAGACATGCTCGATGGAGGCCACGCCTTGATACTGGGCGGCCACGGCGCGGCTGGCGGCGATCAGGGTTTCACCTGTCGCGTCGGACACCAGATGGAGATGGAAATAACTGCGTCCCAAAACGGCCTCGCTTGCGACCACAGCGACAGGGGGCTGTGGATTGCAGTGGATAGTGGGCGCCAAATGGCGATCGTCGCCCACACTGCCCTGAGCGCCAATTTTTCTCAACCGCCATGAGACGCGGGAAAGAACCGGAGCCATTTCAGGGATCAGGTCTAATTGCGGGGGAAACCTCCTGGCTATCCACAGAAGGTGGTAGGCGATCTGTCTGAATTGGTTAATGAATTGTTAATATGTTTCGCCGTGACGCGCCGCCTGTGAATCACGGTGCCAACGGGGGCTAAAGGGGTATGACCAGTGGATGAAAAGGCGCGAACCCTTTGAGGGGGTGTAACAAGATAAAACAAGATTCAAGAATCTACCTTTTTGTAGGTGAAACGTCTCCGACTGAGCGATACAAGATTTGATCGAGACGATAATGATCGATCATATCAATTGACCATAAGGGTCAGCCGAGGAAGAACGGATGACAGGTTACCTCTGGATCAAATCCTTGCATGTCGTGTCCATCATCGCATGGATGGCCGGTTTGCTGTATTTGCCGAGGCTTTTCGTCTATCATTGCGCCGCCGAGAAAGGCTCGATCCAGTCAGAGACCTTCAAGGTCATGGAACGGCGCTTGTTGCGTGCGATCATGACCCCCGCCATGATCCTGGCCTGGATCAGCGGATTGACGCTCGCCTGGCAAGCCGGCTTTTTCGTCAGTGGATGGTTTCATCTGAAACTGATGCTGGTGCTCGTCATGTCTGGTTCTCATGGTTACATGTCCCGATGCGTCAGGACATTCGCCTCCGACGCCAATGAGCGAAGCCACACGTTTTACCGGGTGCTGAACGAGGTCCCCACGCTGCTCATGCTGGTGATTGTGGTCGCCGTGATCGTCAAACCTTTCTGATAGTACCGACGCCGGCCAGCGAGCCTCTCGGCGCCGACTTGCCATGTGCCGGGAATCGTTCTATTCGAAAGACCTCTCCTCGCAGTCATGCCTTGCTTTCCAAAGCCCCTGCCGAACCAGGGACAGGAAGCTCCCCGCTTCCGGCGCAGACACTGCTCATATCTCAGCTTCGCGCCAAGGCGCTCAAGGATCATCCCCCATGCGGGAAATCAAACTACAGGACCTTAAGGCCAAGGCTCCCATGGAGCTGCTCGCTTTCGCCGAAGAACATGAGGTCGAAAACGCGTCAACGATGCGCAAACAGGAATTGATGTTTGCGATTCTGAAGCAGCTGGCCAGCCGTGACATCGAGATCATCGGCGAGGGTGTAATCGAGGTGCTTCTGGATGGTTTCGGGTTTCTGCGCTCTCCCGACGCCAATTACCTCGCCGGGCCGGACGATATCTATGTCTCGCCCTCGCAGATCCGCAGGCTCGGCCTTCGCACCGGCGACACGGTCGAGGGTCTGATCCGCAGCCCCAAGGAAGGCGAACGCTACTTCGCGCTTCTCAAGGTAAATACGATCAATTTCGAGGATCCGGAGCGGGTTCGGCACAAGGTCAATTTCGATAATCTGACGCCCCTCTATCCCAACGAGCGGTTGAAGCTGGAAATTGAGGATCCGACCCGCAAGGATTTCTCCTCCCGCGTCATCGACGTCGTAGCGCCCATCGGCAAGGGCCAGCGCGCCCTGATCGTCGCACCGCCGCGCACCGGCAAGACGGTGCTGCTTCAGAATATCGCTCAGTCCATCACGACCAACCATCCCGAATGCTACCTGATCGTGCTTCTCATCGACGAGCGGCCGGAAGAAGTCACGGACATGCAGCGTTCGGTGAAGGGCGAGGTAGTTTCTTCCACCTTCGACGAACCAGCAGTACGACACGTTCAAGTCGCTGAAATGGTTATCGAAAAAGCTAAACGCTTGGTCGAGCACGGCCGCGATGTCGTCATCTTGCTGGATTCCATCACCCGTCTCGGCCGCGCCTACAACACAGTTGTCCCCTCCTCTGGCAAGGTGCTGACCGGCGGCGTGGACGCCAACGCCTTGCAACGCCCCAAGCGCTTCTTCGGCGCAGCCCGCAATATCGAAGAGGGTGGGTCGTTGACCATCATCGCCACGGCCTTGATCGATACGGGCTCGCGCATGGATGAAGTGATCTTTGAAGAATTCAAGGGCACCGGCAATTCGGAAATCATCCTTGACCGCAAGGTTGCGGACAAGCGCGTCTTCCCGGCCATCGACATCACGCGTTCGGGCACCCGCAAGGAAGAGTTGCTGGTTCCCCCGGACATTCTCAAGAAGATGTATGTGCTGCGTCGCATTCTCAACCCCATGGGCACGGTGGACGCCATCGAGTTCCTCATGGGTAAGCTGCGCGAAACCCCCAAGGGCAACCAGACTTTCTTCGACTCCATGAACACCTGAGCTTTTTAGGGTTCATTCTGTTTCACGTGAATCATCGAGTCGGAGCAATCCGACTCGATTCGTTTGTGGAACAGGTGTAATCAAACCGCCTGAAGCGTAACGCCCGGTCAGGATCCTCCCAGTGCCCGACACCATATTCGCGCTCGCGAGTGGCGCGGGCCTCTGCGCCGTCTCGGTCGTCCGCGTCTCCGGCCCTGACGCCAGACAGGCGCTTCGTTCCATTTGCCGAGCCGCGCCTGCGCCCCGTCATGCCGCCCTTCGACAGATCCGACATCCGGTTACCGGAGGGCTTCTAGACCGGTGCCTCGTGTTGACCTTTTCTGGCCCGCACAGCTTCACGGGCGAGGACGGGTTTGAGCTTCACATCCATGGTGGCCGCGCCGTCGCTGCCGGTGTGCTCGAGGCGCTCGGGTCTATTCCCCGCTGCCGCCTTGCGGAGCCCGGGGAGTTTACCCGCCGCGCCTTTCTGAACGGCAAGCTTGACCTCACAGAAGCCGAGGGCCTTGTCGACCTCATCGAGGCGAATACGGCTGCGCAGCGCGACCAGGCCCTTTCGCAGGTGGGGGGCCATCTGCGTGACCGGGCGCAAAACTGGCGGCAGGTGGTGCTGGAATTGCAGGCACGCGCAGAGGCCGAGATTGATTTCAGCGATGAGGGGGACGTACCTCAGGATGTCACACGCGGCTTGCTCACAGGAATCAAGGCGCTCATTGAGCAAATGCAAGCGGCTCTTGCCGACGGTCGCCGGGGAGAAATCCTTCGCGAAGGCTTTACAGTCGTCTTGGCGGGCGCCCCCAATGCTGGCAAATCGTCTTTGATGAACGTTCTGGCGCAGCGAGATGTCGCCATAGTCTCGTCGATACCGGGCACGACCCGGGACCTGATCGAGGTGAATCTTGATCTTGACGGACTACCTGTGACGCTTGTCGATACCGCCGGACTTCGGGAAGCCGGGGACGAGATCGAGCAGGAGGGTATCCGACGCACCCACGCCCGGGCGCGAGCGGCGGACCTCGTCTTGTGGCTCTGCGCGCCGGAGGACACGAATGAGCAGGAGCCCTTGCACGATGCGTCCGTGCTGCGCATTCTCTCGAAAGCTGATCTGCGCACAATTGAGTCGCCTCCGGAACAAGGGCATCGTCTTTCCGCCGCGACGGGGGAGGGCGTCGATGACCTATTAAGGATGATAATCGAGCAGGCGCGACAGGCGCTTCGTCCGGAGGATCCGCCGCTTCTTGTGCGTGAGCGACACCGTCAAGCCATCACCGAGGCAGCGGTGGCGCTGGGGCGGATCAGCGATTTGACTCCGCTGGAGGTCGCGGCCGAGGAGCTGCGAATTGCAGCGCGCGCGCTGGGTTGCATCATCGGGCTTGTTGGCCCGGAGGACGTGCTGGGCGAGATATTCAGCAGGTTCTGCATCGGAAAATAAAATGTTTCACGTGAAACGGACTCGATTCGGATCCGGATCAAACGGGGCTGACAATGCTGAGTTTTGATGTGATTGTCGTTGGTGGCGGCCACGCAGGGTGCGAAGCTGCGGCTGCCTCTGCACGCATGGGCGCTCGCACGGCGCTGCTGACCCAGGATCCGGACTCCATTGGCGTCATGTCCTGCAACCCGGCCATCGGCGGGCTCGGAAAGGGCCATCTGGTTCGGGAGATTGACGCCCTGGACGGGATCATGGGCCGTCTGGCTGACCGCGCCGCCATTCAGTTTCGCCTGCTCAACCGCGCAAAGGGTCCGGCGGTCCGAGGTCCAAGGGCCCAGATCGACCGGGCGCAATACCGAATGGTCATGCAGGCGGAACTCGCGGCCACGCCGAACCTGACCATCCTACGCGGCGAGGCGGCTCGATTGATCGTCGAGGACGGGCATATCTCCGGGTTGGAGACGCTTGACGATCGATTCGCCTGCGGTTCGGTCGTGGTCACAACCGGCACCTTTCTCGGCGGCTTGATTCATCTGGGAGAAAAGACCTGGCCCGCTGGCCGTTTCGGCGAAGGGCCAAGTCTGGAACTGTCGCGCTTTTTTAGAAAGGCTGGCTTCGCCGTCGGACGGTTGAAGACCGGCACTCCCGCGCGGCTTCATCGCGATTCCATCGATTGGTCCATTCTGGAACGGCAGGACGGGGATGAGAATCCCATGCCCTTTTCCGAACTCAGCAAGGGCCCGGTGCTGCCCCAGGTACCCTGTCATATCACTCGAACCACCGCCGAGGGGCATGCGATCATCCACGCCAATATCCATCGCGCCCCCATGTTCTCCGGCCAGATCAAGGGCCAGGGGCCGCGCTATTGCCCCTCCATCGAGGACAAGGTCACCCGCTTCGCGGAGCGCGAAAGCCATCAGATCTTCCTTGAGCCCGAGGGGCTTGATGATCCCACCATATATCCCAACGGGATCTCCACCTCCCTACCGGAGGATGTGCAGGGCGCCTTCTTGCGCACAATTCCCGGGCTGTCCAAGGTCCAGATCCTGCGCCCGGGCTACGCCATCGAATATGATTTCATCGATCCTAGGGAGCTGACGCGGACCCTGCAGACCAAGAAGATTGCGGGCCTGTTTCTGGCGGGCCAGATCAATGGCACGACCGGCTATGAGGAGGCGGCCGGGCAGGGTCTGGTGGCGGGGCTGAACGCCGCCGCCTTTTCCGGGGGAAGGCCTGAAGTGATCCTCGATCGGACCGAGTCCTATCTCGGGGTGATGATCGACGATCTCGTGACGCGCGGTGTTACGGAGCCGTATCGAATGTTCACCTCCCGCGCGGAATATCGCTTGAGCCTGCGCGCCGACAATGCGGACCAGAGGCTTACCGGACGCGGAATCGCCATGGGTTGCGTGAGTCCGTTGCGCCAGGCCAGCCACGCCACGAAGATGGGGGCGCTGGATATGGCGCGTGATCTCGTCACCTCCCTCACCGCTTCTCCGAACGAGGCCGCAAAGCATGGGCTGACCGTCAACCGTGACGGGGTCCGCCGCTCGGGATTTGACCTGCTTTCCTATCCGGACATCGCCTGGGACACTCTTGCCGCGATCTGGCCCCAGCTTCAGTCCGTGCCCGCGGCCATCGCCGAGCAGATCGAGATCGATGCCAAATATGCTGTTTATCTGGATCGCCAAAAACGAGATGTCGCCGCAGTCCGTCGGGAGGAGGAGGCCTTGATCCCACCCGAACTGGATTACAGCGCCATGCGGGGCCTCTCCAATGAGCTACGCTCCCGCTTGTCTCTCGTTCGCCCGGCGACCCTGGGGCAGGCGTCTCGCATCGAGGGAATGACTCCGGCCGCGCTGACGCTCGTTGTCGCGCATCTTCCGCGCAGGGGGGCGGGGGCATGAGAACGCCCGTCGCAGAACCGGCGCCGGTTCCCAGGGCCATTGAGTCGGATCTTGAAGCCCGCCTTCGGGTCTTCGAACAGATCCTCTTGAAATGGCAGCCCAAGATGAACCTTGTGGCGCCGTCGACGCTGAAATCGATTCGGAGCCGTCACATTGAGGACTCGCTTCAAGTGGCCGATATCGCGCCTCACGCTCTTCGCTGGATAGATCTTGGCTCGGGCGCCGGCTTCCCCGGCATAGTGACGGCCCTGCGTCTGCGGGGCGAATCGGGCGCCGTCGTTCACCTCGTCGAGAGCGATCATCGGAAATGCGCCTTCTTGCGGGAAGTTTCACGTGAAACACAGGCCCCGGTCGAAGTGCACCGTGGCCGCATCGGGGATGTTCTCCCCACTTTGCCGGAAGTGGACGCCATCAGCGCCCGCGCCCTGGCCAGCCTGTCCATTCTGGTCGACATGACCGTCGAAAGGCTCGAAAAAGGGGCCCTTGGCGTCTTTCTCAAGGGACAAGATGTTGGGTCTGAATTGACCGAAATGCCCATCTATAGTAGTTTAACCATCAGATTGGTGGCCAGTAGAACGGACCCGCTCGGGCGGATCGTGCTCCTGAGCCGTACTGATCTTGGGTCGATGGGTGGGGTTGGGCAGTGACTGAAGCGCTTCAAACGAGGGTCCTTGTCCTCGCCAATCAAAAGGGCGGCGTTGGCAAGACCACCACCGCTATCAATCTGGGCACGGCGCTCGCCGCCATTGGCGAGCAGGTGCTCATCGTCGATCTTGACCCGCAGGGTAACGCCTCCACCGGTCTTGGTATTGATCGGCGCGAGCGAAAGGTTTCCACCTATGACGTGCTGATCGGCGAGCGCGAGTTGCGCGATGTGGTTCTGCCGACTGCGGTGCCGCGTCTGCATGTGGCGCCCTCCACTCTTGATCTTCTGGGCGTCGAGCTCGAGATTTCCTCCCACCGGGACCGCACCTACAAGCTGCGCGACGCCATCGCCCGCATGACGGCCGACCGCCATCCCGACGATCCCCATTTCACCTATATCCTCGTGGATTGCCCGCCTTCGCTCAATCTCTTGACCGTAAACGCCTTGTCGGCGGCTGATAGCGTCGTTGTGCCCCTGCAATGCGAGTTCTTCGCCCTCGAGGGTCTGTCCCAGCTTCTCTCGACAGTGGAGCAGGTGCGCAAGTCTCTGAACCCGCGGCTCACCATCCATGGGGTGGTGCTGACCATGTTCGACCCCCGCAACAATCTCGCGGCGCAGGTGGTTGCCGACGTGCGCGAATTCATGGGTGACAAGGTCTATGACACGGTCATCCCGCGTAATGTTCGGGTCTCCGAGGCGCCGTCCCATGGCAAGCCCGTGCTGCTTTACGATCTGAAATGTACGGGCAGTCAGGCCTATCTCAAGCTTGCGTCCGAAGTCATTCAGCGGGAACACCGGCTACGCGCCGCCTGATAGAACGGGATTACATCATGGCAGACGAAATACGCCCGCGCCTGGGACGGGGCCTCGCCGCGCTCATCGGGGACGCCGGGGCCGATCTCGGACCCTCCGAACCCGCCCGCGCCAATCAACGCAAGGTCCCCATCGAATTCCTGCGGCCCAATCCTCGAAATCCTCGCAAGCATTTCGATGAGGACCATCTGCAGGAACTGACGGACTCCATCCGCGCGCGGGGCCTCATTCAGCCCATCGTGGTGCGCGCCGTGCCGAGCATGCCCGATCTCTATGAGATCATCGCCGGTGAGCGCCGCTGGCGCGCGGCGCAGCGCGCTGGCGTGCATGATGTGCCGATCCATCTGGTCGAGGCCAATGATCAGGAGGCGCTGGAACTCGCCATCGTCGAGAATATCCAGCGCGCCGATCTCAATCCCATTGAAGAAGCCGGTGGCTTCGATCAGCTCATACGCGAATTTGCCTATACTCAGGCGGATCTGGCGAAAGTGCTCGGCAAAAGCCGCAGTCATGTGGCCAACACCCTGCGTTTGCTGCATCTGTCTCCCTCGCTCAAGGCAAAGGTCGGCAGCGGGCTTCTATCAGCCGGTCATGCCCGCGCCCTGCTTTCGTTGCGCGATCCCGAATCCATCGCCCAACTCATCATCGAAAAAGGCCTTTCGGTGCGCGACGTCGAGCGTCTCGCCCAGGAAGAGGCGGAAGGCGTCATGCCGCGCCTCGAGCGCAAGTCGCGCGGCGGAGCCGGATCGGGCAAGGCGGGCGCCGAGAAAGATGCGGACACCCGCGCTCTCGAGAAGACGCTCACCGATGCGCTGGGTCTTGTGGTGGAACTGGACCATCACGGCGAAAGCGGTGAATTGCGTATTCATTACAAGACCTTGGAACAGCTTGACGCGCTCTGTCATCGGCTGAACCGCTGAGCCTATCTGCGCGGTTTGCCCGCCAGGGCGACAGACCAGAGCGCCCGAACGGCGGCGACATCGCTCAGGGCGGGCGCACGCCGGGTCTTCTGGACCCCATCGGCGAGCGTGGCTATGGCCCGCTCGACTTTGGCGGAGTTCCAGTTTTTCATCTGTGAGACCATCATCTTGGCGCCCAGCCCAAACCTGCCGTATTTCATCGGCAGGCTTTCGGCGTTGGCGCCCTTGTCCGCATCCAGACACATGCGATGCAGCACCAGCGCGTGGCGGATGGCGGCGCCCAGCAGCACAGATCCATCGCCGCCGGTGGCGAAATAGCGCTGCGCGGTGTCCTCGACCGCCTCATAGCTCCCGTTGAAAGCGCCATTCACGGCGTCATCGAGCGCCAGAGCGGAGGCGTCGGCCACCAGGAGGTCCACATCCCCGCGGGTGATCGTCCCGGCGCCATGGGCATAGGTGATAAGCTTGTCGAGCTCTGATCGCGTCGTCAGCCGGTCCCCGCCAAGACTTTGAACCAGCGCAGCTTTTGCGTCCGGCTCGATCTTGAGCCCCGCCGCGCGCACATCGGTGTCGATCAGCCGTTCCAGATCCTGTTTGCTGTCGGGATAGCACTCGATGGCCGCCGCCTCGCGTAACCGTTCGACCAGCTTGCGCAGCGCATGGTCCTTCTTGAGGGAACCCGCCTCGATCACGATCAGGCAATCGGTCGGCGGCGCCGCCACCAGGCTTTCCAGCGCCCCGATGAAGGCCTTGGCGCCCGCCGAGATGAGGATCGCCCGCTTGCCGCCGAAAAGCCCCATGGAATTGGCTTCATCGATCAATAATAGCGGGTCGCTGGCGATATCGTCGCCATTCATGCGGATCAGCTGCATGTCGTCGGAGGCGAAGTTCTTCACCAGCAGGCGCGAGCGCTCGCTGATCAGGCCGGAATCCAAGCCGTGGACGAGGTAAAGATAAATATGGGGCGCCCGGCTCGCGATGAACCGGTCAGCCTCATGACTCTTGATCGCGACCAATCAGATGCGCCCCGGCCTGCGGGGCGCTCCCTTCTGGTCTGCGCAAACGTCAGGCGACGACATTCACGATCCTCTGGGGCACGACGATAATCTTCTTGGGCACGCGACCTTCAAGCGCCCTTTGCACGGAGTCGAGCGCGAGAACGGCGGCCTCCACCGTGGCGTTGTCGGCAGTCCGATCCACCGTGATCTCCGCCCGCTTCTTGCCATTGATTTGAATCGGAAGCGTAACGGTGTCATTGGTGGCGAGCGCCGCGTCCGCCACAGGCCAGGCGGCCTCGGCGATGGCGGAGCTGTGGCCCAGCGCCTGCCAGCATTCCTCGGCCAGATGGGGCATCATGGGCGCGAAGAGATTGACCAGGACATCGCCACCCTCGCGGAAGGCGTAGGCGAGGCCAGCATCCACGCCGCCTTCCTCCACCGCGCCAATGGCGTCGGACAAGGCGTTGGAAAGCTTGCGGATTTCGGCGATGGCGGTGTTGAAGCGCAGGCGCTCGATATTCTCCTGCACCCGCAGCAGATGCCCATGGGTCAGGCGGCGGATGGCCACGGCCTTGTCGGACATCTCAGCCGGAGCAGCGGAGCCCGCCGGCGCCGCGATCCCGGCGATCTCGCCGACCAGACGCCACAACTGCTGCACATAGCGCGAGGCGCCCTGCACGCCGTCTTCGCTCCAGATCACATCGCGCTCAGGCGGCGAGTCGGACAGCATGAACCAGCGGGCGGTGTCGGCGCCGAAGGTTTCGATGATGTCGTCGGGGTCCACCACATTGCGCTTGGACTTCGACATCTTCTCGATGGAGCCGATGCTGACCTCGGCCCCGCCCTCGATCATGGTGGCGCGGCG
>CANCSY010000028.1 GCA_947380915.1 Beijerinckiaceae bacterium
CATCGACCGTGATCGCGGCGCCCAACAGCTCCACCATGTCGCCCGGCCGCACGCCGCCGGGAACGTCCGTCACGTCGATCACCGTGAGATCCATGGACACGCGCCCCGCGAAGGGACAGCGGACTCCCGCCACCATGGCCTCGCCGCCCCTGTGCGAATCCGTCCCCATGAGCGCCCGCAGCAGGCCATCCGCATAGCCGACCCCGACGGTCGCCAGACGACTGACGCGCTTTGCAGTCCATTGAGCATTGTAGCCCACGCTCTCGCCGAGCCCGATCTCCCGGGTCTGGATGATGGGCGCGCGCAGCGTCACCACCGCGCGCATGGGATTGGGCGCATCGGGGGTGGGATTGCCGCCATAGAGGGCGTAGCCGGGCCGGGCGAGGTCGCAGAAAGGGCGCTGCGGGAGGAACAGACCGGCCGAATTGGCCATACTGGCCCGCAGCCCGGGAAAAGCGGCGCGGACGGCGTCAAAACGCGCGATCTGCTGCGCGTTGAGGGGATCCGTCGATTCTTCGGAGGAGACGAAATGGCTCATCACCAGATCTATCCCCAGCGTCTCCACCTGCCCCGCCAGCGACAGCGCCTCGGCCTGGGGCAGGCCCAGCCGGTTCATGCCGGTGTCCACATGCACAGCCGCCTTGATGCGTCCGCCAAGACCGCCCCCGCTCCAGATGCGCAGATCCTCAAGCGAACCAAGCACCGGACGCAGATCATGGGCGCCATAGGGGTCCAGCCGTCCCGCCCCGCCGATGAGGCCGTTCAGCACATAGATGGCGGGTTCCGCGCCCACGACGACGCGCACCTTGGCGCCCTCCGAGGGTTGCGCCACAAAGAACACGCGGCAGCCCGCGTCGCACAGGGCCTTTGCGGCCTGCTCGGCGCCCACGCCATAGGCGTCCGCCTTCACCACGGCGGCGCAGGCGGCGGGCGCGATGCGGGCGGCGAGGCTGCGCCAATTGGCGACCAGCGCCCCCAGATCAATGATCAATTCGGCCTGGGATTCAGCGGCTGCGACGGGGTTCAATCCGCTCACTCCAGACGCTCCGGCATCTTGTCTTCGTCGGCCAGATCGCTGAAGCGCGTGAACTCGCCCTCGAAGGCCAGCTCCACCATGCCGGTGGGACCATGGCGTTGCTTGCCGATGATGACTTCCGCCTTGCCGTGGGCGCGCTCCATCTCGGACATCCAGGCCAGATGCTCCTCGCTGCCGGGGCGCGGCTCGCGGTTCTTGAGATAATACTCTTCGCGATACACGAACATCACCACGTCCGCGTCCTGCTCGATGGAGCCGGACTCACGCAGATCGGAGAGCTGCGGGCGCTTGTCCTCACGACTTTCAACCTGACGGGACAGCTGCGACAGGGCCATGACAGGCACATTCAGCTCCTTCGCCAGCGCCTTGAGGCCTGTGGTGATTTCGGTCAATTCCTGCACGCGGTTGTCGCCCTTGGACTTCGAACCCGACAGCAATTGAAGATAGTCGACCACCAGCATGTCGAGCCCGCGCTGGCGCTTCAGGCGTCTTGCGCGCGCGGTCAGCTGGGCGATGGAAATGCCGCCGGTATGATCGATGTAGAAGGGCACGGTCTGCATCTGCCGGGCGGCTTCCGTTATCGCCTGAAACTCCACATCGGTGATATCGCCGCGGCGGATCTTGTAGGAGGGCACGCCCGACTGCTCCGCAATGATGCGGGTGGCGAGCTGCTCGGAGGACATTTCGAGCGAGAAGAAGCCGACGATTCCGCCGTTGAGGGTCTCGAGCGATCCATCCGGCCGCATCTGCGACTGGTAGGCCTGGGCGATGTTGAAGGCGATATTCGTCGCCAGCGCCGTCTTGCCCATGCCCGGACGGCCGGCGACGATGACAAGATCGGAGGATTGCAATCCACCCAGCTTGTAGTCGAGATCTCTCATCCCCGTGGAAATGCCCGAGAGCTTGCCTTCGCGCTCATAGGCCTTCGCCGCCATGTTCACCGCATGGGTCAGGGCCGAGGAGAAGCTCTGGAAGCCGCCATCATAGCGGCCCTGTTCCGCGATTTCGTAGAGGCGGCGCTCGGCCTCCTCGATCTGCTCGCGCGGGGACAGGTCCACGGGCGCGTCATAGGCGGTGTTGACCACCTCCTCGCCGATGACGATCAACCGACGGCGTGTCGCCAGATCATAGATACTGCGGCCATAATCCTCAGCGTTGATGATGGTCGTCGCTTCGGCGGCGAGCCGGGCGAGATATTGCGGCACCGTGACGCCGCCCAGATCGTGTTCGCCCAGAAAGGTCTTCATGGTGACGGGGGTCGCCACCTTGCCAGCGCGAATCAACTGCGCCGCGATCTCGAAGACGCGCCGGTGCAATTCCTCGGAAAAATGCTCGGCGCGCAGAAAGTCCGAAACGCGATCAAAAGCGTCGTTGTTGACGAGAATGGCGCCCAGCAAGGCCTGCTCCGCCTCCACATTATGGGGCGGCGTGCGATAGGTCTGCGCCCCGGCCTGGGGATTGGTCACCAGGCCGAAACGGCCCGCCAGATCTTCGACGGCTGACATGATTTCACTTGCAATGGAGGGATCTGACGCAACGCGGCCGAAGCCGGATCAATCTAGCCGATCACCCCGGGCCTCGCCAGACTTGTCGCATGGTGGAAGGCTCGGGGCGAGGGGCGCGATGCGCTTTGCCCGCCATCCACAGGAACGAAAAAATCAAAAACGCAGCCTTGACTATGGCTCCGCCCCCGAAAACGAAAACGCCCGGGCGAAGGCCCGGGCGCTTCCATGTCCGTCTGATGAGGGATCAGCGGTCGTCGCCAGCCTCGGCCAGCGCCGCGCCGACTTCGAGGCCCAGATCGTCCATCGTGGTCTCTTCGCGGGTGGAGAGCTCTTCGCCCTTGGCCTGACGCTCGGCCTCGCCAGCCGAACGGGCGACGTTGAGGGTGATCTTGGCTTCCACTTCAGGATGCAGGTGGATCGGGATCACATGCAGGCCGAGGGTCTTGATGGGCGTGAAGATCGCGACCTGGTTGCGGCCGACGTTGAAGCCGCCAGCGGTGATCGTGTCCGCGATGTCGCGGGTCGACACGGAGCCATAGAGCTGACCGGTCTCGCCCGCCTGGCGCAGAACGATGAAGCTCTGACCATCGAGCTTCTCGGCGACGGACTGGGCCTCGTTCTTCAGTTCGAGGTTGCGGGCCTCGAGCTGCACACGCTGGGATTCAAAGCGCTTCTTGTTGCTTTCGTTGGCGCGAAGGGCCTTGCCCTTGGGCAGCAGGAAGTTACGGGCGTAACCATCCTTGACGCGGACGACTTCGCCCATCTGACCGAGCTTGGCGACGCGTTCGAGCAAAATGACCTGCATGGTGTTCTCCTTAGGGGTTTGTGGATGTGGGTTTGGGAGGGGACCGCCGCAGCGGCTTGACGTTGTCGGCGACGCCGACGCCCGCCGCGACAAAGAGCGGCAGGGGGAAAAGGATGAAAATCAGCGCGTAAAGCACCGTGAGCATGCCTGACCGACCAGCGCGGCCACGGGTCAGGCGGTGGATCGCCGCCAACCCCTGAAGGGCGAAAGCGACGCCAAGGCCAACCGCTGGGCAGGAAGCCAACACACGGCTTTCGCCGGGCAGGATGCAAGCCAGGGTCGCCAGAGCGAAAGCGGCCAGCGCGATGCGCGGCAGCACCAGCGTTGATGGCAAATCAGGCCAGGCCCGGGATAACTGACCTGAAATCATCGTGACCCGGCCGGCCGCCCACAGATTCAGCGAAAGAACGAGAACGCTCCAGAAGGCCATGATGGCGGGCGCGCTCACCACCAGAATCTTGGCAAAATCGGCGAGCGCAACGCCGCCGGCGCCATCCTCCATGCTCTTCATGTTCTTCATGGCCTCGAGGACGCCAGCGCAGATCTCGGCCAGCGCTTCGTCGAGCCCGCCATAGCTCACCCCGATGAAGGCGAGCATGCCCCAGACAGCGAGGATGGAAATCGTCGCCACGGCGGCCAGCAAGCCGCCGGGATCGAGCCGTCGGCCACCCGCGAACACATGAACGCTCAACCAGGCGAGCAGAAGCGCCGGACCGGCGGTGGAGCCGAGGAAAACAAGACTGAGCGAGGGCTTCATCAAGGCGCAGGCGGAGGCGCCGACCAAGGCTGCGGCGAGGCCGGTCCGCAGACCATAGCCCATGCAGGCGATCATCAGGGGCATGGGGGCGAGAACGCTCAGCCACACGCCAGCCATCATGCCCTTCGACGGAAGGACAAACAGCACGCCGGTCGCCATGCCGGCGCCGAGGGCTATGAGAATACGCTGCATCATGCGCCGAGCTGTCCCGCTGAAAAGCGGTTAGAGCGGATCAACCGCCCAACCAAGCCGCCACGGACCATTCCGCGCGGCCGACGTGGACCCTCCCCGGCGGACCGGAGAGGGCTAATCTCAAGTGATTACTTGATGACGTAGGGCAGCAGACCCAGGAAGCGCGCGCGCTTGATGGCCTGACCCAGCTCGCGCTGCTTCTTGGCGGAAACCGCCGTGATGCGCGAGGGAACGATCTTGCCACGCTCGGAAATGTAGCGGGACAGGAGACGGACGTCCTTGTAGTCGATCTTCGGCGCGTTCGGGCCCGTGAAAGGGCAGGACTTGCGACGACGGAAGAAGGGACGACGGGGGGCGGCGGCAGTGGTCATCAGAAGGACCCTCCTTCAACAGCGCCATCCTCACGGGGGCGGCGGGGACGATCGGGACGGGGACCACGACGGTCGCCGCGATCACCGCGGTCGCCACGGTCGCCGCGCTCGTCACGGTCGCTGTCGTCGCGCTTGCGCATCATGGCCGAGGGAGCATCCTCGTGAGCCTCGACGCGGAGCGTGAGCAGGCGCAGCACGTCTTCATTGATGCCCATCAGGCGTTCCATCTCGGTGATGGCGGCCGGGGGGGCGTCGATGTTGATGAGGGTGAAGTGCGCCTTGCGGTTCTTCTTGATACGGAAGGCCAGGGACTTGACGCCCCAGTATTCGACCTTGCCGATTTTGCCGCCATTCGCTTCAATGACGGTCTTCATCTGCTCTGTCATCGCCTCGACCTGCTGGGCCGTGACATCCTGACGAGCGAGATAGATATGCTCATAGAGAGCCATGATCTGCCTTTCTCTGCCTGTTGCAGCACCGACGCGGAGCCCTTCGAGCCCGGAGAAAGGCTCGACGGAATACATATCGAAGGCGGAGACACGGGAAGACGGGTTATACCCTGCGAGCTTGACGCCCACCTTCCGTTCAGCCTCCGGCCGGTGCTATGAGGGTGCTTCTACACGTTTTCCCCCGGGATGCAAGGCGCCTGCGCGGCCCCCTTCGCCCCGATCAAGCGTCAAAGGGCGACCCAAACTCCACAGGCGCCTTGCATTTCGCCAGCGAATGAGTGACGCAAGCCCCCCGTTAAGTTATAAAAATGGTGAGTCGCGGACGGCGGACCGCCGTGCTCACATGAGGCCTGCCCGATGCCATCCTATCTAGACCTCGGATTGATCGTCGTCGTTCTGATCTCGGCTCTCCTGTCGATGCTGCGCGGATTCACGCGCGAAGTTCTTGCGATCGCCTCCTGGGCGGCGGCTTCCGTGGCCGCCTACATGCTCCATCCGCTCGCCCTGCCCTATGTGAAGGAATATGTCAGCAACGAAAAAGGCGCCCTGGCGCTCGCCGCAGCGGGCATCTTCCTGATCACGCTGGTGATCGTGTCGATCATCACCGTGAAAATTTCGGACCTCATTCTGGATTCCCGGATCGGGGCGCTCGACCGTTCGCTGGGTTTCCTTTTCGGCGCCGGCCGGGGCTTCCTGCTTTGCGCCATCGCCTTTGTCTTTTTCAGCTTCCTGGTGCCGGAAAAATCCTATCCGACCTGGGTGCAGACTTCGAAGACCCGCGCCTGGCTGGAGGCGACGGGCAATGCGCTCGAGGCCATGCTGCCCGAAAATCTCGACCAGTCCCTGTCGAAGATGCTCAAGAGAGAGCCGAAGGGAAGCGACGAACCGCCAGCCGAGACCGACGACAAGGCTCCTGCGGCCACGCCCGCGCCTGTGCGGCCGGGGCAGCGCAGTCAGGCCCGTCCGGAGAACTCGCCGCAGAGCATAGACGCGGTGCTGAATGCAGGGACGGCTGGATCAAAGCGTTAATAGCGGCTATGACAGGGCTGACATTCGGCTCCGCAAGCCTTATGTCCTGACTGCTTCAAGGTTCGTCTGCAAGCGCTCCCCCGCCGCCCAGACGATCAGTCCTCGGACAAGCCAAAGGAATCGCGATGAGCCATTCGGATCGCCACCCCCAGTTCTCTGGTTCCGACACGCTCAGCGAAGCTTACTCCCCACACAGTGAAGACCATCTCGACCTCGAGGCTGATCGCCTGCACGAGGAATGTGGCGTCTTCGGCATTTTCGGGCATCCCGAGGCGGCCGCCATCACGGCGCTGGGCCTGCACGCCCTCCAGCATCGCGGGCAGGAGGCGGCGGGCATCGTCGCCTTCGACGGCAAGCGGTTCAGTTCCGAGCGGCGCCTTGGCCTCGTGGGCGACCATTTCTCCTCGCGCGGCACCATCGAGCGGTTGCCCGGCAACGCCGCCGTCGGCCATGTGCGCTATTCCACGACCGGCGAGACCATCCTGCGCAATGTGCAGCCCCTCTTCGCCGAACTCGACACCGGCGGCTTCGCGGTGGCGCATAACGGCAATCTGACCAACGGCATCACCCTGCGCCGCGAACTGATCAAGCAGGGCGCCATCTATCAGTCGACCTCCGACACGGAGGTGATCCTCCATCTGGTGGCGCGCAGCCGCAAGGGTCGCATCCTCGACCGCTTCATCGAGGGGCTGCGCCAACTCGAGGGCGCCTATTCGCTGGTGGCCATCACCAACAAGAAGCTCATCGGCGTGCGCGACCCCCTGGGGATTCGCCCCCTCGTGCTGGGCGAACTCGACGGCCACTATATCTTCGCATCCGAGACCTGCGCGCTGGACATCATCGGCGCCCGCTTCATCCGCGATGTGGAGAATGGCGAGGTGGTGGTGATCTCCGAGAGCGGCATCGAATCGCACAAGCCCTTCCCGCCACAGCCCATGCGGCCCTGCATCTTCGAATATATCTATTTCTCCCGTCCCGACTCCATCGTCCACGGCCGCCATGTCTATGAAGTGCGCAAGAACATGGGCGCGCAACTGGCTCGCGAATCCGGCGTGGATGCGGATGTGATCGTGCCCGTGCCCGACTCCGGGGTGCCCGCCGCCATCGGCTATGCGCGGGAAGCGGGGATTCCCTTCGAACTGGGCATCGTGCGCAACCATTATGTGGGCCGCACCTTTATCCAGCCGACCCAGTCGGTGCGCGAGCTGGGCGTTCGCCTGAAGCACAGCGCCAACCGCTCGGTGGTGAAGGACAAGAAGATCGTCCTGATCGACGATTCCATCGTGCGCGGCACGACCTCGGTGAAGATCGTGCAGATGATGCGCGACGCCGGCGCCAGGGAGGTGCATTTCCGCATTTCCTCGCCCCCCATCACCCATCCCGATTACTACGGCATCGACACGCCCAGCCGCGAGAAACTGCTCGCCGCCACCCATTCGCTGGAAGAGATGCGCCGCTACATCGGCTGCGACTCCCTCGCCTTCCTGTCGGTGGACGGCATCTACAAGGCCATGGGGGAAGAAGGGCGCAATAACGCCCGCCCGCAATTCACCGACCATTGCTTTACCGGCGATTACCCCACGAATCTTACGGATCTGGGCGGCGACGGGACACGGCGGCAGCTCTCGTTGCTTGCGGAAATGGCTTAAGTCCCTTTGATGTTGATTCCGGTTTCCCCGCTAGCGCCTTGATAGTGAAGGTTTATCGATAATCTTTCTGGGGATGTGTTTATGCTGATGCGCTGGCGCCTTTGTCAGGCTAGGTTAAGCTGAAGCGTTTCCCGGCGCATCGGAGTCCGCCATGAGCTTGCCCCTCGAAAACCGCATCGCGCTGGTCACCGGCGCCTCTCGTGGCATCGGCCGCTCCGTTGCGCTGGAGCTGGCGCGGCAAGGCGCCCATGTGGTGGCGCTGGCCCGCACCCAGGGGGCCCTCGAGGAACTGGACGACGAGATCCGCGCCCTGGGCGGGGAGGCCACCCTTGTCCCCTGCGACCTCAAGGATTTCGACGCCCTCGATCGCCTCGGCCTCGCGCTCTTCGAACGCTGGCGCAAGCTCGACATTCTCGTGGGCAATGCGGGCATTCTTGGTCCCGTCTCCCCCCTGCCCCATGTGGATCCGCCCAACTGGGACAATGTCTTCGCCATCAATGTGACCGCCAACTTTCGGCTGATCCGCTCCCTTGATCCGCTGCTGCGCGCGTCCACCGCAGGCCGCGCCGTCTTCGTGACCTCCGGGGTCGGCAGCCGCGCGACGATGAACGCCTATCTCGGCCCCTATTCGGTTTCGAAGGCGGCCCTCGACGCGCTCGCCCGCACCTATGCGGCGGAAACAGTCAACACCTCCAATGTGCGCGTGATGATCGCCAACCCCGGCCCCCTGCGCACCAAGATGCGCGCAAGCCTGATGCCCGGCGAGGATCCCCTGACGCTGCGCACCCCCGAGGAGTTCGCCCCAAAGGTGGTGGCCTTGTGCCATCCGGAGTCCACCGAAAGCGGCAGGCTCTATGACTTCCAGGACGACCGCATCAAGAGCTGGCGCGCGCCCGATTGAAGTAACTCGAGAATATAGCCGAGACGAAGCCTGCATATAAGCTTCAGCCTCCGCTGTGCCATCAAAACATGGTTAATTGAAATAAACTATTTCGAAGCATTGCCGCCCTTGCGGCAAATTAATGCTGCGGTCAGCATGTATTCGGGCGCTCTGCCTGATGGAATTTCGTTCATGCAAGACCATGACTTGCGCCGCACGGCGCAACACCTTTGGAATGCCTGGCTGGATCTTAACTATGCTATGGCGGATCTCAACCAGCAAGGCGCCGATCATGCGATCCGTCTTGAAGTCGGCGCAAGCGTCGAGAAACTGCGCGCAGTGGCCGAGCTGATCGACCTGCAGGCGGCGAGCGTGGCCCCCCGGAGAGAGCCGCAGCCACCCGCCGACCGGCGCCTCACCAGATGCGGCGTTTACCCTTGTCAAAGGGGTTCTTCGAATTGCGGGTCGAAATGCGGATCGGCACGCCCTGGAGGGAGAAGGTCTCGCGCAAGCCATTGATCAGAAACCGCTCATAGCTCGTCGGCAGCTCATCGAGCTGGTTGCCGAAGATCACGAAATGGGGGGGCCTGGCCTTGGGCTGGGTCATGTAGCGGATCTTGATGCGCCAGCCGGAGACGGCAGGCGGCGGCGTCTTCTCGATGACAGGCGCAAGCCAGCGGTTGAGGCGACCCGTGGAAATGCGGATGTTCCAGGTCTCATGGACCTTGAAGATCGCCTCCATCAACTTCTCGACGCCCACGCCCGTAAGCCCTGAGACCGGCACGACCGGCGAGCCCTTGACCTGCGGCAGAAGCCGGTCAGCCTCCTCGCGCAGTTCCAGAAGGCGCTTGTTCTGGTCGGGCACTAGATCCCACTTATTGAGGCCGATCACCAGGCCACGCCCCTCGTTGGCGACGAGGGAGATGATGGTCAGATCCTGCTTCTCGAAGGGGATCGTGGCGTCGAGCAGCACCACCACCACTTCGGCGAAGCGCACCGCGCGCAGGGCGTCGGCGGCGGCGAGTTTTTCCAGCTTGCCCTGCACATTGGCCCGCTTGCGCAGACCCGCCGTGTCGAACATCTTCATCTTGCGGTCGCTGCCATCGCGGCGCCGCCAGGGAAACTCCACCGCGATGGAATCGCGGGTGATGCCAGCCTCCGGCCCGGTCAGCAGCCGGTCCTCGCCCAGAATGCGGTTGAGCAGGGTCGACTTGCCCGCATTGGGGCGGCCGATGACCGCCACGCGCAGGGGCTTGGTCGTATCGAGTTCCGAGCCGTCCTCCTCCTCGCCAAGGATGAGGCGGATCTCGGCCTCTTCTTCCTCCTCGGCGGGCAGAGCGGTCTGCTCGGGCAGGGCCTCGCGCAGGCAGTCGTAGAGTTCGGTGACCCCGTCCCCATGCTCGGCGGAGAGGGGGATGGGATGGCCCAGGCCCAGCTCGAAAGCCTCGACTGCGCCCGCCTGCCCCGCCTTGCCCTCGGCCTTGTTGGCGATGAGGATGATGGGCTTGCCGGAGCGGCGCACCAACTGGCCGAAATAGCGGTCCGTGGGGGTGATGCCCGCCCGCGCGTCGATCATGAAGAAGATCGCGTCCGCCATTTCGATGGCGGCCTCGGTCTGGGCGCGCATGCGGCCTGACAGGGAGGCGACGTCGCCCTCCTCAAGCCCCGCCGTATCGACGATGGTGAAGGTGAGGTCGGCGATATGGGCCTCGCCCTCGCGACGGTCGCGGGTGACGCCGGGCTGGTCGTCGACCAGCGCCAGCTTCTTGCCGACGAGTCGGTTGAAGAGGGTGGATTTTCCGACATTGGGCCGGCCGATGATGGCGACTGTGAAAGACATGGGCCCTTACATAGTAAATTGGGCGCGCCGCGACAGGGGCGAGCCGGGGATCAGCGAGTTTTGCTGGCGGCCACGAGGCCCAGCAAGGTCTCCGCCCGCTGGCGCAGCCCTGCGGGCGCCTGCAAATCGACAACGATCTGATCGAGCCAGCGACCCGCCGCCTCGAAATCGTCCGCCTTGAAGGCCGCATAGGCGAGCAATTCGCGGGCGCTGTTGCGGAAGGGGGCGCCGGGCGCCGCCAGCGGCTCAAGCCTGCGTTTCAGTTCTGCGGCGTCAGCCTCGTCGAGGCGCAGCATGGCCGCGCGCAGACGGGCGATGTCCTGCATGAGAACGGGCACACTGGCGTCCGACGCCAGCGCATCATAAATCTGGACCGCCTTGGCCTGATCGGTCACTGCGACATCTGCGGCGCCACGAAAACGGGCCAACAGCGCATAGCCGGGCGTACCCTGCTTGATGAGGTCCTGGAAGGCGGCGTCCGCCTCGGCGGACTTGTTCTCGCGGGAGAGCTGGAGGGCGGCCTCGTAGCTGGCGCCGGCGGCTTCCGCCTTGGCGCGCTCGCCGTCCTTGTAGAAGCGCCAGCCCGCAGATGCGGCCACGATAGCGAATGCGAGCGCGATGAACAGGGTCTGGTATTTCGACCAGAACTGCAGCGCCTTGTCGCGGCGGACTTCCTCGTCCACTTCGCGGAAAATATCGGACATGGTCTTGCTCGGTCCCGTCTAGGTGGCGGCGGCGCCTCTGGCCGCACTGGTCGGTTACCACGCGCGCGCCCGGAAGGCGAGCAGTTGTTGGGCTGACCGGGATTTCCATGGCCAAGGCGCCTTGATGCAACCGCTTTGATCACGCCGTCGCCCGGGCTCCGCCATATCCCCGGCTCAATCAGGGACGATTTGTTGGGGAGCGAGAAACCCCGTCCTGCGTGGCGGAACCCCTTGCCGGAGGGATTTCGCCCTACGGCATCCGCTCCCGGTGAGAAGGAACCGCCCGATGAACCGCCTCAACCAGGTTAACATGTCCCAGACAATCCGACGCTTCGGCCTGCCCCAAGCCGCGCTCCTGACAGGCGCCTTTGCAACCGCCGTGCTGCTGGCCCTGCTCTTTCGTCCCGCCAGGGTGCCGACTGTGGAGCTTGCCCCGGCGGCGCCCATCGCCGCGTCGCAAAAGCCTCTTGTCAGCGCAGAGGAAGAGCGCGACGGGGCCCAGGCCAAGCTGGCCGCCGCCATGGCGCGCTTCGCCAATGCGCCCGTGAAAGAGGCGGAGCCTCCGGCGACGCCACCCGCGCGGCCGACGGCGACGCCCATGGCGAGCCCGGCGCCCGCCCTCTCGCCAACACCTGTTCTAGAGGCTCCGACCCCCATGGCGCGGGTCGCCGAGCCCATGACCCTGGCCCCGCCGCTGGCGGTGGCGCCACCGCCGACTGTGGTGACCGCTCCAGCCCCGGCGACCACCCCAGCCCCTGCTTTGGCCCTGCGACCCACCGTCCCCCCTCTCAGCGACGCGGACCTTCGCCGTCTCGGCGACAAGGCGTCCCAGGCCATGCGTGATGGCGATATATATGGAGCGCGCCTGATCCTCGAGCGGGCCATCGAGGGCGGCGACGCCAACGCCCTCATGGCTCTGGCAGAAACCTACGACCCCCGGGGCCTCGCCCGCATGAACGCCAAGGGCGTGAAACCCGACCCCGGCCGCGCCCGCAGCCTCTATACGCAGGCCCTCGCCAAAGGCGTGGCGACGGCGCAGGCGAAGCTGGACGCATTGGAGAAATGATCACGCGACCGTGAACTGATCCAGCCAAGATCCAGCCACGTAACTTTGCCGGCATTCCTCCCGTTTGCCTCTTTTACCTGCCCCGCGCGCACGGATTCCCCATCCGGCGCGCGGTTTTTTTATGGGGGGATGCTCGCAGCGCCATGTCGGCAAGACCAGAAATGCCCCTCAGACCCGCTCCAGCGGCTGAAACGAGCCTTCGGGCAGCATCAGCTCGATGCCATCTCCCGACCTCACCAGACCGCCCGCGATCACCACGCCCATGATCCCCGCCTTGCGAACAAGGGCGCCATTGGCGTCCCGCTCCAGCGCCGCCGCCATCAGGCCGGGCTGGAAGCGGTCCAGCTGGGCGCAGGGGTTGCGCAGGCCTGTCACCCGCACGGCGGCGTGGCGTCCGAACCGCAGAACCGCATGAAGTGGCAGGCGGATCAGGTCGAGGCCTGTGGTGGTGATGTTTTCACCCAACTGGCCGGGCTTCACATGGAAGCCCGCGAGCGCCAGCTCCTGCAGCCATTCCTCGCTGATCAGATGCACCTGACGCAGGTTCGGTTGCGAAGGGTCGACCGCCACCCGCGAGCGATGCTTCACCAGCGCGCCACAATGGGCGTCGCCCTCGACACCCAGACCTTCGAGCAAAGTGATCCCGTCGGCGACCGTTTTGGAAAAACGATGGGTGGAGGCGGAACTGACCGAGACAACCTTCATGTTCCTCACCCCAGCACAGCCACCCCGATCAGCCAGGGATGCAGGAACAGCATCGCCACATAGGCGATGCCGCCCGCCACCACCGCGAGCACATCCACGCGCACATTCGGCGCGGGCGCGTCCACCAACACATCATCGGGGCGCCAGCGGTAGGAGATGCGGTCCACCACCGCCCAGGCGAGCAGGGACACAAACAGGATCATGCCGCCCAGATCCCCGTTGGCGAGCAGATGGGCAAGCGCCCAGGTCTTTACCCCCACTAGCATGGGATGCTTGAGCCGCATCTTGATATAGCCCATCTTGGGCCCGGAGGCCGCCAGCGCGATGAAAGCGAAGAGCATCAGCAGCAGAGCCAGATGCCGCATGCCCCGGGGCGGCGTCCAGAGCTGCATCCAGCCTTCGGAGCGATAGACCCCGAAGCCGTAGCAGATCAGCACGAAGCCGATGAGCGCCACGATGCGGTAGCCCATCTTGTAGGTCCCCATGCCCCGCGCTTCGATCAGGCGGCGGCGCACATCAGGGAAAATCCCCAGGGAGTGGGAGCCCAGAAACAGGATCAGGCCAATCAGCATCAAAATCATGGGGCGCCATCCGCGTTTGCGTCGAATCCTCGCAGGACGCGAGCCTGTCAAAGCCCGGCGGGAAAGTCGAGCGATTGCTGCTCCACGCCATCCCCAAAAGAAATGGCCCGGCTGCAAGGCGGCCGGGCCAAAGCGTCAAATGTCCAGCAGCCTGCGCTGCCGGGAGGCGAGTCAGGCCGAGATTTTATCAGTGTCCAGACGCTGGGCGATCTCGTCAGTCGGCAGGTCCTTGAGCGCATAGGCCGCCTTGTAGGTGATGACGCCCGCATCGGCCAGAAGATCGAAGGCCGCCTTGACCTTCTCTTCGGGCGTCTTATGCTCTTCTTCCTTCTCATGGCCGACGGGCTCGCCGAACAGCATGACCATGAGCGTCTTGCCCACGATATTCATCAACATGCCGAAGAGCACCAAGCCCAGCAACATGGTGACGGCTGCGATCATGCGTCCACCAATCGTGACGGGATAAAGATCGCCATAGCCCGTCGTCGTCAGCGTGACGATGCACCACCACATGGCCTCGGGGATAGACGTGTAGAAACGCTTTTCTTCGGGGATCGCAGCGCCGGTGATCGGGTCCGTCGGGACATATTTCACCGTACCGGCAGGCTCGCCCTTGGCCTCGGAAATCGCATCCAGATGCAACTGGGCTTCAGCGATTGTCTCCGGCGTATAAAGACTGCCCTCCACATAGAACATCAGGGTGGAGGAGATCATCAGAACTGAGAACAGCGCGATGAAATAGATGCGCAGATTGGCCGCTATGCGGTTGGTCTTGCCATCACGCGCCGCATTGACGTCCTGCATGGCGGAGCGAGCAAGTTTCAGCACACGCAGAATACGGATCACGCGCAGCAGGCGCAGGATCTTGGTGGCCCTGATCGAGGAGAAATTGAAGAGCATGAGGTAGGACGGCAGGATCGAAAGCAGATCGACAAGACCCCAGAAGCTCGTGATATATTTCAGCCTGTTCTTCGCCGTGTAGATGTTGAAGAAGTAATCCAGCGTGAAGAAAGCCACAGAGGCCCATTCGAAAGTAGCGAGCTCGACATGATATTCAGCGCGGATCGCCTCGACCGACTCCAACGCGATCGCCACGCAGGAGAGATAGATCAGCACATTGATCAACCAGGTCCAGACCTTGAACGCCTGATGATCGGTATCGTGGATCAACCGATGAATGATCGTGGGATGGGGATCTTCGTGCGGGGAATGTTGCAGCATGTCACGTCCAATCATGGGGGGCACAACTCCGCGCGAAACGAGACAAACAGAATTGATCCGCGCTTGCCCTGATATCACGCATATGTGCTTCCAGATTGCCTTGAGTGGGCCCTGACTTGCAAGTCTTTTGAGAGATATACGCATTTGAGAGTTTGATACTTTTTTGTTTAATACATTACGCAACAAGCATCATTGCGGAGGTGTGTTTTCTGAAATGACCTGAACAGCCTGCAAATCGGAAAAATAACGGCTGGTTTTCACCCATTGCGCCGAAGCGAAGGAACGGTATGCGGTGGCGAGACGGAAACCACGCCGACCCTCGCAGCATCGACACGCAACGGAAATGACAATCACAACTACGTGAAACCGATGATACAACAGGATTGCAGCCGCATGACACGACAAAACATGGAAAAAAAATAATACTAAAAAACAAACAAACATTGCTTTATCAGAAATTAAATCGCCGCGCATTTGATTGACAAGTAGACGCAGGGTCACGAAACTAAAATCATCTTTGACATCACAAGCAGCCGCACACCATGAAATATGATCTTGTCGTTATTGGTTCAGGCCCCTCGGGCCAACGCTCCGCCATTCAGGCCGCCAAATTGGGCAAACGGGTCGCCGTCATCGAAAAGAGGCGGGTTGTCGGCGGCGTCTGCGTCAACACCGGCACCATCCCCTCCAAGACGTTTCGCGAGGCGGTGCTGCATCTGTCGGGTTTTCGCGAACGCGGGATCTATGGCTCTTCCTACACCGTCAAGCAGGACATCCAGATCGAGGATCTTCTGTTTCGCGTGGAACAGGTGATCCGCAGCGAGATCGACGTCATCCGCACCCAGTTGGCCCGCAACCGTGTGCAGCTAATCGAAGCCGAAGCCTCCTTTATCGACGCCCATCACATTCGCCTCGATGACGGCAGCGAGGAAGAACATATCATCCAGACCGACAAGGTGGTGATCGCCTGCGGCACCAACGCAACGCGCGACTCCCACATCACCTTCGACGGCCAGCGCATCATGGTCAGCGACGACATTCTGCAACTGCGCCAGATCCCTCGCTCGCTGATCGTGATCGGCGCGGGCGTGATCGGCGTCGAATACGCCACCATGTTCGCAGCCCTTGGGGTGCGCGTGACCATCGTGGACAAACGGCCGACCCTGCTGCCCTTCCTTGATCACGAGATCTCGGCGGCGCTCACCTATATCGCCCAGCAGAACCGCGTGACCATGCGCCTTGGCGAAGAAGTGGATCATGTGGAAGTGGTGGAGGGCGCGCGCGCCCCGGTTGAAGTGCGCCTTAAAAGCGGCAAGCTGCTGCATGCGGAAGCCGCGCTCTACGCCATCGGCCGCACGGGCGCCACAGAGGGGCTGGCGCTTGACAAGGCGGGTGTGGAGCTTGATCCGCGCGGCAAGATCGTGATCAACGCGCACTACCAGACCAGCGCGAAAAACATATATGCCGTTGGCGATGTGATCGGCTTCCCGTCGCTGGCGTCCACCTCCATGGAGCAGGGACGCGCGGCGGCCCTGCATGCCTTCGACGCCCGCGATGCGGATGATCATGGCATCGGCCTGTTTCCCTATGGCATCTATACGGTGCCGGAAATTTCCACCATTGGCGCCAATGAGGATGAACTCACGGCCGCAGGCAGGCCCTATGAAATCGGCAAGGCCAATTATCGCGAGATCGCGCGCGGCCAGATCATCGGCGACCGCACGGGCATGCTGAAACTGATCTTCGATCCTGAAACCCGCAAGATCCTCGGCGTGCATATTCTGGGCGAGGGCGCGACCGAACTGATCCATATAGGTCAGGCGGTCATGGCGCTGAATGGCACCATCGATTATCTCGCCGACGCCGTCTTCAACTATCCAACCCTGGCGGAATGTTACAAAACCGCAGCCTTTGATGGCATCAGCCGTCTGAATGGATGACCATGCGCACATTCCTGCACGTTGGATGCGGCCCCGGCCGCAAGGGTCCGAAGACCCCCGGCTTTGATGGCGACGACTGGTCCGAGATTCGCCTGGACATAGACCCTTCGGTGTCCCCCGACCTCATCGGCACGATCACGGATCTGTCGGCTGTCGAAACAGGCGCCATGGACGCCGTCTACTCCTCGCATAATATCGAGCATCTGTATCCGCACGAGGTTCCGCTGGCGTTGGCCGAATTCAAGCGGGTGCTGGGGGCCGGCGGATTTCTCTCCATAACCTGCCCGGACCTGCAAGCCGTCGCCCAGTTCATCACCACGCGAGGCCTGGGGGAAACCGCCTATGTGTCGGGCATGGGGCCGATCACGCCCATCGACATGCTCTTTGGCCACCGTGAATCCATGCGCAAGGGCAATCTCTACATGGCCCATCGCACCGGCTTCTCGGCCAAAACCCTGCTGGCCGCCTTGCAGGAGGCGGGCTTCGCCAAGATCGCCGTTGTGTCCCGCCCCGGCCAGTTTCTCCTCTGGGCCATCGCCACCAGGACGCCCTGCGACGACGCGACGATCACCGCTTTGGCGCAGCGACATGTCCCGGGCTTCACAGGGCAGGTCCAGAGCGCCGCGCCGGCGGGGTGATCAGAGTGGCGGCTTCACCATGCAGAAGACCGCGAGCTTGTTGCCATCCAGATCCCTGAAATAGGCGCCATAAAACCCTTTGCCTCTTTCGCCGGGCGCGCCTTCGTCGTGACCACCCAGCGCGAGAGCCAACGCTTAATCAAAAGCGTGTGCAAGTGAAGCTGGCCAATGTCCGACCAGTTTAATTATGCAACGATGAAGCAATTAAAACTTCATACAGAAGCCTGCCCGGATAAAAAGTAAAAGCACCTGCGATGATCAGGCCGCCAATATATGTATAAGTCATGCATTTTCTGTGCCCTGAGATGTTTCCTAATCTAGCAAAATAGATGCCCAAGCAAATTTGAATAAGAACAAAAATGCTCAGCAAATGGATGGGCGAATAACCCCAAAAAATACTATTTGGCATCAACCCTTTTATCCAAAAAGAGGTCAAGCAAATGATGAGCATCATCATTACCCATAACCTACCCAATGTTTTATGGGCAGTTGTTCCTTTTGTTCCAATCAACTGCAACGCACCAATAAAAAAGGCTGTGATTGCAAAGTAAAGGTGTATTTGAACAAAAGCGGATTTATCAAATATCAAAGCGACATTCATCCCACACCTCCATTATGGAAATATGATAACGATTCGTGCCTCAAAAATGCAAGTCCAAGTGTAACTAAAAAATCTCATAATCAAAAAACTCAATAAATGAGTATGTTCCGAGATTGACACTTAAAAAGTGAAAATCTCGGCCAATCAAGCACCTATAAACTCCCCTCACTCCCACTCAGTAATTATAAGTCTAAATCTTCTAATAAAACAGATACTTAGAAAATATTTGTAACTACTTTGTAATTTACGGTATCTGAATACCACAAATTAAGGCGCGGAGCTGATCAAATCCAACGCTCCCAGGCAAACATTGGATGCATAAATAGCAGAGCAATGAGACGCATCAACATCACCTCAACTTTATAGCTACCAGCGCGCTCTTGGCTTTGTCGCCGCTTCCAGCCATAGTGGTCGTCGGACAGAGATACCAATTGAGCGAGAACGATTTCAACCGTTAGTGGGTCGCTAAGGGACGTTCAGATGCTTGCTGGTCACTCTGCTCTCAGTACCACTCAGCGATACATTGAAGTTGCAAAAGATGCTAGGCGGCGGGTGGTGGAGTTGGTGTGATTTTTCGATCGTCGTCGGTCGGATTGCGTAAGGTCGATTGAATAGGTCAATAATATGAGATTTTCAGAAGAAAATAGCAAATTTTTAAAAGTTTCACAGTTCGTACACGACTAGTGATGAAATGCATCATCGCCCAACAGGCTTCCAATTATTCCAAGCCCCTTGTCTGATCGGCATGTTTTTAACGTCGTAAAATGTACCGTTTCCGCTAGGAAGTCCATTCGAGAATTCTCCGACATATCTTTTCACTTTCGCGGCTGAAATTCTGGTTGTGTTGTTTACTTGAATCGTAGTCTCGTATGCTTCGCCATTAGGGAACCTTAGAAAAGAAGTCCCATAAGGACGCCCCTCATAAAACCGCTCAGAGTAATCCACTTCATCTTTAAATATTACAGTGGCTGCTCCAGCAATTTCCTTATCAGAATACGTACCTTCAATAATTGTACCATCAGATAAACTTAGCTTTCCAAACCCATCATTCAATCCGTTTATCAAGGCACCTTCATAAACTGTTCCACTAGCATATTCAACAATTCCTGTACCTGTAATGGCATCATCGACGAAATCCCCTTCATATTGTACAATTTGAGATGTATCGATTTTGGGCTTTCCAATTTTTCCGTACACTGAAAAAGTAGGTCGCGTTCTTGTTATATTGGAAAAATTCAATAGTCCTTGACCGTGTTTTTTTCCAGCCCGAAAATTACCTCGATATATAGCGCCCTCTGGCGTTATAAGGGTCCCGTTTCCATCAAAAAAATTCAATTTGAATTCACCACTATAACGAGTTGCGTTGGCTTGAATTAGCTTCCCCTGACCATGCTTGTACCCTTGGATGAACTCCCCAGAATATTGTGATCCATCATTACCAATCAAAATTCCCGTTCCCTCAAATTGAGAATCTCTGAAATTTCCATAATATTTTGAACCATCAGGCATTTGCAATGAGCCATCGCCCTGCCACTGTTCATTGATAAATATGCCAGTAAATTTGGCTCCGTTGGCAAATTTATAAACACCAGACCCATTCTTTTTAGAATTAACAAACTCACCCAAATATTCATCACCGTTGGCGAATTTTAAAAATCCATACCCTTCAAGTCGATCATTTTCAACATTACCAGTGTAGGTATCACCGTTGCGGAAAACCAAGGTCCCTTGCCCATGCGGCTTTCCTTCTACGAAGTCACCGTCGTATCGAGCACCATTCGGTAAGAGCATCATACCCTGCCCGTGCAGTTTACCCTGCTTCCACTCGCCGGCATACGTTTCACCTTTGAGTGGAGTTACGATACCAAAACATTGGTTCCATTCAGGAGAATAATTCACTGGGCAGGGCGGAAGGCGGCTCTCCCCTCCTACTGCGACATTTGCGAAAAGCGGCGCAATTAACACGATGGAGTACACTCGGTTGAGGATGTCTCCGCGGTGCCTGGCTGTCGGGAGGTAGAAAATGCAGTCTCTCATTTTAGATCATCCTAGGTAGCCGATGTAGGACACTGTTTTCAGATTCTGAATCAAGAGTTTATCTGAAGGACGCGTTTCGCAACACCTTGTTCAGAGCTCCAATAATGTAACATTGGGGATTGCAGTTCCTACTCTTGTTTACTTAAGACTTTTGTTAAAGTAGATTAGCTCTGCATCTCTTGCTGGAACGACCAAATGAAAAAAGTCCCTAATTGGGTTGGCATAGGGTGGCTATCCTTACAGGCGTTCTATCTGGGAGCGGTGCCGGCAAGAGCATTGGATGCTTGCTCCGTCTCACGAGACGAAGCCTCAATGGCTATTTGCAAATCTGAGACGCTACAAAGCTTTCAAAGGGATTTGCAATTATTGCGCGACCGGACAGGGTTGATAAATTCACTACGTGAGCCGATGTTGCAGCCAAACCGTCAGGCACAATCTCGCGAAGAGGCGCTGAAGAAAAAAGTAACTGCCTGCAAGGGGAGCGTCGAGTGCATCGGCGGAGCTTACATCGATGAAATTGAGTACCATCTGAAATTTCTGAAAGAGCGTAATGTCGATATCGCTAGCCTTAAAGTGGATAGCAGGGCAACCAAAGGTGCATGGACTGGAAGCTCCATACTCTCTGGAGATAGTGCCCCAAGTTCGCCCAGTACTCTATTTAACGGCTCCCAATCAGATGCTTCGCAACGGAATCCAAATGCCTTGAATGTGACGAATAATAATGGCGTTCCACAGATGCCTCCGCCTGGCGGACTCCCACCGATGTCCTTGCCCAGTTACCCGCAGCAAAACGTAATTGCACAGCCGCCTCAAGCGAATTATGGATTTCCACCTGATTATAGAGGTGCAGGGGCAGGCTCAGGTTCGAGGGATGCTGCTGATAGGCAGGGGGGAACCTCAGAACGAATTGGATCAATGGTCCTCTACGATAGCGCACCCGTGGTCGAAATGTCGCCTTCTACCCCAGGAGGGGCGCCAAACCCAGGGTTAGCCCAGTCGTCAAGTGGATCACCACCTACCGATGGCGCTCAGACACCTGGCACCCCACCACCTGCTGGTACGGTTCAGGCGCCAATCCCTGCATCAACGGGTGGTGGCGCACAACGATCTACCGCTGCGCCAGGGCAAGCAGGGGCTCAGACACCTAGCACCCCACCACCTGCTGGTACGGTTCAAGCGCCAATCCCTGCATCAACGGGTGGTGGCGCACAACGAGCTACCGCTGCGCCGGGGCAAGCAGGGGCTCAGACACCTGGCACCCCACCACCTGCTGGTACGGTTCAGGCGCCAATCCCTGCATCAACGGGTGGTGGCGCACAACGAGCTACCGCTGCGCCAGGGCAAGCAGGGGCTCAGCCTACTTCTGGATCGCCTGGTAGAGTGCAACCATAGGAATCGTCACAGCTCGGTGCTGGGTTCGAAAATCGAAATTGGAGGTTTAACAGTGATTAGAACGTTCTTACTAATTTTTCTGACCTGCGGATCACTATTTTCCGTTGCACAAGCTCAGCAAATTGAGAAGATGGTTATTGTTGAAACAAGTCAGGGAACGTTTCGTATAAACCTACGCCCAGAAACCAGTCGAAATGTAGCACAATTTAAAAAACTCATCGATAATAAGTTTTATAATGGAGTGGTGTTTCATTTGGTTATACCTGGTTCCGTGGTTCAAACTGGAGATCCTACTGGCACAGGACGAGGGGGCTCTACGTTGAGAAACCTTCCCTTAGAGCCATCGGGTTCAGCTTTCCCAAGAGGGACCGTCGCTATGACGAGATTAAAACAAGACGAAAACTCAGCAAATAGTCAATTCTTTATACTTCTGAAAGGTGCTCCACACCTTAAAGGAGTTTATACTGTAGTTGGTGATGTCTACGACGGGATGGGAGTTTTGGACAAAATAAGATTTAATGACACTATCATTAAAATGGAAATTCTTAGATAGGTTGCCCGAGCCTCGAAAGGAGGCGTGATCACCAAGCACATCGATAGACGTAAGTTCACGAGTTAACCTTCAAATTCACAAGGCTAGCATTTGATCTGACGGGCATTCAGATAACCGATAGTGTTCTCAAAAACCGGCAGGATCCCATCTTCTATCTTGCGCTCAATGCTTGATGCTTCCGCCCGTAGTGCGTCATTGATACACTGCTGGAGCTTGTAATCTAAAGCTCGCCATTGCTGGCGTGCCTTGACACGGATTTGCGCAAGTTCCTGGACCGCCTTGTTTTCTTGCTCGTGTTTCTTACAGGCGTCGTCAACATTGTTCCGGTCAAGGTCATCCACGGTCTTGCGGTCAAAGCGGGTGTTGTAGCCGTTCAGCATTATAGCCCGCCCACAAGGGCTTTGAGCAATAGCGGGTGTTGGAGGCAGCACCGCGAATGAAACGAAAATGGAGCCGCACAAGGTGGCAACTTCCAAGGAAAGGATAGTTCCGTTGAGCTTCTTATCTAACATCGCAGCTTCCATCAATAAATT
>CANCSY010000029.1 GCA_947380915.1 Beijerinckiaceae bacterium
CCCCGCCAGACAAACAAACTCCAGTCTCGAATCCATCGCAGACACCTCGCGAAACGGCATCCCGATCTCCTTTCTCTGAGATCGGGAAAGTGTCCACTATGTCTCCGAACACCTGTCCACTATGTATCCGGTCTAAACAGTGGGGAGGGGTGAGGGGTGGGGGTCGCGCGATGCTGATCGTTGGCGCCATGCGACACATGGCAGGAGCCCCCCTTGCGCCGGACATTCCACACGCTCGACGTCTTCACCGACAGGCCCTTCGCGGGCAATCCGCTGGCTGTGGTCACGGATTGCGAGGGGTTGAGCGAGCAGCGCATGCAGACCATCGCCCAGGAGTTCAACCTCTCCGAGACGGTTTTCGTGCTGGATCCGCTGGATCCCGTGAACACCGCGCGGCTGCGCATCTTCACGCCCACGCGGGAGTTGCCCTTCGCGGGCCATCCCACCATTGGCGCGGCGGTCCTCATCGGCGAGTTGCGGGCGCCCGAGATGCTTGGGGGGCAGGGGCTCACCGTGGTCATCGAGGAGCCGGTGGGGGCGATTTCCTGCACGGTGCGCCGCCAGAGGGGCCAGGCGACGCAGGCGAGCTTCGCCCTGCCAAGCCTGCCCGAATGTCTTGGCGAGGGGCCGACGGCGGGCGCTTTGGCGGCCGCGTTGGGGCTGAAGCCCTCCGACATCGGCTTTGACGCCCACCGGTCCAGCGTCTGGAGCGCGGGCAATCCCTTCACCTTCGTGCCGGTCGCCTCGCTGGAGGCCATGGGGCGGGCCAGCCCCGATCCCGCGCTGTTTCCCACGACATTCTCCGGCGCCCGTCCGGCGGCCTATCTCTATACGAAGGAGGTCGTGCGCGAGGGCAGCCATGTGCATGCGCGCATGTTCGCCCCGGGGCTCGGGATCACCGAGGATCCGGCCACCGGATCGGCCGCAGCCGCCTTCGCGGGGGTCGCGGCGCAATTCGAGCAGCCGGAGGACGGGGACCATCTGTTGATCATCGAACAGGGCTTCGAGATGGGTCGCCCGAGCATCATTCACCTGCGGCTGCAGATCGCCGGTGGCGCGCTTGTCGACGCCTCGGTGGGTGGCGCTGCGGTCATGGTGTCAAAAGGAACCATAGAGGCGTGACGCGCCTCTCATTCAGCCCGGATAGCCGTGGCGGCGCTTGGAGGCGCTGACCATGGCGCTCGCCTCGCCATCGCGGCCCGCCTGGCAGGCGCTGGCGGCGGCGGCGATCTCGCGCTGGATCTCGTCGTAAACCTTCTGATTCACATGGCCCATGTTGAGGTCGTTCTGCTGGATCGCCTGCCAGCGCGCCACATCCCCCGAACAGCCGCGCCCTTCGGGCAGCTTGAAGTCGGGCGGGGTGATGTTGGTGGAGGCCGGCTGCGGCGCCATGACGACGGGCGCGCTGGCGTTGCAGCCAGCGAGCGCGAGGGAGAGCAGCAGGGGGGCGAGAACGGCCTTCATGGGATGCTCCAGGTCAGTAAGGACAATCAACGCTCGTAAAGCAGGCGCGCGCGAATGGTGCCATCAATGGCGCGCAGCTCCTCGAGAATCTGCGGCGCCTCGGTGTGGTCGCCCTCCGCATCGATGACCACATAGCCGAGGTCCCCGAAGGTCTGGAGATATTGCGAGGCGATGTTGTGGCCGCGCTTGGAGAAGGCCTGGTTCAGGGCGTTCAGCATGCCCGGCACATTGCGATGCACATGGATGTAGCGGGTGCCCGCAGGGCGGGGCGGCAATTGCACCTGGGGGAAGTTCACCGCGCCGAGGGTGGAGCCGATGTCGCTGTATTCGATCAGCTTCTTGGCCACTTCCGCGCCGATGCGCTCCTGCGCCTCCTCGGTCGAGCCGCCGATGTGGGGCGTCAGGATCACATTGTCGATGCCCTGCAGCGGGGTGACGAAGCGCTCCTTGTTGGAGGCGGGCTCCACCGGGAACACATCCACCGCCGCGCCCGCCAGATGGCCGCTCTTGAGGGCGGCCGCCAGCGCGTCCAGATCCACCACGGTGCCGCGGCTGTTGTTGATGAGGAAGGAGCCCTTGCGCATCATGCGCAACTGCTCTTCGCCGATCATGTTCGCGGTTTGCGGGGTCTCCGGCACATGCAGGCTCACGATGTCCGATTGGGCGAGCAATTCGTCCAGGGTGGCGACCGGCTCGGTGTTGCCGTGGCGGAGCTTGTCGGTGAGATCGTAGTAGATCACCTTCAGGCCCATGGCCTCGCCAAGGTTGGAGAGCTGCGAGCCGATGCTGCCATAGCCCACGATGCCCAGGGTCTTGCCGCGCACCTCGAAGCTGCCATCCGCCGACTTGTCCCACCCGCCGTCATGGGCGCCCACGGAGCGCGGGATGATGCGGCGCAGGAGCATCACGATCTCGCCGATAACAAGTTCGGCCACGCTGCGGGTGTTGGAATAGGGGGCGTTGAAGACGGGGATGCCGCGCACGCGGCCTGCGTCCAGATCCACCTGGTTGGTGCCGACGCTGAAGCAGCCCACCGCGATCAGCCTGTCGGCATTGGCGAAGACCTCGTCGGTGAGCTGGGTGCGCGAGCGGATGCCCAGCACATGCACGCCTTCCAGCGCCTCGCGCAGGGCCTCTCCATCGAGGGCCTTGGTCAGGCGGGTCAGGTTGGTGTAGCCCGCCGCATGAAAGAGAGCCACGGCGCTGTCATTGATGTTTTCAAGCAGAAGGATGCGGATTTTATCCTTCGGCATGGAAAGACGCTCGCTCATATGGCCTCCGGGCTGCTGGTGTGTGAGGGGGTTTTACTCCACGCACAAGATTCCGCCAGCCCCCCCCCCGCACGCCTGGCGCCATTTTGCCTCGCGAGGCAGGCGGCAACCTTGGCGCAGCTTGTCAGAGAGGCCCCTTTTCGGCTATGGTGTCCGCATCCCAGCAGGGGATGATCAGGATTGAGGACGCCGTGGCGCACTTGGCCACCCAGATGAACGGTTCGCACGCAGGCGTTGACGCCTCGCGGACTGTTGCGCTGTCCTCAAAGCTTTCGGGCCTTTTGCTGCTGCTTACCCGCCCCTGAGGGCCGGCCGGGCATTGCCTGGGCGCTCAGGGGATCGAAGGCGCAGACGAATACCCCGATTTCCCGAGCCCTTGCGCCGGGACGATATGCAGGACCAGCCATGACAAACCCATCCAACCCCACCGCGACCGGCAGCAACTCCAACCGCGTCATCATCTTCGACACCACCCTGCGCGACGGCGAGCAGTCGCCCGGCGCCACCATGACCTTCGAGGAGAAGCTGGAGGTCGCCGACCTCCTCGACGCCATGGGCGTGGATGTGATCGAGGCGGGCTTCCCCATCGCCTCCGACGGCGATTTCGAGGCGGTGTCGGCCATCGCCAAACGGGTCAAGCGCGCCAGCGTCGCCGGGCTCGCCCGCGCCGCCATCAAGGACATCGACCGCTGCGGCGAGGCCGTGCGCCATGCGGTGCGCCCGCGCATCCACACCTTCATCTCCACCTCCCCCCTGCACATGAAATACAAGTTGCAGAAGGATCCGGAGGAGGTGCTCGCCATGATCACCGCCCAGTGCACCCGCGCCCGCAACCTCGTCGAAGACGTGGAATGGTCGGCGGAGGACGGCACCCGCACGGAGATCGACTTCCTCTGCCGCGCCGTGGAGCTGGCCATCAAGGCGGGCGCCACGACCATCAATATCCCGGACACCGTGGGCTATACGGTGCCGGAGGAATATGAGCGCATCTTCCGCACCGTGCGCGAGCGCGTGCCCAATTCCGACAAGGCGATCTTCTCGGTCCATTGCCACAATGACCTGGGCCTCGCGGTCGCCAACACCCTCGCGGGCCTCAACGGCGGCGCCCGGCAGATCGAATGCACCATCAACGGCATCGGCGAGCGCGCGGGCAATGCGGCGCTGGAAGAGGTGGTGATGGCCCTGCGCACCCGCGCCGACATCCTGCCCTATGTGAACAATATCGAGACGGGCATGCTGACCCGCGCCTCCAAGCTCGTGTCGGCGGTGACCTCCTTCCCCGTGCAGTACAACAAGGCCATCGTTGGCAGGAACGCCTTCGCCCACGAGAGCGGCATCCATCAGGACGGCATGCTGAAGAACGCTCAGACCTACGAGATCATGACCCCCGAGAGCGTCGGCGTGTCGAAGACCTCGCTGGTCATGGGCAAGCACTCCGGCCGCAACGCCTTCCGCTCCAAGCTGAAGGAAATGGGCTATGAGCTCGGCGAAAACGCCCTGCAGGACGCCTTCAACCGCTTCAAGGATCTCGCCGACCGCAAGAAGATCATCTACGACGAGGACATCGAGGCCCTCGTCGATGACGAGATCGGCCATGCGGGCGAGCGCATCAAGGTCGAGGCCCTGACCGTGATCGCCGGCACCATGGGCCCGCAGATGGCGACCCTGACCCTCGACATCGAGGGCAATCATGTCACCAGGCAGGCCGTGGGCAATGGGCCGGTGGACGCGATCTTCAACGCCATCCACGCGCTGGTGCCCCACACAGCCACCCTGGAGCTCTACCAGGTCCATGCGGTGACCCAGGGCACCGATGCGCAGGCGGAGGTCTCCGTGCGCCTCAGCGAGGCCGGGAAGTCCGTGACGGCCAAGGGGGCGGACCCCGACACCATGGTCGCCTCGGCGCGGGCCTATATAGCCGCGCTGAACAAGCTGATGGTGAAGCGCCTGAAGACCAAGCCCGAGGCCATGACGGGCGGCGCGACCGCCTGATCTTTTCAGGATTTCTGGAGTTTTTAGCAGCGGGCCGAAGGGTCCGCTGTTTTTTTGTGAAGCTCCCTTCCCGCCGCAATCGCCAGTAAACCGCGCCTTTCAGATCCCGTGAGGCATCGTTGACAGCCACCATTGATCGGAACTGCGCATTATCTTCTCCAAGGCGCTGGACAGGGGGGAGGACCTTTGCTACATCCCCGATCGCTCGCGGCGTTCAACCGCTTGCAACTTCGATGGGCGCATAGCTCAGTTGGTAGAGCAGCTGACTCTTAATCAGCGGGTCCTAGGTTCGAGCCCTAGTGCGCCCACCATCGAAAACAACGACTTAGCTTACAGTTTATAGCTTTTTTGGACCCCTACGGCGGGGCTCAAAAAGTTATAAACCGTTATAAACTCCAAGTCGGGTCCGAGAGCCGCTTCCAGCCAGATTTTGACGCTTTCGTCGGCAAGGTCTCAGCAGCCAAAAAACGTCTAGCTATCCATCACACTCGAGCATCAGCTATAATCGTTCGACCAGTTCTTTCCTGGGATCGGTGCTTACAGCGATACGTGAAACTGGAAATCTGTGATGGCGTTCGGACAACCATCGATCATAGCCATTCTCATCGTCGACGGCTTGGTGAGCGTGCTGTTCGCCTATCTCGTCTACGAAGGTTTCCAGCTTTCAAAAGACGACGACGCCACCCAAGTCGAATATCGAAAACCGTGGGTCGATAAATCCCTGAAAATCGTAGTCGGCATATTGAGCTTGTCGCTGCTCTTGATCGCCGTAACGATGGGCAACGGATATTTCTTTGGGTTCTGATCGAAATCTGCTTCTCACCAATCCAACCGACTTGGATCTGGCTTTGGAGTGATAGAGGAAAATACTCCTTTACTTTTTCCCAGAATGTGTTTATCTGGATTGGCTGTCCACTCGATAGGAGACAGCACAATGGCACACCTCAAATCCCTGACTTTCACAGTCGCTCCCCATCAGATAGAGCGAAACCCCAAGCTCCTACGCCGTAAACGCCTTATCGACCGCCTTGAAGAGCAACAGAAACTAGCTGCCGACCCGAACTTTAGCTTGACCATTCGTCGGTGGATCAAGGACACGGAAGGCTTCAAACAGCCCTTAGATCGCCAGAAGCAGGTCAAGCCGTGGTGGAAAGCAGATGGGGCTGGAAGTCTAGTTCTAGTTCTCAGAAACGGGTTAAAAACGATCGAGATCGAAAAGGGCAAGCCGGGGATCGTCGTAGGACCCGTAGGGCGGCTAGAGACCGTTTTGGCGACACTGATAGCCGCAACTAGGGCAGGTGAGCTAGATGGGGCTCTGGAAGCTTCTAGCGGCTCTGATGGTGGGCGTGGGGTCCCTAGGGCGAAGAGTTTAACCTGACGCTATATTGCTAAGCTATAGTATCTAAATCATGGGATTTCAGGTGCTAAAAGCTGCCTTAGGAGCGTAGTAATGAGTTACAGAAATCCACCCGCCTAGCGTTGCTAAATAAGCTTGAAATGCTCATCTAATATGCAAGCTTAAGCTTATCTATGGAGTACTCGGGAGCCTAGTAATGAGTTAGTCTATTCCCGTAACCGCCAAGCCAGTATGCGGTCGCAACATAATCTAAGCTATATGAAATCCATCTTAAACGAAGCCATTATAGGCAGTGGTGCGTAGTAATGAGTTAGCAAAATAAGCATGAGCTCGACAAGAATACACAGTCCCAACTCCTGCCTTTATCGACCATCAACAAGCACCAGCTACAAGTCCGTAAGCGAAGCGAACATTCACGAAGTGACTTAACCACTAACCGATCATCGATCACTGGTCCCAATAATATATCCTCTACGGTCACGCCGACGTCGCATTAGCCAAACATACAGCTGATCTAGCTGCCGAACTTCGCCAACAGTTAGACCACGTTCATCAAGTATTTTTTCGTCTCTGTCGATTAGTCCGACTCGCCAGATTTTAGCTTCCAAATCCTCTGCGAGATCACGACCAAAGCCAGCATTGTAACGAAGCTTCTCGTTGCCACCCTTGGTCACATAAGAAGCAATAGCGTGCAGATTTTTAGCTGTTTTTTTATTCTTGAAAAGACTTTTGATCTCAAACTGATATGTGGTTTTATTCCAACTCGGTTCACACTTCTTTTTTTCCATAAGAACTTCAAGGTTTCTAGCGTAATCTTTTCCCAGATCTACAACAACATGGCAGTGAACGAGTATCCTCGATTTGCTCTTGTCATCAGGTATCATTAAGCCTTGAAAATCTTTTAAAGGTATCAGGTTACTTAGGACATTGAGTTTTCTGCCTTCGTCTTCACGGGCAGTCTTTATTCGCTCCAGAATATCAAGGTTGACCATTTCAAGTTCTATGGTACCTCGTGACCACAGTCGCATAGACCCAAGCATTGATTTGAACGCCGACTCAAGACGCACGACTTCTGCTTCGACTGCTTCTAACGTTGGATCAACAACAGCTTGTAAAACGGTCATAAATCGAAGCCGAAACGCAGCTTCCTTTCCAATGAGGTTAGCTCTGCTATTGAGTTCCTCAAACAGCATATGAGCGTGGGCTTCGGCTATGTCAACGTGAAGCAGAGAGCCGCTGTTCTCTGCTCCGGCACTACGCAGTTTAGTGCGCTTATGGGAGCCAAGGTTATAGCGGATCGGAAAGGCGTATTGCGCTAGCAAATCACCTGACAATGCCCTTTCTTTCAGCCTGCTAAAACTTTCATCCACTTTGATCGCTCCAGCTTCTCGATATTTCTATTTATACGAAGGAATAACGCTCTCGATCTACTAAATAGTGCGTTCGTAAAAATATTGTTGATTGCTCGTTCCATATTGAAAGGATAAAAACAAAATGAAGTTAGCAAATATCTACATCGGAAAAGAAGGTCGCACGATAGCACACCTTATCAAAGACGCCACGGTCGTTGGCTTGGTCGAAGTTGATGGTGCGGCGGAAGCAGCAAAGAAACTTGAAGAGATCAAGAAAATAGTTTCAAAAGTCACTTCATCCAGCTACCTCGTCGTAGCCTTCAAAGCGTGAGAGCAATGGTCATTTTGTGACAAAAAAGACCAGAAGAAACGGTACCCGGATCGGAATAAATAGAACGTTCGTAATAATCTCATCGCTCAGCACAATCGATTTAAAGGGGAAGATTTTAATGACATTCGGTGATAGCCTAATCGAAAAATATATGAAATCCTAGTTATAACTGATTGGTGATTCCAAGATCATTGAGCTGGTTGAGATTTCAACTACCACCCATACCTCTCAGCAGCTTGATGAAGTTCGAAAGGCATTATCAAAAAACAGCTCAGCCAACTATTTGTTGGTGATTTTCAAAAAATAAGGATTTAAAATGAACATCATTCACAATCAGAACATAGCATTTCGTTGTCCAAACACTCTCAAGGAAAAGTTGCAAGTTTATGCTGTCGATAATGACCTTCGTATCTCAGCAGTAATCAGAAATGCTTGTGTCGACTTCCTTCGTAAATCGAAACCCACTGCATATTCCCCGCTCTCACCTGCGAGTTTGGTGGAAAGTCGTTGGAACGAGCTCTCAAGATGAAGCCGAATGTGGTTGCTCTTAAGCCCGTGTCGATAACCAACATCTTTAAGAAGCCAAAGCGCTTGTTAGGTTTCAGTGAATGGTTGGCACTGGTATGGAACCCGAAAAAGCAAGCCGGAAAAACTTGCTAGTCGAGACAGAAAGTCGGTTTCCCATTTCCGCGCTTTGATTTCCATTTGGAAACTGCCTCATGTTTCCCATACGAAAAACGAACACTATCTTGATAATATTCGATATCTTGTGAGCCTGGCTCATGATTTTACAGCGTAAAATGTTTTGGGCTGCGGAGTTCCATTTGGAACCTGCTTCTCAGACCCATTGTAAAAGCCGTCTTTTACAATCAGTTTTCATAAAACATTGTTTTCATTGATAAAAATGGATCAAAGCGCTTTACCTTCTGGGTCCGCTCATTATAATAACATTCATAAGGTGTAAAATATAATGAGAAGGAATCCCAATGAGCCTCGCCAAGCAAGCCAAAACCCTCTCCAAGCCTCAAACAGACGCTGTGCTCGCCTATATATCCTCCACCCGACATCCCGTTCGAAACCGTGTGATCTTCTTGCTGTCCGTGATGGCAGGTCTCCGTGCTAAAGAGATTGCTTCGCTTACGTGGGCGATGGTCACAGATGCCGAAGGGGCATTAACCGACGTTATCAGCCTCACCAACATTGCTTCTAAGGGGCGGGGAGGGCGTGCGATCCCTATAAGCAAGAACCTGCGGGCTGCTTTGGCGGCTCTGAAGGCTCAGGCAGACAAGGCGACCCGCCCCTCCCCCTTTGTCATCACAACGGAACGAGCAAATAGCACCTCAAGCTTCGCTATAGTAAACAAGTTCGCATCTTGGTACCGGGCTCTTGGCTTTAGCGGTGCTTCAAGCCATAGTGGTCGAAGGACTGCGATTACGAACTGGGCGAGGAAGATCTCAACGGTTGGTGGTTCGCTCAGGGACGTTCAGATGTTGGCTGGTCACTCTGCGCTTAGTACCACACAGAGGTACATCGAGAGCGACGGGTTAGCTCAGAGGCGTGTTGTGGAACTGGTTTGAGAGGGAGCTTGGGATGAAAAAGGGCAATCAACTAATGTCATCAAAAGTTCGGTCTTCTTATAGGTTTCTTTCATCATTCATTGTGTTAGCTTTTTCTGTATCCTACTCAAGTTCAATATATGCCGCACCTTCGAACTGTAAAATAAAGCAACCTAGTAGCTTCTTAAAAGAACAGCACAACGATATTGAATGGTTCGTTGTTGGCGCGGCAAATCGAACCGATGGAACTACGAAATGTACACAGCGCATCCCTGATATGGTTGATTCTCAGCGGATTATCAAGCAGCCGAAGCTCAATCCTGTCAAAGTCAACAATGACGGTGAGGTAGTTTATGAAGCAAAAAAACTTGGAGATGATTATTTTGAAGTCGAGAGAAAATATACAGCAAAAAATGGGGTCAAAGGTGTTACTTACTTGAACTTTAAGGTTCATGTGGTTGACAAAATCGCGGATTGATTGGGGACAATCGTTTTGTTAGCTTCGGTCAAAGCCGGGGTAAGTACACGAGCATCCATTAAAACAAAAGGCACCCAACGTCGCATTGGATGCCTATTTCGGTCTTAGAACTTATGCTTCACGCTCGTTCCTCCTCACCAAAGCTCTGAAGGTTTCTTGCCATTTCAGCGCTCAGGGGTAGATTGCGGGCATAGAACCGCTCGATCTGCTCAACACTTGTTCCAGCGTTTTTGGCTAGGTTCAAAACATTCACCTGCCCGTGACTGAGGATAATCCGCATGCAGATTGCCGTGTGGCGAAGCGAATAGACAGAGTGGGCTGTATTGGTGAATGGGTCGTGTTTGATGCCTGCTTTTTCCAGCGCCTTGTTGAACTGGCGCTGAAAGATCCGAGCGGCTGTTGCCCTGTTCGCGTAGTGGGGCAGAAACAGATAATCTTCGCCTCCCGCGTCGGGATAGCGCTTTTGAATGCGCCGATAGACCCGAACTGCCGCTCCCATTGAGTTGGCGATTCGGTAGCCGGTTTTTCCGTTCCGAACGGTGAGCAATAATCGCGTTGGTTTTTCTGCAACCTGAATGTCGGCGTGCCGGAGGGCGTATAGCTCGGTCGTTGTCGGGCGGACGAAGGTGTGTGTGAGGAACAATATAAGGTCGTATAGCTCGTCGGTCGCGATGATTCCACGGACCTTTTCTCCCTGTTCGCCCATTTCCTTGGCGGCAGCGAGCAGCGCCTTGTATGTGTCCTTGTGTTTATCGACCAAGGGGTAAAAGCGGAAGAACGGGCGGGGATTATCTTTTTGTCTTGTTCTGGGTGTTTCGGGGACGGCGTCGATGGCTCCGTCGTCTCGCGCCACCTTGAGGACGTTTCGAAAGGTCGCTCCCAGCATATTTCGGGTCGATGTTGATAGATCGGGTCGCTTTGCTGCTGTCCTGTCCAGAAACTCCGCCCAATGGCGTGTTCTCAGTTCACGAACGTCCTGACCGCCGAAATGCTTCATCAGCCCCCATTCGTCATTGTCCAGAAACAGTCGGGTGGTTCTGATGTAGTTGGCGTTCCGCTCCCCCGTAGCCACCAGCCGCCGCCCTTTATCGACAAAGCGAGTTGCGTAATATTTAAAAGAATATTCCTTTGGCGTCGCCTTTTGGCGGCTGAGAATGTCAACGGCGAGCTCTTGGGCGACCTTACGGGCTTCCAGCCGAGAGGTTTCTTTGGTCGATCGAACGATATATTTTCTGGCTTGAGGGTCTCTGATTCGGGCGAACCAGAATGGCGAAGCGTGTGTCTTATATATAGCGACGCCTCGGTAGACGGTGATGATGTCACCATCGAGCGAGTGCTTGGAGGGTGGCTTTGGGTCGGGGGCGTTGGCGTTAGATGCCGACGGTGGGTGCTTGGCTGGCATTTGGAACCGCTCACTACCTCAATACTTATAAACTTTACCTATAAACTAAAAGCTAACCCATTCAAATCGTTATTATAGCCGATCCCTCTTAATCAGCGGGTCCTAGGTTCGAGCCCTAGTGCGCCCACCATCGAAACACCGGTAAAATCAGAAATCCAGCGCCTTCGGGCGATGGATTTTCTGCGTCGTGGCTTCTGCGGCCGGGCGAAGCGCCTCGCCGGGTAAGCGTTCGCTCAATCTTTGTTCAGATAGCGGGGGCTCTCCCGGACGCCCCCGCCGTCTTGATCTTTCAGTCATAGATGAGAGACGCAGCAGGCCCTCTCAACGCTTGGGGAATGGCAGGCTTGACCCATATTTATCGAGCAGCATCTCCCGGTCCGCCTTGTCGATGCGGATGACCTTGGGAAATTCATGGCGCCATTCCCAGGGACGCACGGCGTAATAGATCGCTCGCGACATGGTGTAGGGACCATCCTTCTTCTTGTTCGGGGGCATGCGGGGATCCAGCGGGCTCGACCAGCAATCATCGATGAACTGGATGTCGCGGATCGGGTCGACACGCGAGGTCATCGCCCAGATCACTTCCTGCAGATTGGAGGGATCAATATCCTCGTCCACGATGACCACATATCGATTCAGTCGCGCAATGGCGGAGCAGCCCATGGCCGCCATGGCGGTCTGGCGCGCATGGCCTGCATATTTCTGCTCGATCGAAATCACGGTCAGGAAGGAATTGTGGACATAAACGCCAACGATGCCGGGCACGCCGGCGCCTTCCAGCTGGTCCCAGAGGTTTCCGCTGGAGATGCGCGGCCCCTGATGGGGAGCGCCAGGCCATTGCGGCGACATGTTCAGAAGGATCGGGTCATTGCGGAAATAAACCGCCTTGATGCGGATGACGGGCTGGTTTTCGCCGGTGCCCAGGGTGCCGCCGGAATAATAGCCCGGCCATTCGCCAAAAGGCCCTTCGGCGCGCGACTGTTCGGATGGCGGCGGGATTTCGCCCTCCGCCGCGATCTCCGCATGGGCGGGGATCGGAAGCCCGGTCAGAGGGCCGCAAATGACGGGCAGGGGCGTCTTCAGGATGCCGCCCGCGACGTCGAGTTCCGAAACGCCCCAGGGAAACTTGGTGTAGGAGGTCATCATCACGAGCGGATCGCCGCCGAAGGTGAGCGCCACAGGGCAGGCCTTTCCCTCCTTCCAGTATTGCTCGGCGATCTGGCGTCCCTGCTGGCCGGGGCTCTGCCAAAGGCCAAGCAGGTCAGGCTCATGCAACTGAAGCCGGTAGGTGCCCATGTTGACATAGCCTGAAGCGGTGTCGCGAACGCTTACCGTGCAGCCCGTGCCGATATAGCGGCCGCCGTCATGGCGATGGGATTTCAGCGCCGGGAATTTGGTCAAGTCGACCTCGGCGCCCCGCATGACGTTTTCCATCACCGGGCCGGTCTCGACCTCCTGTGGCGGAAGCTTGGGTTGGGATTTCAGCAGGCGCGAGGCGCGGCGCACCAGCTCCATGCGCGGCAGGTCGGTGGGCAGCCGCAGCGCCAGCGCGGTGCGCACACGCGAGACAACCGGCAGTGACAGAACTCGGAAGCCTGCGGGATAATCTGCGATGCGGTCAAAGAGCAGGGCGGGAGGCTCGGGAATGAGTTCCGAGGTGACTTCGCTCAAGCCCCCGATCTCCACATCCCAATGGGCGCCGTCGATGCGCTTGATTTCGCCAAGCCGGTCGCACTCGGCCACAAATGTCCGCAAGCCATCATAGGTCATTGTTGTCTTTCCATCTATGGATTGAGATCAGTCAGCGTCTTGACGCGCGCAACAACCGCCGGGTCGACCTGGATCGAGGCGCGGATCATGTCTTGCAGGGCGGCGCCGTCCATCGGCGCGAGATCGAGGCCGCTGCGCTGGGCTTCCTCCAGCAAGACCGGGTCGCGCATCGTGTTCATGAAAGCGCTGCGCAACTGGGCGACACGCTCCGTCGGCAGCCCGGGCGGCGCCATGACTGATCGCCCCACCCGCGAGTCATTGGACACCAATGACAGCACCTTCTCCTCTTCCGCTGTGCGCGCAAGCGACGTCACCAGCGGCACGGTCGTAAGATCGGGATGCGACTCCGTGCCCATCTGCAACAACAGGCTCAGATATTTATCTGAAAGCCATTTGGGCTTTTCCGACCGCAGCACGGACCACGGCATGGTCATGGCCTCCACTTCACCGCGCTCCAGGGCGAGCAGGCTTTCTGCTGAACTCTGATAGCCCGTGAGAATGCGCAGCCGCAGGCCCAGAAGGTTCTTGAGCGTCCCGGTCATGATGCGTGAATTCTGGCCATTGGCCGAAATGATCATGTCCTTGGCGAAGGTCTCGCGCATGTCGGTGAAACCGGCGTTGCTGCGCGCAAAGAGCACGGCGGCGTTGCCCGTGAACCGGCCGATCCAGTTGAAACGCGTGACGTCGGCGCGGAACCCCGGCGCGCCCAGGGTCTGGCTCAGGGGCGAGGCCTGATCAATGACGCCCAGGGCTGTCCCGTCGCGGGGCGCGGCGTTATAGAGGAAGCTTGCCGCGGTGAAACTGCCGGCGCCTGGCATGTTCTGGGTGAGGACCGCAGGGCGCCCCTCCAGCATCTTTGGCAGATGCCGGGCCAGCAGCCGCGCATAAATGTCATAGCCTGTCCCCGGGCCGAAGCCGACGACGATGGTGACTGTCTTTCCCGCATAGAACTCGCTTTGCGCTTGCGCGGAATGGGGCGGCGCGATTCCGACAATGATGAATGACAGAGCAGTCGCGGCGCCGCGCAGCATGCAAAGCAATTGTTTGCAGGCGACCCGAAATGTGGCGACAGTGCTTGTCCCTGTCATCGTTTCCCCCTTGTTTGAAACCGGTTGTGGCGGTTCACTGAAGATTTTTGTTAAACTCAACTATTTACTGTCGCCTTGTCAACAGGCTCCCGTCATCGCAAGAACGGCGTGCCGATATGGTCAAATTCCAGATGCGGCCTGATCCGCTGGCGAACTGACGGGGCGGCGAGGCCCTTGCCGCATCCAGATTTTGGTCTTGCGCGCCAATGGTGTAACAGGGCTGTGGACTTCATGGGGATGGAACAGGATGGCACGCTCCAGGCTCTCACTCGCGCTCGCGCTTTTTCTCGCCTCTCTTCCAGCTTTGGCCGATGACGTCGAGGATTTCTACCGGGGGCGGAACCTCACCGTCATGGTCGGCGTGGGCGCTGGCGGTGAATATGACCTGCAGATGCGGATGGTGGCGCGCCACATCGGCAAGCATATTCCAGGGAAACCCGGGACCATCCCCCAGAACATGGTTGGCGCCACTGGCCTGCTCATGGCCAACCATCTCGCCAATGTCGCGCCCAAGGACGGCAGCGTGATCGGCCTGGTGCAGAACGGCCTGCCGTCCTACCAGGCGATGGGCATCGAGGGCGTGAACTTCGACGCCACCAAATTCAACTGGATCGGCAGCCTCGCGCCCACAGCCGAGACCATGGCGATCCACAAGCGGGCCAATGTGACCACCGTCGAAGATGCGCGCAAGAAAGAGCTGATCGCAGGCTCCAATGGGCGCTCGGGCATCACCTACACGTTCCCGCGCCTGATGAATGAACTTCTGGGCACGAAGTTCAAGATCATCACGGGCTATCAGAGCGTCAACGAGATCAATATCGCCATGGACCGCGGCGAGGCGGATGGGCGCAACAATTCCTGGACGAGCTGGAAAGCCGCCAAGCCCGACTGGATCGCCAATAAGGAGATCCATGTGATCGTCTATGCCGGTCCCAAGCCGCGCGATCTTGATGGCGTGCCGGCCTTCGAAGATCTGGTCGTCAATGACGATGATCGGCAGCTTGTGCGTCTTGTCATCAGCGGCTCTCGCCTTGGTCATCCCTTCGCAACGGCTCCGGGCGTTCCGCAGGAGCGTGTGAAGGCGCTGCGCGAGGCTTTCGCCGCGATGGTCAGGGATCCCGACTATCTCAAGGAGATCACGGCGGCGCGCCTGGAGCCCAATCCGATTCGCGGCGAAGATCTGGCCAGGACCGTCGATGAATTGATGGCCATGCCGCAGGCGGTCAAGGCGCGGGGTAAAAAGCTGGTGGAGTGATGGGGCGACTTTTCCGGTGTGCCCCGCCGTGATCTAGGAAGCCGCCAGATGGCGTTTCAGGAACACCAGAATCCGCGCCCAGGCGTCGTTGGCTGAGGCCTCTACATATCGCGTCTGATCCGGATCCATGAACCCGTGCCCGGTATCGTCATAAATGTGAAAGTCCGTTTCAACGCCCAGCCGTTTCAGCTCCGCTTCCACTTTGCGGACATCCTCCGGCGGCGGGTTCGTGTCATGCACGCCAAAGAAGCCCGCCACGGGGCAGGTGATGGCTGGCAGACGTTCAAAGACGGTTGGTCCGGGTCCCTGAGCCCGCAGGACGCCGCCCCCGTAGCAATCAATGGCGCAGCGAAATCCCGGCACGGTGGCCGCTCCCAGCAAGGTCTGTCGTCCCCCCATGCAGTGACCCATGATGGCGGTCCGCTCGGCAATCGTTCGGGGATGGCTCCGCAGATAAGCGGTCGCCGCCATCATGTCCGCGATCAGGCGCGTATCGATGAGCCCCAGTTTTCGGAGCTTGAGATCCGGCTCATCGGGGGTGTGATGATAATGGTCGGGCGCCACGACAACGAACCCTTCCGACGCCAGTCGCGCCACATTGCGCCGCGTGAAGGGGCCAAGTCCGTGCTGATAATGGGACAGGAGAATGCCCGGAGCGGGGGCGTCGCCCGCTGGCGTGGCCACCAGCATGTTCATGGGGCTTTCATCCACCACGATCTGAATTGTCTCAATCACCGAAGTTTTTCCCCTCATTAAAGCTTGCCGCCCACCACGTTTTGAAATTCTTTCACAATTTCGGGGGGCGTGCGAAACATATCCGAAATCACCTGTTGTATTTCAACGCCGCTGACCGGATCCACCGGCGCGCCGAGTTTCGCCGCCTCCTGAAGAAACTCGGGGTCTTTCACGGTTTCATCGAAGGCCTTGCGCAGGGCCGCCACGCGATCGGTCGGCACATCGGGCGGCGCGACGACGACACGGGCCATCATCTGACTGGTGAGAACGAGCCCGAGGACCTGCTTCTGCAAATCCGTTGTCGCCAGTTCCGTGACCAGGGCGACGTCGGGCAAGTCATCCAGCTTGCGATGGGAAAATTGCATGAGGATGTCGATCTTCTTGTCCCGCAGCCAGTTCTTGTTGGTGGAGACAAGGGCCGACCATGAGATGTTGCAGCGACCATCCACTTCGCCGCGCTCAAGCGCCAGATTGACCTCGTTGCCGCCGGGATAGCCCTTGATGGCGCTGAGTTTTGCGCCGAACAGATTGTTCAGGATATTGACGTGCGATTCATTGGTGACGCCGATCTTGAGGTCGCGGCCCATGAATTCGGAAAGCGTCTTCACTTTCGCCGTGTGCCAGGTGATGCAGACGCTCACATCGATATTGACATTGCCGATCCAGTTGAAGCGTTCCGGCTTGAAGCGCGCCGACGGATTGTTCCACAAGGCCTCGAAAGCCGCATAACGGCTGAAGGTCCCAATCGCGGAGCCGTCTTTCGGGGCCAGATTGTAAAGCTGGTTGGCGGCTATAAGTCCATTGGCGCCGGGAAGATTCGTCGTGACGATTTGAGGGTTCCCGGGAATTACCCTGCTCATGTATTTCGCCACGAGGCGTCCATAAAGGTCGGTCCCGTCGCCTGTCGTTGATCCGATGAACATGGTCATGCGGTTGGCGCGATAGAAGTCAGCGACCTCGTCGGCTCGGCCGCCTGTAGCGGTCATAAGGCCCACAAAAACAAGGGCGGCGCGCATGAACTGTGTCAGAAAAATCAATGGACCCTCCCCCGGTTTCGGATTTTTTTGTAATCAGATACCGAAAGCGTGTCTGTGGCAACCTTGACTTGCCCATGCGGGGAAATTGGCTTGAGCCGCCATGAGACATGCCTTCCAGGCGCAGCTTGATCGCCGCTGTCCTGGCTGGTGAAGAAGGGGATGGCGTAAGTTCGAGAGTTCCGCCGTATCAGCGGCGGAACATTACAGATCCCGGGCGTCGGTTTGGTTAATGATTTCCTACCCGGCTTTGCGAACTGTCCAGGGCTCATGGCGTGGCCGCTGATTACTTTGCAGCACACCCTCGTAGCGGGTTATCTCAGCCTTGAGCACTCGGCTGTAAAGGCTGTTGGGGCCACTGCGCTCGATCGAGCGCTCAAGGGAGGCTTGCAGACGCTCTAGCGGATTTGGAAGGGACGATGCGGTCTTTGCGGGGTTGTCCATAGTTAACGCCCTCTTACTCTTTCTCTTACTCGAACAGTCTAACGCCGAAGTCCTTAACGGGACCTTTGCGAAAACCAATGGCTTTTCCAAGGCCTGCTATTCCAATCCGGTGGCGCCAATTCGCCCGGGAAAGGATCAGCGGCGCCCATGGCGCCGGAGGCCATGATGTATTAATATCGCTCAAGGATAATTTCACAGGGGACGCGAAACGATGCCGCATGACGAGAACAATTCCCACTGGCACGAGCCCAAAGCCGATCAAATGGCCGGGCTCGGGAAATTCGGTCGGCCTGCCATGCCCTACGATCAGTTCATGGAATCTGAGGGTATTCCGGTCTACCGGGACATCGGCGTGCGCACTGTGCTGGATCTCCCGCTGGCGCCCTGGAAGCGACTGGGCGGACGTGGGTCCTATATCCAGCTCTTTGGCACTGAGGGCCTGTGGGGGATGTATGTGGTCGAGGTTCCGCCCGGCGGCGCCCTCAATATCGAGCGGCATGTCTACGAAAAGATCGTTTTCGTGATCGAGGGGCGCGGCTCCACTGAAGTCTGGCAGGAGGGCAACCAGCGCAGGCAGGCGTTCGAATGGCAGAAAGGCTCGATTTTCTCCATCCCGTTGAACGCCTATCACCAGTTCGTCAACGCCACGAACAGCCCTGCCATACTTCTTTGCGGCACCAGCGCGCCCAACATGTTCAACCTGGTGGATAACCCGAAGTTCATTTTCGAATGTCCCTTCGACTTCTCGGACCGTTATTCCGGCGCCGCCGATTATTTCAAGCCCAATGACGATATCGCGCCCGATCCGGTGCGCGGGCTCGCCATGAAGAAAACCAACCTGATGCCGGATGTGATCAACTGCGAACTGCCGCTGGATAACCGTCGTTCGCCAGGCTATCGGCGCATCGAGCCCCATATGGCGGGCAACCGCTTCTATCTGTGGATCGGACAGCACGAGACCGGGCGCTATTCCAAGGCCCACAAGCATGCCTCCGCCGCGATCCTGATCTGCCTCAAGGGCAAGGGTTATACCTATACCTGGCCGGAAGCTCTGGGCACGCGTCCCTGGGAAGCGGGCAAGGGGGATCAAGTCAGGCGGCAGGATTACGAATTCGGTGGTCTTGTGAGCGCCGCGCCCATGGCGGGCGACTGGTTCCACCAGCATTTCGGCATCAGCAAGGATCCGCTGCGCCTGTCCGCCTGGTTCGGCCCCAACAATTCGACCTCACGCAAGCCCGGCAGGCCCGGCGAGGCGATCACGGACAGAGGCGCGATCGATATCAAGAAGGGTGGCGGCGCCATTCCCTATCACGAGGAAGATCCTTTCCTGCGGCAGGAATTCAACCGCCAGCTCGCAGCCGAGGGCGCCACATCCCATATGGATGACCGCTGGTACGACGAAGCCACCGCCGGGATCGATCAGCCCAAGGATCTGTTCTAGGCGGTTTCACGGCAAACCTGTCGCCCTCGCGCCGTTCATTGGCGCGCGGGCGGCGGGGCGCTGCTGTTTTATCCGTATTTCGGCCGAAACTATTTTGTCGGGGACGCTGGCTCCAGCAAATCCCGAAGGCGAGCCACGGCCTCTGGCGGTGTATTCATCACCAGATGGGTGAGCGCTTCCAGCTCCTGACCAGAGACGGGGCTGATGTCGAATTCCGCGCGCTGGGCTTCATTCAGCAGGGCGGGGTCCTTCATGGCGGAAAGAAATGCTGTCCTCATGGCGTCCACCCGGTCCGCCGGGGTTTCCGGGGGCATGAGAAAGGGGCGTCCATATTCCATCCGCGCATAGATCAGCCGCAACGCCTGGGCGTCGACTTCATTCGCCGGCAGATCGAAGAGCGGGACATCCGGCAGGTCCGGGTGTTTTTTAAGACCGAATTGAGCGACCACGTTCAATCGTCCGGCTTTGACATCCGCGAGTTGGTTGGCCTTGACGCTGGACCAGCCAATTCCCGCCATCCCCTGCACCTCGCCTCTTTGTGTGGCGAGGAAAATCTCGGCGGTGCCACTGTAACCCGCGACGATCTTGAACTGGGCTCCAAGAAGCACATTCGAGATGAGTGGCAAATCATAAACTGCGCCGCCAAGGCCGGTTGCGCCCACCACGACCGGTTGGCGTTTCAGGTCCTGAACCGTTTTGGCTTGCGCCGCCTGTGACAGCACGACAACGTCGATCTCGGGGGCGTTGCTGCCGATCCAGTTGAATTTGCGCGGATCAAATTGCGCTGTCGATGGAGAGAACAAAGGTGTCGCGGCTACGGCGTTCGACACCAAGGCCAGGACCGTTCCATCGCGGGCGCCGGTCTTGAACATCTGGTTCGCCAGCAAGAGACTTCCCGCGCCAACCACATTCTGGATGACGATGGTCGGATTGCCGGGAATGTGCCGCCCGATGTGACGCGACACCAGACGGCCGGCAAGATCATATCCGGATCCCGGTGGAAATCCGATCTTGAGTTGAACCTGCTTGCCCCGATAGAAATCGGCTACGGTTTCCTCCGCTTTTGTTTCAACGGACGCCAATAGAGCCATTGTCATGGCGATGATCGTGGCTTTGCGCATCAATCCCTTCCACCATGGTTCTTCATTTGTATCAGTGTGACCATGCAGAGGCTCAAGCTATCAGCGAGCGAAGCCTTTATCAAATTTGAACATGCCGCCGCCGCTCGCGCCCATACGCGAGCCGGAACATGCCGCCCATTTGGCGCCGAAGCTCCCCGGGCTTGGCGAACGGCCGTTTTTGTGCGGATATAGGGGTCCAAAGACCAGAAAAATGAAACCTCGATCAAAAGGGGGCAGGGAGAGATATGACAGAGCTCAGATATGAAGCGCCTGAAAGCCTGAATGCAGCGGTCATGCTGCTGGCGGGCGCGCAGGGCCCGACCCGTGTTCTTGCTGGCGGGACCGATGTCATCGTCCAGATGGAAATGGACCTGATCGAGCCGGAACTGATCGTCGATATCAAGAAAATTCCGGAAATTCGGGGTATTTCCGAGGAGAATGGCGGCTTTCGCGTGGGCGCCGCCACCACGGGCATGCAGATCTGCGACCACAAGGACTTCGCCGCCGCCTGGCCCGGTGTCATCGAGGGCGTCAAGCTGATCGGGTCGATCCAGGTCAAGGGCCGCGCCTCCATGGGGGGCAACCTCTGCAACGCATCCCCCGGCGCCGATAGCGTGCCGCCGATGATCGCCGCTGGCGCCATCGCCCGCGTGATCGGCCCCAATGGAGTCCGCGAGGTTCCGGTCGAGCAGATCCCCACCGGCCCGGGCAAGACCTCGCTGGCCAAGGGCGAGATCATCGCTTCGTTCTTCTTCCCCGCGCGCCCCAAGGGCTCTGGCGACGCCTACATGCGCTTCACCCCGCGCACCGAGATGGACATCGCGGTGACCGGCGTTGCGGTGAACCTGACGCTCGACTCCAATGGTATATGCACCGCCGCCCGCGTGGCGCTTGGCGCGGTGGCGCCCACGGCTTTGCTGGTGCAAGCCGCCGCTGATGCGCTGATTGGCGCGAGCGTTGATGACGCCGCCATCGAGAAGATGGTGGCCGCGACGCGCGCCGCCTGCAGGCCCATCGACGACAAGCGCGGGACCAAGGCGTTCCGCATCGAGGTGACGGGGGTGCTGGCCAAACGCGTTGTCGCGGCTGCGCTCGAGCGTGCGAGGGCGAACGGATGAAAAAGCATCACATTACCCTACACGTGAATGGCGACGACTACGACGCGCTCGTTGAGCCCCAGCAGTCCTTGCTCGACGTGTTGCGCGACACGCTCATGCTCACCGGCACCAAGGAAGGCTGCGCCACCGGCGATTGCGGCGCCTGTTCGGTGACGGTGGACGGCGTGCTGCAATGCGCCTGCCTGATGCTGGGCGTGGAGGCCAATGGCGTCCATGTGGAGACCATCGAGGGCATGGCCAAGGGGGCTGATCTGCACCCACTGCAGAAGGCCTTCCTGGTCCACAACGGCCTCCAGTGCGGCATCTGCACCCCCGGCGTTCTGGTGGCGGCGAAGGCCCTGCTGGAGCGCAACCCGGACCCCACGGAAATCGAGGTGCGCTACTGGCTCGCCGGAAACCTGTGCCGCTGCACCGGTTACGACAAACTGATCCAATCCGTTCTTGTCGCCGCCAAAGAAATGAGAGGGGCATGACATGGCTCACGATATCCTCGAAAACAGCGGCTTCGCCGCAGATCGCAAGCTGAATATCGTCGGCACCAATCCCATCAAGCACGATGGCTGGGACAAGGTGACGGGCGCGGCCAAGTTCTCCTCCGACGTGATCCTGCCGGGCATGCTCGTGGGCAAGATCCTGCGCAGCCCCCATGCCCATGCGGTGATCAAATCCATCGACACGTCAGCCGCCGAAAAGCTGGCGGGCGTGAAGGCGGTCGTCACCGGCGCCGACTTTCCCCAGATCAAGGAAGGGACCCCCTATGGCGACATGACTCGCATGGTCATGGCGCAGGAGAAGGTCTACCACGAGGGCCATCCCCTGGCCGCCGTCGCCGCCACCTCCGAGTCCATCGCCAAGAAGGCGCTGAAGCTCATCAAGGTCGAGTATGAGGTGCTGCCGCACGTCATCGACCCCGTGGCCGCCATGCAGCCGGATGCGCCGATCCTGCACAGCTACATGCGCACCAAGGGCGCCAAGCCCGGCGATCCCAAGGTCAGCGCCGACCGGCCTTCGAATGTGGTGGAGCGCTATGAGCTGGGCGTTGGCGATGTCGAGGCGGGCTTCGCCGAGGC
>CANCSY010000030.1 GCA_947380915.1 Beijerinckiaceae bacterium
GGACCATAAGAGTCTCCGTCACCAGCGTATCGACAATTCGCGCGATCGCGGCAAAATCGTTCGATTGATTTGCGCGACGTAAGTTCTGGATGAGTGGAGCGACCTTCTCCCACTTTTCGGCTGATTGTTGCTGCCGCAATCTCGTTGCTCTCGCGCGCTCAGAACTAGTCAACGCGACTTGATCCCCGCTTCTCGGGCGACCTACCCCTCGGCTGCGACCGAACTTAGTCCAGCGCTCATACGCTGCATCATAGGCAGCCTCAGTCTCAGGGTTGGGATTCTGCTTCCATTGCACCCATGCAGCATCAACAGCGTCTGTGGCCTCTTTGAGCTGCTCGATCATCTTCACACTCGCATTTCGCTGGCAGCAATTTAATAAAGCTGGCAGCGAAATACAATGGGTTGTTTACCAGAATCGCGATTGCGCATGAACTTAGCTCAACTACAGCGTTCGAAGTCACTCTCGTGCGAGCAATTCAGCGGCCACCGCACCAAGTACGACTACCCTGGCCTTGGGACCATCTTGTATTGCAATTTGCACTACGATGTGCTAGCAAGCTGCCGAGGAGTTGCCCATGGCCATGAATACCGAACGCAGGGAACACCCTATCTCGATGCGCCTGCCCGAGGCGGATATCGCGATGATCGACCGCGCCGCTGGCCTGCGCAACAGATCGCGCACGGACTTCGTACGCGAAGCCGCCGTTCGAGCCGCCGAGGATGTGCTGATGGACAACAGGCTGATCCGCATGAGCGCGGAAGGCTTTGCCGAATTCTTGGCGATCCTGTCGGGGCCTGCAGCCCCGGTGCCCGAAATGGTCGACCTCGCAAAGCGTCCGGCCCCCTGGGAGCCAGGCTACGTTACGAAAGCCTGAGCCTTGGTCCTCTCGGCTCCCGAGCTGCTGACTGCAGCGCACGACGTTTCAGGGTTCGACTGCGGGAAACCAACGCTCGACCATTGGCTCAAGACCCGTGCGCTGTCCAATCAAGAAAAGGGCTTCACGGCCGTCTTGGTCGTCCATGAAGCTGGGCGCGTCGTAGGCTATTATGGTCTTGCGCCGACAGCGGTCGTGCCCAGTGCTTTGCCGCGCGCTATCCGCACGGGGCAGCCGCCCGATCCGGTTCCATGCCTACTGCTCGGTCAGCTCGCGACTGACCGCTCCTGGGCCGGGCGCGGCATAGGAACAGGCCTAATCAAGCACGCCCTTGATCGTTGCGTAACCGTCGCTGGTCTTGTTGGCGGTCGCGCGCTCATGGTCAATGCCGTAGACGAGGAAGCGGCAGCATTCTGGCGGCGGCGCGGCTTCACGCCGTCGCGGGATGACCAGTTCATCCTATTCCGGTCGATCGCCGCGATCGCGGCGTCATTGGCATGACCGGCCTGATCGCAAACACCGAACTCGTCGTCTGCGCGGCGGAGACGCGGGCGATACACCCGGAACTCTTTCACTACACAAGCCTCGATGCCTTCGAGAAAAAATGGCGCTTCATCAGGCTGGAGCGCAATGCTGCGGAGCCAGTCTCTGGCCCGGCGGGCCCCAGCGAAAGCCTGCGGACTTGCCTCCAATCTGGCCTCCCCGCAGCACCCCCCAGGAGTTATCAGCACTCCGCCCAGCGATTTAGGTTCGAGTCCCCTTCCCTCCGCCATACTCCCGTTCCCGGTCGTTCCAAAAATCCATATTTCATCGTTTTACCTCGTGTCTCCCTCCGAACAGGTTCGCTGCAGCAGGCGACGCGTGCGTTCTGGCCTACCCCAAAGCCCGCGGCTGGCGCTCTGGGGAGAACCCGGAGGCCTGGAACGGTCACCTCTCGTTGATCCTGCCCGCCCACTCGAAGCAGCGGTGCGGTGCGCTGGGCCCGCGTCAACCCTCCAGTTCTGGCGCAGAACCCGAACTCTCCCGCCAACCACCGGTCGGCAAGCGCCCAGCCCCGGGGTCTTCATGGCTGTCCTGGGGTGCGGCTGAATCCATTTGATGGGAGTGAATATTAAGCTGGTGGACCAGCTCCGCCACATGATTTTCGCCTCAAAATATCAGGAAAAATGTCAGAAATTAAACATAGATAATATATTATCGTTTGATTTTTATTGAAAAGCGCCGGTTTTCAAGGAGATTATACAATAAATAGCGAATATTTATTTTATTAATATTTATGAAATTTATCATATGAATATATTTATTGTTATTAAAACTGTCGTGTTTGGCTGCAGACCTCGAATTATTAAACCTTTGTTAATTGTTCCTACCTACACGTTAGGGGAGGTTAATGCAGGTTAATTCAAATCAGACCTGCGCCCCAAGTCTCAGTAGTGTTTGCTTATGCGTAGTCCCCAGCCGACCATCCAGCGATGTTTGGCAGTGTAAACCTATGTCCAAAAAGCAACGCGAGGCTTTCGTGAAAAATTCATCGATATACAACATCAAGGTCAAGGATAATTCAGCCTGGCTTTTGACGCCATTCTTGATGTTGGTCTTGAATCCAACTCACGTACTTGCGCAGACATATAATTACAGCGGTGCAACTGTTGACGGCGGCGCCGCTGGCGGCGTCTTCATCGGCGCAGGTTCGTCGCGCACGGTCACCAATGGCAATTTCACCAATTTCTACACCAAGGGTGGCGCTGGCAGCGGCGGCGGCGCTGGCCTGGGCGGCGTCTTCTTTGTGGATCAAAATGCGACACTTAATCTGAACAATGTCCAGATCTCGGGCAATGTCGCCAAGGGAGGCACGGGTGGAAGCTTGCCGCAGATCGCGCTGGCTGACCTGGGGGTGAATTTGGTCAACCTCTCGGTCGACATCACCTCCATGACTGCGCCCGGCGCAACACCGACACTCGTTTACGACGTGGCCACCTCCACCTACAAGATCACGCAGATGGAGATGGCGGGGGCCAATCCACTGATCGCGACGGGGGCCAATGTCTCCTTCGGCGCTGCGGCCACCTCAGGCGTCATCTCCTCGGTTTCCGGCACGACCGTGACCCTGGCGGCTCCGGTTGATGTCGCTGCGTCTGCAGTGAAGAGCTTGACGGGCCTGGCCGACGGTACAAAGACAATCACGGTCGGGGTGAACAATTTCGGCTACAGCGATATTGCTCCGGGAATGGTCGTCTATGGCGCCACTGTGCCTGCAGGCACAGTCGTCACCGGCGTGACGGTCGACTCCACGACCAACAAGGTCACCAGCGTCACCGTGAGCAACCCGATCGCGAATAACGCGAACGTTGCTTTTGATGTGATCGGCGTCAGCAGTTTCGACGTCACGCGCTTCACAATGCTCGCGCCAAACCAGATCAAGCCGACCTCCCAGATGGCGGGTATGCAGGTGGGCATGGATGTGACGGGGACCGGCATCCCCGCCGGCACCAAGATCACCAATATCGCGCCGAATGGCGTCATCACCCTGTCCCAGAACACGACGGGCACGCCGACAGCCTTCAAGGCCAGCCTGAACGCAGCTACATCGGGCAGCAACACGGTCACTCTGGCTTCCCCCCGAAGCGACCTCGTCGTCGGCATGACGGTGAGCGGAACAGGCATTCCCACCGGAACTACAATCACCGGCGTCAGCGGCTCGACCTTGACCCTGAGCAACGCGGTCACTTCGGCCACGGTCGCGGCGGTCGCCGACGGAACCATGTTGCTGTCGACGACACCTGTGCTGGCGTCCAACAGCGCCAACAGGACCGTCACCCTGTCATCGGTCGCGGGCATCAAGGTCAACTCGCTGTTGACTGGCAATGGTATCCCCGCCAACGCTGTCGTATCGAGCATCGACCAGGCCACGAAGACGGTCACGTACCGCATTGACGCGAGCGCGGCCAACCTGACCACGGGCGGCGCCATGAACAGCCGCGCCTATCCAGGATCCGTTGGAAGCAGCGGAGGCGGCGGTTCGAACGGCAGCATGTACAACGCCATTCTTCACGATGGCGAAGGCTCACCGGGCACAAACGGCTATAATGCTGGCGCGGGAACCAACGCCCCGGGCGGCAATGGCGGCAATGGCGGCAATGGCAGCCGCGGCTTGCCCTACAATCTCGATGCGATGACGGCTGTCACCTCCGGCATCCTCGGCGTGTTGAAGGATACCATGGAGATGGCCGCCGAGGCCTTGCCCGACCCTATTCCGAAAACAGGCGTGGTCGCCACCAAGATTGGCGCGATCACCATGGGCTGGTTTGAAGTGGCGGTGGCCACGGCTGACCTGATCAAGTGGCAGGTAGATCTGGCTCTGGGCCTCGTGGCGCACGGCGGCGATGGTGGCTCGGGCGGCTCGGGCGGCGATGGCGCGACCTTCTTTGGCGGCGGCGCCGGCGGCAAGGGCGGTAACGGCGGTACTGGCGCTACGCTCAACACTGACGGCGGCGCGGGCGGCGATGGCGGTTCTGGCGGCGCGGGCGGCTTCGGAGCCGGTGGCGGCGCGGGCGGCAAGGCCGGCACAGGCGGCGAAAACGGCCAGAGCGTGAACGGCGCAACCGGCGATGGTGGCGAAGCGGGGTTTGGCGGCGGCGGCGGCTCGAATGGCGCCGGCAAGGGCGGCGGCGGCGGTTCCGGCTTCGGCGGCGCTCTTTTCGTGCGCTCCGGGGGCGCGCTGACAGTCACCGGCAACGCCCTCTTCGAGAACAACGCGGTCCTGGCAGGCTCCAGCACTAACGGCGGTTCGGCGGGCGAAGCTGCGGGCACAGACCTCTTCATGATGAAGGGCAGCACAGTCACCTTGGCGCCTGGCGCGGGAAAAACCATCACCTTCCGTGGCACGATCGCCGATGACAGCGCGGCGAGCATGGGCGGCCAATGGGCCTCTGGCGAAGGCGCCGACATCCAGATCACCGGTGGCGGTCTCGTTCAGTTCGAAGGCGCCAATACCTACACCGGAAAAACCATGATCGGCGGCGGCACGCTGCAGGCGGCCGACGGCACGGGTATCCACACCGATAGCCAGATCTTCTTCAACGGCACGGGAACGATCGGAGCAGGGATTGCTGACGCCAATGCGGGCGTGCTGCTGACCAGCGGCGATTTCGTCCGCCGCGTGGGCGATCTGCCGCATCAGGTGCTCTGGGCGGGAAGCGGCGGTTTCGCCGCCGAGGAAGCCGGTCTGACCCTGAACTTCGGCGCGATTGGCCCTGACGCACGCCAGACGCTGGTGTGGGATTCCAACGGCTTTGTGCCCGCTGGCAAGACGCTGGTTTTTGGCTCCGCTTCCGGCGCGGGCGCCGTAACGCTGCTCAATGATGTCAACCTGGACGGGAAAACGGGACGCATCGCGGTTTATGACAATCCTGATGCGCCCAACGATTTTGCCGTCCTCAAGGGCGCCTTCTTCAACGGCAGCATGATCTTCAACGATGCTGGCTACGCCGGCACGACCTATATGACCGGGCAAAGCAGCCTGGCCAACCTGACGGTCCAGAATGGCGTGGTGGACACGAAATTCGGCGAGGAGACAGGCAGGCTCTTCGATGCGACGGTCGGAGGCAACCTGAACGTTTCCGGCGGCACGGTGAATTTGCGCGGTGCGGAAACGATCAACACGCTCAACGTCGGCGCCCAGGGCAACGTTAACGCCTTCGGACAACTCACCGCAGGCGACATCAACAACAGCGGCGCCCTGGCGCTCGGCGGCGGCACGGCGGACGCGCCCAATGTGGTGCGCGACATCACCAACTCGGGCACGATGGGGATCGGTTCTGCGACGACGGCGCGCAACATCCTCAACAACGCGCCTGTGGATGTGAACGGCAATTTGACAGGCGGCGTCATGATCGTGACGGGCGATGTCTCGACCTCCGGCACGGTTCGCAACGAGGGCACCTTCGCTCTCGCCGCAAATTTGACCTCTGGCGGCAACGTCACCAACAATGGCGTTCTGTCTGTCCTGGGCAATATTCAGGGAGACAGTTCGGAGGCGGCGGCCACACGCACCATCACCACGACCGGTTTTGACGGTTCCAGTGGCAGCTTCGTCAACCTGGGCGGCGCCAATGCCCAGGTCGCCAACACCCTGATCATCGATCAGTCCGGTGACAGCACCTACCAGGGCAAGTTCACGGGCGCAGGCTCGTTGCTCAAGCAGAGCGTCGGCGTCCTGACGCTGACGGGCGCGAGCACCTTCACTGGTGGGCTCACGATCAACGGGGGCTCCATCGACACCACCGGCGGCGGAACGCTGGCGGACACGCTGGCGGTGAATGTGGGGGCGGCGGGCGCCTACACAGTCGGCACGGTTGACATCATCGGCAGCCTGACCAACTCGGGCCTCACCACGGTCGCCGCGAACCTGACGGTCGCCGGCAATACCGACAACAAGTTGGGAGCGACCCTCAACATCAACAGCGGCGTGACTGCGGATCTCAAGGGCAATCTGGCGAACCCGGGCACCCTCAACAACAGCGGCACGCTGAAAGTTGGCGGTCTCACCACCAACACCAGCCCCCATACGCTCAACATGACGTCTGGCTCGGCCACGTTGCTGAACGCCCTGAACAACACGGGTAATGTGGTTGCTGGCGGCTCAAGCTTCATGGTGACCAACGGGGTGACCAATGGCGTCGGCGGCGCGATGAGCCTTGATACTGGTTCGAATTCGTTCGGCAGCCTCAACAATGCGGGCGCAATCAACGTGGCCGCTGCGACCAGCCTGTCGACCGGATCGCTGTCGGGCGGTACGACTGGGTCCATTACTCTGGCGGGGTCTGGAACCGCGCTTAACGTCAACCAGACGGCCAACGGAACCTACTCCGGCGCCATCTCCGGCCCGGGGGTTGTCAACAAGACAGGTGGTGCGACGCTGACGCTCAATGGCGCAGCCAACAGCTTCGCTCCGTCAACACTGAACATCAACGCAGGTGCTGTGGCCGTGGATGGAGCGGGCATTCTCGCCAGCGCCCTGCAGGTGACTGTCGCCGGCGGCGCCAATCTGAACCTGATCTCCGGTGACCAGTCCATCAACAACCTGACGGGGTCTGGCACGTTGAGCCTGAGCACCAACAACCTGACCCTCGCCAATGGTGGCAACTTCCTCGGCAACGTCACCGGCAGCGGCGCGGTGAAGGTGAAGAGCGGCGCCTTCACGGTGGCCACTGGCGGAACCATGGGCACCACCGGCGTCATGAATGTGGGCGACGGCAGCGGCGCTTCCACCTTGAACGCAGCAGGCACCCTGAATGCGGGCAGCCTGAACGTGAACAACGGCGGCAATCTGTATCTGGGCACGTCCGGCGGCGCCGGCGGCACGGTCAATACCGACACACTCGTCGTGAACAACGGAGGCAAACTGACCGGCGTGGGCACGATCCATGGCGTGAACGGAAAGGTCAACTCCACCGTCATTGGGGCCCGTGGCACCCTGGCTCCGGGCAATTCGCCTGGCATGTTGAGCGTCGGCGATCTTTCCCTGGACACCGGTTCAACCACCAACATGCAGGTCGCGGGGCTCGGGTTGCCCGGCGCAACGAATGGTTACGACCAGGTTGTCGTGACAGGCGCCCTGGCCCTGAAGCCTGGCTCTACGCTGAACCTGCAAAAGGTGGGCTTCGAGTTCGGCATGGGCCAGAAGGCGCAGATCTTCAGCTTCGCCCCCGGCGGCGTCTCGGGAAACTTCGGCACGGTCAACAGCGACTTCGCCAAGAGCGTGATCTTCAATGTGCCCACGGGCACGGTGATCGGCCTGGGGGATTACACCGCCACCACCTTCACCAACGCCATCTCCACCACGCCCAACCAGATGGCGATCGTGAAGGCTATGATGGTGAACAACGCCGGTGGCGTGAACCAGTACTACGGTGGCCGATTGATGGAGCATGTGACGGCGGCGCTTGCGCCTTCCAGCACCACGACTGTCAAGCAGGCCTTCGACAAGTGGTCGCCCGAAGCCTACATGAGCATGATGGACCACATGAAGTTCTCCATGTTGAACAACATGCCGGAGCTTGGCGGCTACGCCAACCTCGCCGAGGGTAAATACACCGCCTTCGGCTCCTTGAAGAACCTTGGTCAATCCACCGATAAAACCGCTGGTTATGTTCAGTCCAAGTTCGTGGACAACAATGTGAACGTTGGCCTGGCATACCAGAGTTCGATCGGTCAGTTCACCTTCGCCTACGGCCACTCGGACGGCAGTCTCAAGTCGGACTACATGAAGGGCTCCGCCATGGGTGAGAAAGTCACCATGGGCGCGTCCTTGCCATTCGCCCTGGGCGGCAGCCTGCGCGCCACCGCACGCATGATGTTCGGCACCTACGCCATGAGCGGAACGCGTGAAACCAACGAGGGCAAGGCTTCCTTCGGCAGCCTGAGGGGGAACACCTTCGTGTATGGTCCGGGTCTGGAATATGCGAAAGACTTCGGCAACGTGAAGGTGAACGCGACTACCGAAGTGCTGGGCATGAACCAGAGCATGCCCGGGTTCACCGAAGGTGGCGTAAATCCGCTGGAGGCCATGTCAGTACGTGATCAAAGCAGCGCGAATGTGATGGTCAAGGGCGACGTGAAATTGGGCTACATGTTCAACCAGGACTCTCTGGCCTATGTGAAAGCAGGCGTTACGCATCAGGTTGACAACAACATGCGTACTCTGACCGCGAACGCCAGAAGCGATGCTCCCAACTTCAACTTCAGCGTCCAGAACCCCGGCCTTGGCGCAACCCAGGTAAACTTGGGCCTTGGCGCGAATGTCTACGTGAACAAGAAAGCCTTGTTCTCGGTGGATATGATGCGGGGCACCGGAGGCCTGTCCAATATCGACTTGAGCTTCAAGTACATGTTCGACTAGGACTCGTGATATCGAAAATGACCCTGAATCTTTAATCATGAAGGTTCAGGGTCTCTTGTTATCGCCGACTGAAATTCAAGCCTGCCGGGAGCCGAACAATGCGTCAAGGGACAACCAGGCCAATACGGCTCGCAGCGCTGGCGTTACTTGTTGGCGCCAGCGCATCGGCTTGGGCGCAAGCTCCGAAACCCGCCACTCCGCCTGCGCCTGTTCCCGCGCCAGCGCGCACGCCAACACCGCCGGTTGCGCCAGCAGCAGGTCCCGGGTCCGCAAACGCCCCCACGCCAGGCGTTGTGGTCACCGTCAACGGCACGGCCATAACTGAAAAAGATATCGACAGCATACTTTCCAGATCGCAAAGCCAGGGCAAGACGCCAACGCCGCAAATGCGCGAGCAAGCGATTACGGAACTGGCGGTGCAGCGGGTTTTGCTGGATGAGGCGAAACGCCTGAAGCTTGATGCGGCGCCAGCGTTTCTGGAGAAACTCGAAAATATTCGGCAACTGACGCTGATCGAGGCGCTGGTGGATGATTTCCTGATCAAATATCCGATCACGGAAATGGATGAACGAGCGGAATATGATCGCCAGAAGAAGGTTCTGGGTAATGGAACCACCACTCAGCAGTATCAACTGCGACAGGTGATCGTCAGAACGGAACAAGAGGGCCGGGAACTGATCGCCCGCGCACAAAAAGGCGAGGCCTTCGAACGGCTCGCCGAAGTCTCGATTGATCAGAACACACGGGCTAACGGTGGCATGATCGGGTGGGTGTTTCCGACGGATTTATTGCCCATCCTGGGAGCCGTGGTCGTGAATTTGCAAAAGGGCGCTGTGGCCGCCACCCCCATCCAAACCGGGATTGGCTGGCACGTCATGAAACTGGACGATACCAGGACCTACAAGATTCCTGCTTTTGAAGAAGCGCGGGCGCAAATGAGGCAAGGCGTTTTAACGCAACGTCGGCAAGCCCTGATCGATGACCTGATGCGGAAAGCCGTCGTCAAGCGTCCTTGACGCAGGAACGCTACGCCACGAATATTTTCGCCATCCAGAGCGCAGCGGGAAGCCGGGGAAAGTCCTATTGCAAGGCTTCCGAAGTGATCAGGGAATTGTCGCTGCCCCTGAGTTGATAGCGCAGCGGCGTTCCATTCTGATCAAACCAGAGATCGCGCTCCAGCCCGCCCGTGAGCCGGTAATGGTGCGCGAGCTTCGGCCCCATTCGCGTGGATAGTTGCTCATCGCCAAGATCGGTCACCGATATCTTCAGTAGTTGGCCATTCTCGGTGTGAAAGAAATCCGTGCGGGTCAAAAAGGCCATGTTCCAGAAACTCGCGGGGATGACATTGCCTGCGGCGCTGATTGTCTTGCCATCGGCGACGATCACTGTCTTGTCCGCCTCGAAGGTCGCGGTCACCGCATGCGACGCCCCATTGTCGTTTGTCTTCGACTGGAAACTGACAAAGCTGTTCTGCGCCCAGATTTCGCGTCCGGCATAGCCAAAACTGTAGGCGTTGACGAACATCACCTTCACCGCGATCTGCGTGCGGAAATCCACGGTCACGGTCGCCCCATCAGTGGCGATCTCCATTTCATGCAGGCCGATCTGCGAACCGTTGCGCATGATGGCGTAGGACAGGCGTTGCAGTTGTGTTTCTGCGCGCAGCCCAATCGGTGCGAGCGCCAGCGCCATGATGAAGATGGTGGTTCGCTTCATGGAAAGCTCATCCGCTCATCACCCGCAGCGAAGGGCGCCGCAGCTCGATCATGTCACGCACCTTCGCGATGATGCCCTGCGCATCCAGCCGCGCAGCTGCATACATGCGCTCAGGATTGTCCTGGTTGAGAAACATATCCGGCAGGACCATGGAGCGCATTTTCAACCCCGTGCCCCCCAACGCGCCTTCCTCCAGCAAGAGATGCGCGACCTGGCTGCCGAAGCCGCCGATGGAACCTTCCTCGATAGTGAGCAGACATTCGTGATTGCGCGCCAGAGAAAGGATCAGTTCCCTGTCGAGCGGCTTGGCGAAGCGCGCATCCGCGACTGTCGTCGAACAGCCCAGGGCTTCCAGCTCATCAGCAGCGCGCAAGGCCTCCTGTAGCCGCGCCCCAAAAGAAAGGATGGCGACACTTGAACCCTCGCGCAAGATCCGCCCCTTGCCGATGGGCAAGGGCAGGGCGATCTGGGGAATGGCGACGCCTGTCCCCTCACCACGCGGAAAGCGGAAGGCGATTGGTCCATCATCATAAGCTGCGGCTGTAGCGACCATGCGCGCAAGTTCCGCCTCATTTGCGCTGGCCATGATCACCATATGAGGCAGGCAGCCCAGATAGGCGATATCGAAAGAGCCTGCATGGGTGGGGCCATCGGCGCCCACCAATCCCGCACGATCAATGGCGAAGCGCACCGGCAGGTTCTGCAACGCCACATCATGCACAATCTGATCAAAGGCGCGCTGGAGAAAGGTGGAGTAAATGGCGCAGAAGGGCTTCATGCCATCAGCCGCAAGCCCTGCGGCGAAAGTGACCGCATGCTGTTCCGCAATGCCCACATCGAATGTGCGCGAAGGAAAGGCGGCGCCGAAGAGATCAAGTCCCGTACCCGAAGGCATGGCTGCCGTGATGGCTATGATGCGCTCATCCCTTGTCGCCTCCTTGATGAGGCTTTCCGCAAAGACCTTGGTGTAAGAGGGCGCACTGGCCCTGCTCTTGACCTGCACGCCTGTGGCCGGATCATAGGCGCTGACTCCATGCATGCGATCGGGGGCGTCTTGCGCAGGTGCAAAGCCCTTGCCCTTTTGCGTGAGCGCATGAACAAAGACAGGGCCGGGCAACTCGCGCGCGCTCCGCAGCGTCTCCACGAGCTTGTCCGTGTCATGCCCATCCACCGGCCCCAGATAGGTGAAGCCAAGTTCCTCGAACCAGGAGCGGTTAACCCATTCATTCGCCCCTTCGTCCGACATCCCCCGACCATTCTGCGGCGACTTTACGGAAAGTCGCTTGAGATAATCCGCCATGGCGCCACTGGGCTCGGCAATCGACATGTGATTGTCGTTCAACACCACAATGAGCCTGGAGCCAAGCGCGCCCGCATTGTTCAACGCCTCATAGGCCATGCCTGCGGACATTGCGCCATCACCAATCACCGCCACCACATTCCGTCGCTCGCCCGATATATCGCGCGCCACCGCAAAGCCCAGCGCTGACGAAATCGAGGTGGAGGAATGTGCGGCGCCGAACGGGTCATATTCGCTTTCGGCGCGCTTGGTGAACCCCGAGATCCCGCCGCCCTGCCGCAGGGAGTGCATCTGCGCGCGTCGGCCGGTGAGGATCTTGTGGGGATAGGCCTGATGACCGACGTCCCAAACCAGCCGATCATGGGGCGTCTCAAACACATAATGCAGCGCTACAGTGAGTTCGACGACGCCAAGACTTGCGCCCAGATGGCCGCCCGTGACCGCTACGGTCGCGATGGTCTCTCGCCGCAACTCATCGGCTATGCGCGAAAGCTCATGGGCGGCGCGCGCCCGCAATTGCGCCGGGTCGCCAATGGCGTCAAGAAGCGGCGTGCATGAAACAGTTTGGTCAAGCATCATATGTTCCTGCATTGGGCGCATCTCCCGCAAAGCAGAGCCCTGCTTCGTTGCTTAGCGTTATGGCGCGGCGCGCCGACGCGACAAGGGCGCGCCACATGCTCCATTCCAACATTGAGCGAATGATGGCCTTTCTGGTGTCTCCTTCACTGCACGTCCTCGCCGGTCGTGACACGCGGTGGCCCCATCAGGGCTGGCTGAAAGAGGACCGCCGCCGCGAGCGTGCAGACAAGCGACAAGGCCAGCAGTTTACCCATGCTGGAGGTGCCGGGATGGCTCGACAGCCACAAACTGCCAAAAGCCGTGGCGCTGGTCAGCGCACTGAAAACAATGGCCCGCGTGAGGCTCGACTGCAAAAGATTCATCACGCCCGCCCGCCACGCCATAACGAAGTAGATCTTGAAGGCCACGCCAAGCCCCAGCAAAAGCGGAAGCGCGATGATATTGGCGAAGTTCAGGGGCATGTCGATCAACACGCAAATCTCGAGCGTCACTATGCCTGCCAGCACAAGAGGCGCCAGCGTCAGCAGGACATCGCTGGCGCGCCGCAGCACGATGAAGAGAAGGACGGAGATCGACAACAAGGCCCAGGCGCCAGCTTCCAGGAATGCATGCAGGATCGCATCGCCTGCGCCCTGAATGGCGATAGGCGCGCCTGCCGCATTGGGTGCAACGGCCAGCACCGCCCTTGTGAAGGCTCGCAGCACTTCATTGTCATTGGCGTCACCTCTGGGGCTCACCTCAATGCGCGCGCGCCCATCGCTTGCAATCCATTGACTACGCAATTCACGCGGCGTGTCGTCAAGGGTGATGGCGCTGGCTTCAAGAGAATCCCCAAGATTACGCAGCGTTACAGTCAGGGGCGTGATCAGCGCCTCGTCCGCAGCCACCCTTGCCTCCGCAGGCGCCTGCGCAAGCGCCGTGAATGCGGCGCCAATGGTCCTGAGCGCCTCCGCGCCTGGTCCCACCTGCGGACCGACGCTTTGCGTGATAAGCGCAGCCGCATTCCGCAGGGACTGCACGATTTGCGCATCGGAGGGCGCGGGCGCGGGCGGGCGCGCAAGAAGTCGCTTTAACGGCACCGCCTGACGGATGATGGCCAGTTTGGCGTCCTGATCCCCCGGAATGAAGCTTGCAAGGTTCATGACCTGCCGAACCTCGGGGAGTGCGGCCAGTTTCTCGACCAGCGGGCGCGCCGCCTCGATATTCGGGGCAAGCGTCGAGATGTTGTTATACGCGCTGTCCTGCGCGCGCATCATCTCGCGCAAGGTGGACACCGATTCCACCATATTGCTGCGAAGATTGAGCGGATTGAAATCAAAACGCAGCTTGGTCAGCAAAGGCGTCCCCGCCAGCACGAGGGCAAGGGTTCCTCCAATGATGTACCACCGTCGCCTGGCCAGAAATTCATCAACCGGCGCCAGAAAGGCGTAACCGATCTCCGCCGGCTCGCCCGGGGGCTTCAGGATCATGAGGCATGCTGGCAGCAGTGTGATGCTTGCGATGAAAGCCACGATCATGCCAACGCCTGCGATCAGGCCAAGCTCCGACACGCCTCGGTAGACCGTCGGCAAGAACGCCAGAAAACCGCAGGCGGTGGCGGCGGCGGCAAGGGCTAGTGGACGCCCCGCGCGCGCCGCAGTTGCAATAAGCGCGGGCTTGAGGTCCATCAGGCGATGACGCTCCGCACGGTATCTGACACTGAACTGAATGCCGAAATCAGCGCCTATGCCCACGAACAAAACGGCGAACGCGACCGAAATCAAATTCAACGCCCCCACCATCATGAGCCCAAGCGCAGCAGTCACGAGCAGGCCGACAAATACGCTGAGCAGAATGGCGAGCACGATGAGCGGCGACTTCAACGCCGCCCACAGGAGAAAGGCGACAATCAGAACCGTGGCGACGTTATTCACCCATGCGCCTTCCGCAACGGTCGCGAATTCCTCGTCCGCCAGCGCCACATCGCCGGTCAGACGAACCCGCACGCCCCTCTGGTCGAGATGCAAATCACTCGCCGCCGCCCTGATCGCGTCGCTTGCCTTGCGCCCTGGCTCGAGCGCAGAAAAATCGAGCACTGGCTTGACGATCATGTAACGTTTCAGATCCCGGGCGTCCGGCGCTCCTCCACCCAGAAGCGGCCGCCAGCTGAATGTGACCTTCCCGCCATCGACTATCTTCGTCAATGCATCGCCAAGGCCTTGCAGCAAGGGTGACATATCATCAAGGCGCATGGCGCCGCGCTGGGACCCCTGCGCAACAAGCGCCATGCTGTTCGCCAGGCCACGCAGTGAGGGATCGCCAGCCATCGAAGCCAGAAGCGGCTGGGAGCCGAGCGCGCCGCCAATGGTTTTCTGCACCTCTTCCACAGTAAGGAACAAAAGCGCATTGCGCCGGAAAAACGGCAACCCATCCAGTCGCTCGATGTTCTCAATGACCTCCGGGCGCGCGGAAAGCGCATTTTGCAGATGTTCGGCGGCGAGTTGCGCCGCCTCTGGCGTAGGCGCGTCGATCACCACAACAATATTCTGGTGCAGATTGGGAAAGGCTTTGTCGGAAGCGATCTGGTTTTGTCGCCATTCAAGTTTTGTGGAGATGAGATCATCGGTGTTGGTGTTGATGGCGAAATGTTTTGCAGCATAGATCCCGCTTGCAATGGCGATGATAAAACCCGCCAGCAGCGTCAGCCACGGACGCCGACAGGAGGCTTGCACGATATGGACAATAAAAGCGCCTGGCATGGCCTTGCCTGTCGGTCGAGGGCGGTAAAAAGCGGAACTCCGCTATGGTCCATGACTTATGTAGAGCAAGGGGCGATGCTTTCGAGGGCTCCTGTGGATCGGTATTTTCGTTAAAGGAATCCCTATGGGTCTCCCTCTCTTGCAAATGGCCAAGATTGGCGCTTATGTCGTGGCGCAGAACGTCAAGGGCCGAAAACGTTATCCGCTTGTGCTCATGCTCGAGCCATTGTTCCGTTGCAACCTCGCCTGCGCCGGATGCGGCAAGATCGATTATCCCGACACGATACTCAATCAACGCCTGCCCCTGGCCGATTGTCTCGACGCCATCGATGAATGTGGCGCGCCTGTGGTGGTCATCGCAGGGGGCGAGCCTCTGTTGCACAAGGAGATCGGGGCGATTGTCGAGGGCGCGCTGGCGCGTGGCAAGTTCGTCACCCTGTGCACAAATGCGCTCTTGCTTGAGAAAAAGATATCACTCTTCAAGCCATCGTCCAGCTTCAACTTCTCGGTTCACCTTGATGGCGATGCGGACATGCATGATCGCTCCGTATGTCAGAAGGGCGTCTATGATCGCGCCATCGCGGCCATCAAATCAGCCAAGGCCGCAGGTTTTCGGGTCAATATCAACTGTACGCTCTTCAATGATGCTGATGCGGATAGGGTCGCTAGCTTCTTCGAAGCCATCAAAGCGCTCGGCATAGATGGCGTCACCGTGTCGCCAGGTTATGCCTATGAACGCGCGCCGGACCAGACGCACTTTCTGAATCGTCAACGCACCAAGACGCTGTTTCGCGACATCTTGCGTAAGGGAAGGGGCGGGCGCGCGTGGCCCTTCTTTCAATCGACCTTGTTTCTCGATTTCCTTGCGGGCAACCAGACCTACGCTTGTACGCCCTGGGGCAATCCCACACGCACGATTTTTGGCTGGCAACGGCCCTGCTATCTTCTGGGCGAGGGTTATGCAAAAAGTTACAGGGAATTGATGGAAACGACGGATTGGGACACATACGGCGTCGGCAACTATGAAAAGTGCGCCGATTGCATGGTTCACTCCGGTTTCGAGGCGACAGCGGTTCAGGATGCCGTGCGTCACCCCCTTAAGGCCTTGATGGTGGCGGTCAAGGGGGTGGAGACGAACGGCCCGATGGCTCCCGAAATATCCACCGTCAATCAACGCCCGGCGCAGTATGTTTTCACCGATCATGTGAACAAGAAGATCGTCGAGGTCGAGCGCGCGGATAGTCAGGACACAATGCGGGAAGTGAATTGACTCACATGCCCAAGACGCTGGACTGGCCTTGTGGTTTGCGCAAATTCCGATAACGCGCGAGCGCCCAGAGCGGGAAATACTGCGCATAACCGTGGTAGCGTAAATAGAATACGCGAGGAAAACCTGTCGCTGTAAATTGCTCCTCGCGCCATGAGCCGTCTTCCCTGATGTTCGTCATGAGATAAGCGGCTCCCCTGGCGACTGCGGGCGCGTGTGCTTCTCCTGCGGCCATCAGGCTAAACAGCGCCCAGGCGCTTTGCGAGGGCGTGCTTGGCGCAGGCACATGCCCAGCGTAATCGAGGTTGTAACTCTCGGCAGCTTCCCCCCAACCACCATCCCTGTTCTGAATATCCGTCAGCCAGGATACGGCGCGGCGCATGACGGCATGGTCGTGCGCGAGACCTGCGGCATTGAGGGCGCACAGGGCGGACCATGTGCCATAAATATAGTTCATGCCCCAGCGTCCGTACCAGCTTCCGTCCTGTTCCTGAAGCGCCAGAAGAAAATCCACGGCTTTCTTCTGGGTTGCGCAGGTTTCCGGGCGGCGACCCAGTTGGGCCATCATGGAGATGCAGCGTGCGGTCAGATCCGCCGTGGGCGGATCCAGCAGCGCGCCATGGTCGGCAAAGGGAATATGATTGAGGTAGTCCTTGTCATTGTTCGCATCAAAGGCGCCCCAACCGCCATTGTCGCTCTGCATGGCGCAGACCCATTCATCGGCGCGCAGGATGGCGTCTGCATGGAGCGTTGCATCCGCGCGCTGCATGGCCATGACGATCACGGCGGTGTCGTCGATGTCGGGGTAGTGGGGATTGCTGTATTGGAACGCCCAACCACCCGGGCGCGCCTGCGGTCTGGTCCAGGCCCAATCGCCTTTCATGTGCAGGATTTGTCGCCCAGCCAGCCAGTTCAATCCCATGTTCGCTGATGCAACGGCTGGGCGATCGCCAACCTCCAGTAGCGCATGGGCGGACAGCGCAGTGTCCCAGACCGGCGACATGCATGGCTGGCAATAGGCTTCATCGGCATGCTCTATGATAAGGCGATCTATGGATTTGCGCGCAAGTGCGCGGCGCGGGTCCTCTTTTGCGACGCCAAGCGCATCATACATGATCACGCTGTTGACCATCGCCGGAAATATGGCGCCCAGGCCATCTTCCCCATTCAGGCGTTCGTCAACAAAGGTCCGTGCGGCTTCCATGGCTCGCGTGTGGATGGCTGATGAAAAAAGGCGCGACGTCTTTCGTAACACGCTGTCCAGCGCCTCAAAGACTCCCGCAAGCCATGCCTTTTGATGCGCGCCCCTCGGCCATTTGCGCACTTGCTCGGCAGGAATGACGAAGAGTTCCGGCACATGAACGCCTCGCGGATTTTTTGCGCGAGGTTTTGCGTCAGCGATGACCAGCAGCGGAACCAGCACCGTGCGAGCCCAATAAGACATCATGTCGAGACGAAAGGGGAACCATCCGGGCGCGAGCATGAGTTCAACGGGCATGCATGGCGTGGCCCGCCAGGGCAGTTCGCCGTAGAGCGCCAGAAGCGTGCGCGTGAAGACATTGCTGCGCGAGGCGCCGCCATTCCGCAGGATGATGTCTCGTGCGCGGCGCATATGTGTCGCATTGACAGGGTCTCCCGCCATTTTCAATGCAAAATAGGCCTTAACGCTGGCGCTCATGTCGAAGGGGCCCTTGTAGAACAGGGGCCATCCCCCGTGGACGCCCTGAATGCGGCGCAGATAATTGGCCATCTTCCGTTCCAGGGCCTGGTCGGGCTCTTCGCCTAGATAATGGACCATCAATATGTATTCGGCGGGGATCGTCGCATCGGCCTCGAGCTCGAAAACAAAATGACCATCGGGCTTTTGTCGTTTCAGCAAGAGGTCACGCGCCTGCTCGATACACTCTTCGAGTTTTCGAGATGACAAAACAGAGACGCTCAAGGTGGTATTATCCATGGTCTGCAAGGGCCTCCATCATCCCTTTGTGCGAGAGCGCCTGTGCTTCGCGCGCGGCCGTGACGCCTGATTTTATGGCGCCTTCAATGGTTGCGGGGAGGCCCGTGGCGGTCCAGTCGCCAGCGAGAATTATGTTGGGGATGGCTGTGCGGGCCCTGGGGCGTTTGCAGTTTTGCTCCGGGGTCGCGGCGAATGTTGCGCGCCTCTCGCGCAGGACGCGCCATGGCGGGAGAGGGCTGTTGATCCCGGCTATTATGGCGACTTCGCGCCATGTTTCCGTGGCAAGTTTCTCCACGGGCGTTTCAAGCAAACGATTTGCGGCGCTGATCGTTACCGCTAGCCTGCCAGGATAGGCGAAGAGCCATTCACTCATCGCCCCCACGATTCCGGTGATGGGAGCGAGGTTGCTTGGGGCCGGTATGGCGAAATGAATATTCACGATGGCGTTGAATGCATCAGGGGTCGTCACCCCGGGCGCAAGGCATGCCGCTATCTGGGGCGGAACCGCCAAAATGACAATGTCAGAGGGCGCCAGAGGAATCGTATGATCTTCGAAGCGCAAGGCCGTCGCCCTGTCTTGCGCGATTGGTATGTCACGCAAGCGGGTCCCCAAATGCAATTTTCCCTGGCGCTTTTCTATGACGGTCAGGGCGGGCTCGATAAAGGCGCGCGACAGTCCCTCCTGCGCAATGATGGGCTTGCAGGCCTTGGCGCCTTTCATCAGGGTGTCGCGCATCAGTTGACGGGCGAGCGCGCTTGACGCTTCTGCAGGATCCGTATTCAGCGCGGCGAGGAGGAGGGGGCGCATGAATTTTCGATAGAGAGGCCCCTTGCATGACATGACATCTGCAACGGGTTGATCTCCTGCGGTCCACAGAAGTCGCAAGAGGTTCAGATAGTCGCGCAAATGTGCATCTGGAACGCGGCGGTCCGGGGACAGGAGCCACAGAGGCAGGGGCCCCGCAGATGGCGCGATGGTCCAACGAGCGTTGGCCGTTACATCCACGAAGGGAAAATGCGCGTCGGGAAGGCGACTCACACGATCAGCGGCGCCGATGGCATCGAGATAGCGCAATGCATAGGCGTTGCTGGACAGGAGCAGATGGTTGCCATTATCGATTTCCATTTGCAATTTTTGATCATGATAGGAACGGCATCGGCCGCCCGCATGTTTGGCGGCTTCATGGATGACGACGGCGACGCCGGAAGATGCGAGTTCAACAGCCGCAGAAAGGCCTGCGAGGCCGGCGCCTATGATATGGACCTTTCCCACCGTCACAGGAACCGGGTTCCCAGCAGCGCCAGCAGAAGACGCAACTTGCTTCGTTTTATAGGGGTGCGTGGCGCGGCGAACCCACGCTCCATCATGGCCTCAAGATTTTGTTCATAGACTTGCGCCATCAGCAGCGGAGCGCGTATGTCCCGGCGCGGCCTTTGCCGCATGATCGCATGGGCCGCCATGAAGTGTCTCCGCGCCATCTGCACCAGGGGCTCGCAGGCCAGCGTCAGATCTGATTGAGCTATCGTAGCTGGATCAATATCAAGATACAGTCCAGCTTCCGCCAACATGGCGCGCGGAAGATAGATCCGCCCCATGGTTGCATCTTCATCTATATCGCGCAGGATGTTTGTCAGTTGCAGCGCTCGGCCCAGATGATGGGCGAGGTCGCAGCCGACCTGTCGAGGCAATCCGAAGATGGGCGTGATCAGGCGGCCCACCGCGCTTGCGACCCGATCGCAATACAGGTCGAGGGTTTGCAGGCTTGGCGCGCGCAGTTCTGTTTGCGTATCCATGACCATGCCATCGATCACATCGTGGAAGTCAAGGCGCGCGAGATTGTAGATCTTGATAGGCTGGCTCAGCCAAGCCAGATCTGGCGATTCATTTTTCGCATAGATCTCGTCAATCCGGGTGCGCCATGTCTCCAGCGCTTGCAGGCGTTGGCCGCGAGGCGCGCGCCAATCGTCAGCAATGTCATCGACGATCCGGCAGAAGGCGTAGATCGCCATCACGCCGTCGCGTCGTTGCTGGGGAAGAATACGCATGGCTGTGTAAAATGAACTGCCGGCTGCGAGTTTGGGGATCGTTGGAGCAGGTGGCGTAGCAAAGAAATCATAGGCCAGTGTCATCGGCTGTCCTTCTGTCCTTGGCGGGGGGCGCGGTGCACAGGGCGCGGATCAGGGTCGCCATCGTTATGAACAGCGCCTTGGGCTTGCGCGTGCGGCCACCCCCTTGCAGGGGATCTTCCACGCGCAGTCTGGCGGCATTGTTTCGGGCCAGGGCGACAATGACTTCGATTTCCCGCGCCAGTCGCCAATCGCTGACCTGGCTTGCGAGACCTTCGCCCATGTCGAGCAAATGATCGGCTCGAGCAGCCAGCTGATGAATGGCGTTCCGCAAAGGCTTGTTCGCGCTGGTCGCGCCCAGGTCCTCCACGCAGGCTCCTTCACGCGTCAATGCGTCGAGGGGGATATAGACCCGATCAAGCCGTCGATAATCTTGCGCGCAATCCTGCAAATGATTGATGATCTGCAAGGCTGCACATATGGCGTCCGAAGCGTTGCGGGCGGCGCGCGACTCCCCGTGGAGATCAAGCACGAAGCGCCCCACCGGCATTGCCGAATGGGCGCAATAGTCCATCAATTCCAACCAACTGTGATAGCGATTGGTGATGGCGTCCTGGCGAAAGGCGTGCAGCAGCAGGCGGGCGTTCTCATCGCTCAAGCCGCGCGCGGTCAGCGTCGTCCTCAGGCTCGCCGCTTCCGTGTCCAGCGTCTCCTTGCCGTCAAGACCTGCCTCCAGCCGGTCAAGCAGAGCGAGTTTTTGGTCCGGGGCAAGGGCAGGGTGGTCCGCGACATCATCGGCCAAGCGCGCAAAGCGATAGAAATCGAGAATTGGGCGGCGATATTGGGGCGCAAGCAAAAGCGAAGCGACCGGGAAATTTTCGTCGCGGTGGCTTTTGCTTGGGCGCATGTCAGTGGCGCGCATATCAGTTTGCGCCCCGACTTGAAGGGTCGCCGTTTGCAGGTGACGCAAATGTGCAAAGCATCAGGCATGGCTCCGGCTGCGATCCCGTGCAACCGATCTGTCAAGCGTCGAAATGCCTTGCGGGTTCCGTGTACAGGGCTGAAAAGAAGGCGTCCTGTTGGCCAGGCGCTCTGGCGAAGCAAACGGTTCGCCGCATCTCTCCAAGCCCACCGGCTCGTCGTCTAGGGACCGAAAAGATCAAGGCGGGCCGGTTCCGGGAGGCGGACGGCGATGGAAATGCAGTTCGGTCGCATGCTCTGGGCGTTCTTTCACGGCTTTGCTTTTACAACAGGCGTTGATTTGAACGTCCTGACAAACGTATTCGCAGGCAGAAATGCAGGGTTTATCTTCCGGTAACATATAATTGCTGTATTTACGCTCGATTCGATTGATTAATATGTCTAATGACAACTATGTCAGCGGTCGTCGCTCTCGCCCCCCATTCCCCCCCGTCCCGAAAACTTAGGATTTTCCCGGTTTCTCTTGTTTGGTGATCTGTTCGCGATGAGTCCTGCTGGATGGGCGCCCGATCATAGGGGTGTGTCAGGGGCC
>CANCSY010000031.1 GCA_947380915.1 Beijerinckiaceae bacterium
CAAAGGTCAGCCACCGGAAGGCCTGCCTCGTGCTCCTTCAGGATGGCTATGATTTGCTCTTCAGAAAACCTACCACGCTTCATGTTCTGGTCCTCAAGCTGGCCCAGAACGAACTTCAAACTGGATTAAACCCCGGGGGCAAGGTCAGATCACATGGAAGACCGGTTCGATGACTCCAACTCAAATCGCTAAACTTATTTCCGAAACAACTGCTGTTGGGCCACGTGACGAACTGGCTACGCACCTAACAATGCGAGCAAATTTTAAGAGCGAGCAGAACCGCAATCTTTGGCTTAATTTAATAAAATTAGATCTCGACTTTATAACCGGTGTGACAATAAAATATGTTGATACTGATATCGAAATTTCCAAGAATGAACTTTTGGATGATGAGGAAGAATTTCAAATAGTAATCGGAAAAAAAACTTCCGCGAACAATCTTTACTTGTTTTTTGGGGATTCTCTCAAAAAGAACCAAGATGCACTACCGAACAAGGATGTCATATTTGTAGCAGACATCGGGACTACCGATACATTTTCAACATATAGAAATCGCTTCACGCTTTGGACTGAAGATGCAGTTTCTGATTATCCACCCGTTGAGCCACTTTCTGATCCAAGAAAGTACTCACGTGACTTCACTGGATCGGCAGCAGTCCCCGACGATATCCGCCCTTGGCTCATCCGCAGTAAGCCCGAGACACAGAGCACAGCTTATGAAGCTTGGCGCTCGCTTGCTTCTAGAAAGCTAATAGCAGTTGTTGCAGAACAAGTCTCAAAAGGACCATCCGGAATAACATATCATTTCACAGGCCCACCAAAGGTTGCAGTTTCAGTGTCGGACGAAGAGCTTTTGAATGCTTACGAACACCTCGATGAAGGCGCCAGATGGATATTTCTTGAAGGTGATGGACATATCGAGACACGTCATATTTTTTTGGCGCTTGAATGGGCGCGTTCCTACCGGCAAGACGCAAGTGAACCACTCGGCAAGGATTGCTTGGAGTCTGCCCGTGTTGGATATAGTGCATCCGTAAAGTCAAGCAGTCGTGACACCATTAAGGCAATAGCTGATCTTCGGAAAAATGTATTCGATGAGGCTCTAAAAGCGAGTCAAAAATCCCAGGAATTAGGTGCTGCACTTTGGAAGGATCTTGCAATCGCCTCCATACCCCTGCTTGCCAAAATAACACTCGATGCCGCGAAATCCGAAGATAACACTCTAGTCCTGTTTCTTGCTATTTTCGCAATTGCGTTTCTTTTGTTTTCTTTTGGGTTCCAAGTTTACGTCAACAAAAAGTTCTTCCAGACGCAAAAGAATGCTCACAAAATTTTGAATAACAAAATTTACACTATTTTTTCCAAGTCAGAGTTGGAGGAAATTAGTGACGCGCCAATCCAAAAAAGCATAAAAAACTACAGAAATGCCAGATATGCTGTAGGATTTTTTTATGTGTTGATCATCGTAGGTCTCTCGTGGCTTGCTTATACGGCGCGCGCAAATGGGCCGAAGATTGAAACGATGCGCCAAACGTTAGGGATGGCGGCCTCTCATATCGCCTAGTCGCTTGCTCGTTGACTAAACGTCACCCCTCACCCCTGCGCCGTCGCCACATGCAACGTCACGCCCGCCTCTCTTTGCAGATAGCTGATCACACCAAACAAATTACGCGCCTGGGGATTGCCGCGTGGGCCGAACATGCGGATGAGGCTCTTGGCCGGGGTCGCCGTGGCTTCGGCCAGTTTCTCGAAACCGACGGTAGCCTTGATATAGTCGCGCAGGATCGACTTGCCCGCGTCCACGTCGCCAGCGAGCATGGTGTCGACGCCCTCGCGCAGCAGCGCCGCCGCGAAATCAGGATCGCGCGCCACCCGGCTTTGCACCAGATCCCTGAAGCTCTTCGTCACCGCCATGCTGCGCCTCCATTCATCACGTTTGCGACCGCCGCGCCTTGTAGTCGCTCCACAATTTCTTCGCCGTCTCGATATCCCTTTGCTGGCGCTTCTTCGTCCCGCCGGTCAGCAGAATGACCAGAATGTCCCCGTCCCGCCCGAAATAGACCCGGTAGCCCGGCCCCCAATCAATCCGGTATTCGAGAACACCCTCGCCCACGCCTTTGACGTTCGAGAGATTGCCTTGCTCGACACGCGCGAGGGCGACCGTGACCTTCGCAGCCGCAACTGCGTCAAGATCGCTGAACCAGTCCTCAAAGGGGCAGTCGCCTTCGCTGCCAAGGAAGTAGCGCAGTTCGAACATGATGAAAGGTAACACAAGAGTTACTACTATTCAACGGCAGTCGGCAGTCGGCAGCCGGCAGCCGGCAGCCGGCAGCCGGCAGCCGGCAGCCGGAAAGAGGTTTAAAATCTTACATTTGCAGTCAAGATCAATCTCACCCGAACCCCCGACTGCCGACTGCCCAATCCCGACTGCCGTAAACAGAAAATAATCCTTGACAATTACCCCAATTTCACCCACATAATCCTCCATCCCCACCCCATGAGGGACTGGACGCGAGCGGTCGTATTCGGGTGGGTGGGGAGCGGTTCCTGCGGGGTGGGCTACCGGAGCCTTCCTCTCGGGCGATCAGTTGCAAAAGGTGTGGTTCACAGGGCTGGCCGCCCGTGGACGACCCCCGGCTTCAAAAACCGGCGGTCCACACCCAGTCACCCGTCCGTCCGGCACTACGACCGGTCTGAGCCGATGAGGCTCACAAACCCAGGATGCAGACAAGCGGTGGCCCAAACGGGTCCCTTCGAAGCGTCAGGGCCTTCCCTTTCCCCTCAGCCAGAGGCGGCAAGGATCAAGGCCGGGGCCAAGTACGGGAGCCTTGATCGAGAAATCCGCGCAGGGGGCGCCGCGAGGCGATCAACCCAACACCCATCAGCGCCAAAACGGCGCCCCCCGCCCCTCTTGGGGCCATCGACGATCCATCAACCCGGCGCGGGTCCGCGTGCGGGCTGTCTGTGTGTGAGCAAGCCGGAGGAGGTCCGTTTGTGTGAACCGCGCTCCCGATCAGCCCCGCGCGCCCCCCACCCCGTCCGCTTCGCGGCCGACCCTCCCCACGAGGGGGAGGGTAAAAGCCGCCTTATTTCAATTATTTACGCGAGACGCCAGCAGCTTCTCTCCCCCTCGTGGGGAGAGATGAGAGAGTGGGGGGCGCGCGAAATTTCGGGCGTTAGCGCCTTTGCGACAGCGCTCCCGATCAGCATCTCGCGCCCCCTACCCCGCCACCACCGGCCCGCCCGAAATCGTGAACCGCCGCATCATCCGCCGCTCCGTCTTCGGAAAATCCGTGCGGGCGTGCATGGAGCAGAGGTTGTCCCACATGACCAGGTCGCCCACCCGCCACACATGTTCGTAGCGCACGGCGGGGTCTTCCCCATAGGCGTAGAGCTCTTCCAGCAGGGCGTCGCTCTCCGCCTCGCTCAGGCCCTCCACCCGATGGCTCATCAGGCGGTTCACATAGAGCGCATTGCGATGGGTTTCGGGGTGGCGGATCACCAGGGGTTGCCAAGCGTGCTTGACCTCCTGGAGGTCGAGATGGGCGAGGTCGAGCCGCGCGTCCTGCACCTCGTCGAAGGCCTGCAAGACCCGCCTGCCCTCGATGCGCGCCTTCAGGGCATCTGGCAGCCGCTCGTAAGCGGCGGACATGCTGGCGAAATGGGTGTCGCCGCCGTGGCTGGGGATTTCGATGGAATAGAGAAAGCTCGCGCGGTTGGGGGTCAGCGAGTAGCACATGTCGTGGTGGAACCACATCTCGCCATCGGGCAGCACGCCAATGGGCTTGCCGTCTTTGCGGATGTTGGAGACCAGCATGGCGTCCGCGTTGTAGTCCGGCCCCTCGAAGGCGCGGGGGCGCTTGTGGGGCAGCGCGGCGGAGCGCACGCCGATGGTCCCGAACAGCGAGACGAAGGCGCGCTGCTGGTCCGCATCGAGGCCCTGGCCGCGAAACAGCAGCACGGAATGGTCAAGCCAGGCCTTGTGGATGATCGCGAAATCCGCCGCGTCAATGGGCTTCGAAATATCGACGCCGCGAATCTCCGCGCCAATGGCGGGCGAGACCGGGTGGACGGTGACGGGCATGGGGCTTCCTCCGTGATTTGGAGGAGAGTTTACCCGCGCCCGCCAGGAATGGAAGCGACGCCAGGCGCGGGCGCGGCCCGCCTTCGTCGGGAGATCAGAATTCGACTTCGAGCTCCTCGATCTCCTCATGTTCGAGCTGCGCGGCCGCCAGCCATTCCTGCATGGCGGGCCATTCGAGAATGCGGTCGCAATAGGCCTCGCTCACCGGGTCGAGCGGCACATCATAGGTGCGCAACCGCGTCACCACAGGCGCATACATGGCGTCGGCCATGGTGAGCTGGTCGCCAAACAAATAGGGCCCGCCATAGGCCGAAAGGCATTCGCCCCAGATCTCGGTGATGCGGTCAATGTCGGCCCGCGCCTTGGACCAGACCTTGAAATTGGGGAAATGCGCCTTGAGATTCATCGGAAGGGCGGAGCGCAGCGACGTGAAGCCCGAATGCATCTCGCCGCAAATGGCGCGACAATGGGCGCGATGAAGCCGGTCCTTGGGCAGGAGGCCCTTTTTTGGCGCAATCTCGTTGAGGAATTCGCCGATGGCCAGAGTGTCCCAGATGCGGAATTCCTTGTAGGTGAGGCAAGGCACGAGAATGGAGGGCGACAGAAGCAGGATCTCGGCCCGGGCGGAGGCGTCGCCGGGCGCCGTGATGATCTCTTCGAACTGGATTCCCGCCAGTTTCGCCATCAGCCAGCCCCGCATGGACCAGGATGAATAGTTCTTGCTGCTGATGGTGAGAGTCGTCGCCGCCATGGTGCTTCTCCGGTGCGTTCAGCGCAAAGCAAGCGATATGCCAGAGGCCACGAAAACCCCACTGGCACAGCGCTTGCTGGACCTCAAGCGCAAACCGGGAAACCCCTGCGGATGATGTACGACGCATATCAGAGCTACGCGGATGCCGCCCATCCGATCCGCATGATGGCCGGGAATTCGGAACAGTTGCTGCGGGCGTGGACCTCGACGCCCTTCGCCTCGCCCATCACCCGCATGGCCGCCTTTTGCGAAGTGGTGCAGGTGGCGGGCTTCACCCACGAACGACCAGCCTATGGCGTGCGTGAAGTGAAAACGCATGATGGCGATGTGGTTGCGGTCACCGAAACCCCGGTCGTGGCCTCGCCCTTCTGCACCCTGCTGCGATTCTCGCGGGCGGATGGGGAGCATCTGCCCAGGGTGCTGCTGGTGGCGCCCATGTCCGGCCATTTCGCAACGCTCTTGCGCGGCACGATCAAGACGCTGCTAAGGGATTTCGAGGTCTATATCACCGACTGGAACAACGCCCGCGACGTACCGCTGACGGCGGGCGCCTTCACCCTCGATGACTTCACCGCCCATATCATCGATTTCCTGCAATTCATGGGTCCGAATTCGCACATCGTCGCGGTGTGCCAGCCAACGGTGGCGGCGCTGGCGGCGGTCTCCATCATGGCGGCGCGCAAGGATCCCGCCCAGCCCGCCAGCATGACGCTCATGGCCGGGCCGATAGACACCCGCATCTCCCCCACCAAGGTGAACGAGCTTGCGACCTCCAAGCCCATCGAATGGTTCCGCGAGAAGATGATCGGCGCCGTGCCCAAGGGCCAGATCGGCGCGGGACGGCGGGTCTATCCCGGCTTCCTGCAACTGACCGCCTTCATGAGCATGAACGCCGAGCGGCACATGAAATCCTTCGTGGACATGTTCAAGGCCCGGGTGGCCGGCGACACGGCGAAAGCGGACCAGATCCGCGCCTTCTACGAGGAATATTTCGCCATCATGGATCTGGATGCGGATTTCTATCTGCAAACCGTGGAAACCGTGTTCCAGACCTGCGCCCTGCCCCAGGGCCACCTCACCTTCCAGGGCGAGCTTGTGGACCCCGGCGCGATCCGCAAGACCTTCCTGCTCACGGTCGAGGGCGAGAAGGATGACATCTGCGCCGTCGGCCAGACCCTCGCGGCGCAGGATTTGTGCAGCGGCCTGCGGCCTTATATGAAATCGCATTACATGCAGCCGGGCGTCGGCCATTATGGCGTGTTCAACGGCAAGCGCTGGGACAATCAGATCTATCCGGTGCTGCGCGACCACATTCAGTCGAGCCTCTAGAAGCTGAAAAGCGAGCCCGTGGCTTTCAGGCCCGCGGCGAGCGCCTGCTGCGCGCCTGTGATCAGCATGGGCAAGCCGGGACCGGGCAGCGGCTCCACCTTGGCAGACTGACGCGGCGGCGTCCTGGTCGCGCCAGGCGGCGGGGCGTAGGCCGCCCTGACCCTGGGCGTGCGAAGGGTCCCGACGGGCGTGGGATCAACCGGCTTTGGCGAGAAGGCAGCCGCAAGGGCGCCGAACAGGCCCGGCTCAGGCGCGGGCGTCGCCTCTGGCTGGCGGGCGCGGGCCATCTGCGCGCCGCCCCCATTGCAGTTGCGCATGCCCAGCGCGATGAGTTCGCTCCCGGTGAGCACCCGATACTCGCGGGTCAGCCCGCCCAGCCGGGCCTGGACGGCGGCGGGATAACTGCGGAACAACTCGCCCGATATGCCCTCGTCGGCCTCGCGGGTGTTGGCGTTATAGGCCTTGTGAAATTTCAGGAGGCTGGTCGGATAGACGCAGACATTGGGCAGGCTGAGGGCCAAGGTGCAGGCGGAGCGGCATTCATGCAGCCGCACCTCGCGCCCCTCATGCCGGTAGCGGGCGGTCTGCGCCTGATATTCGGAAACGAATCCACCCACGTCCTTCATGACGATGACGGGGGCGGGAAAGGGCGGCGGATCGAGATAGGCCAATGGGAACCCGGATTCTGGACGCAGGGCGCCCATTCGCGGGCCTTGAGGGCGAAAAATAATGGCGACGCTGACGCCACGCCCCGCTTTTCCCTATCCGCTGTGGCGCGAATGCGGCCATAACTTGCATAAACGGGGGAATAGTCCCGCCGCAGCCCAACCGACCTCGCCCTGAAGGATCGTTTCATGTATAGACAGCAGTGATGAGCCTGATCACGACAACTGAAGCCCTTGCCGCGGTATGCGAACGCATCTCCCGCCACCCCTTTGTCACCGTGGACACCGAGTTCCTGCGGGAGACGACCTTTTGGCCCAAGCTCTGCGTCATCCAGCTCGCCTCCGATGACGAGGCGGTGGCCGTGGATGCGCTCGCCGAGGGCCTGGATCTGACGCCGGTCTTCGAGCTGATGGCCAATCCGGCCATCGTGAAGGTCTTCCACGCCGCCCGGCAGGATATCGAAATCGTCTGGAACCTCGCCAAGATGGTGCCGGCGCCCCTGTTCGACACCCAGGTGGCGGCGATGGTCTGCGGCTTTGGCGATCAGGTCAGCTATGGGGAGCTGGTGCAGTCCATCTGCAAGATCCCCGTGGACAAGTCCTCCCGCTTCACCGACTGGTCGCGGCGCCCCCTCTCCGAGGCGCAGATCACCTATGCGCTGGCGGATGTGACCCACCTGCGGGATGTCTACCGCTGGCTGGTGGCCCGCCTGCAGAAAACCGACCGCACGAGCTGGCTGAGCGACGAAATGCAGACGCTCACCTCCGCCTCGACCTATGAACAGCATCCCGACAATGCCTGGGAGCGCCTGCGCAACCGCGCACGCAAGCCCCGCGATCTCGCGGTGCTGATGGAAATCGCAGCCTGGCGTGAACGCGAGGCCCAATCGCGCGATGTGCCGCGTTCGCGGGTGCTCAAGGACGACATCATGATCGAGATCGCCCTGGCGGCTCCCCGCACGGCCGATCTTCTGGGGCAACTGCGCTCCTTCCCGCGCGGCATGGAGCGCTCGCGCTCGGGCGCGGATCTTCTGGCGGCGGTCGAGCGCGGCCTCGCGCGCGATCCCAAGACCCTGCCCCGCATCGAACGCGAGCGGCGCAGCAATGGCGGCGGCGCCACCGTCGAATTGCTGAAGGTGCTGCTGCGGCAGGTGTCAGAACGCCACGGGGTCGCCGCCAAGATGATCGCCACCGTGGACGATCTTGAAGCCATCGCCTCCGATGACCGGGCCCAGGTTGCGGCCATGTCCGGCTGGCGGCGCGAATTGTTCGGCGCCAAGGCGCTCGAACTGAAACACGGCCGTCTCGCCCTCACGGTGGAAGAGGGCAAGGTCGTCACGCTGGAATGGCGCGAAACGCCGGAACCATCGGTCGATGCGGCTTAGAGGCCCAGGCCTTAATCCTGAACCCTGATCAGGTGCTCGCGTCCGATCAGCCGGCCCATCTGCTTCAGTCGCCCGACGAGACGATCATTCACAAGTGGCGCCAGGTCCTTCGGCACGGAAAGCGTGACCCGCGTCTTGGTGCAGGTCATGGGACAGCGCGGCAAGACGCCCGGCATCGCGGCTGAAACAATGTAACCAACGCGCATCGCGGCGCCCAGGATATGGGCGCGATCCAGCATGCGCACGGTGGCGATGCTGCGAATGGTCGGGCTCACATCCGCATCAGGTCCCATGTGCCGATATGAGGTGGTGAGCGCCAGAAAAGCGCGTCCGGGATGATCGATGCCGCCGAAAGCCGCGTTGGCGATGATGTTGAGCGATTGCTCGCCGCGATAATCGGGATGGGCGCGCCAGCCTATGTCGGAGAGCAGGCAAGCCGCATGACGCAGGCGCTTTTCATCAGGGGTTTCATCGAGCTGGGTCGAGCGCATGAAATCGTCGGTCCATCCACACAATTCCTCCCCATGAAGCGGCGCCCGCGAGCGCAGCACATTGAGGTCCCTTGCGGATGAAATCAGCGGATCGGCCCGCTTCTGCGCGGCGTCCAACCTCTCGTAGAGAAGCCCCTCCCGCACGCCCAGCGCGGAAATGACGACATCGCGCGGCTTGGCGCGGCGGATGATCTCGTCCAGCACCACGGCCCCATAGGCCAGCAGAGGGCGGCGGGCGCTCGCCACGCTGTCGATGGCGATCAGCGCATCAGCGTTGACGCGCTCCACCAGCGCGGCGAAATCGGCGGCGTCTCGGGCCGGAATCGCATAGCCATGCATGACATTGAGCGGATAATTGCGCTGGCGCATGTGCAATCGCGCCAGAGCGCGCCAGGTGCCGCCAACCGCATAAAAGCTGCGGTCGCGCAGTCCTTGCAGCGCCTTGCTGTCCGCAAGAGCCTCGCGCACGATCTTGACCGCCTTTTTCGGGCTCTTGCCCGATACGTCCATCAGCGAGAGACCACCCAGCGGCAAGGTCTCGCCCTTGCCCAAGCGTATGCCCTTCACATCAGCCAGTTCCAGAGAACCACCGCCCAGATCCCCCACCACGCCATCAGGCTTGTAGAAGCCGGAAGCTGCCCCCAGGGCGGACAATTCCGCCTCGCGGCGTCCCGCCAGAAGCTCGATGGGCGCGCCGATGGCCTCCCGCGCCGCCTCCAGAAACTGTTTGCCATTGGAAGCGTCACGCGCGGCCGCCGTGGCCAGCACATGAATATCGCCGATCTCCATGATGTCGCACAGGACACGAAACCGCCGCAGCGCCCCCAGCGCCTTGGCGACGCCATCTTCAGGCAGCTTGCCGGTGACGGCGACGCCTCGCCCCAAACCGCAGAGCAATTTGTCGTTGAAGATGGGCGTCGGCGACCGCGACAGGCCCTCATAGGCGACCAGTCGCACCGAATTGGACCCGATATCCACAATCGCCACCGGCTTGCCGATAGCCAGACGCCCCGGCGCGTCAAGTTTCGCGAGGCTTTTTTTGAAGATCATGCGATCACCGTGATTGCAATCGTTTGAAGAGGTTCTTCGGACTGGAGTTTTTCAACGACTTGCCCCGTCCTGAAAGGCTGGGATTGGTCATGAAATAGCTATGCGCATTGAAGGGCTCCTCGCCCGCCAACAAGCTGACCCGTTCACTACTACCATCCGACAGAACGCGATAGCTCTGCTGATTGTCCATGAAATTGGCGACCATGATCTGGTCCAGCACCTGTTCATGGACGGTCGGGTTGACGATGGGGGTCATGACCTCCACCCGCCGCTCCAGATTGCGCTGCATGAGATCGGCGGAGGAAATGTAGACATGGGCCTTGGGATGGGGCAGTCCGTGCCCGCCGCCAAAGCAATAGACGCGCGCGTGTTCCAGAAAGCGCCCCACGATGGACTTCACGCGGATATTGTCAGATAGGCCCGGCACGCCCGGCCGCAGGCAACAAATGCCGCGCACCACCAGATCAACCTGCACGCCCGCCTGGCTCGCCTGATAGAAGGCGTCGATGATCTGCGGGTCAACCAGCGCATTGCACTTGGCCCAGATGGCCGCAGGCTTGCCCGCTTTCGCAAAGCCGATCTCTTCCTCGATATGTTGCAGCAAACGCTTCTTGAGCGAGATCGGCGAGACCGCCATGCGCTCCAGCCCGGCGGGCTCGGCATATCCCGTCACATAGTTGAAGATGCGCGCCACATCGCGGCCAATGGCGGGGTCGGCGGTGAAGTAGGAAATGTCGGTATAAATGCGCGCTGTGACCGGATGGTAGTTGCCGGTGCCCACGTGGCAATAGGTGACGAGATTGGCCCCCTCGCGGCGCACCACCATGGACAGTTTGGCGTGGGTCTTCAGCTCGAGAAAGCCGAACACCACTTGAGCGCCCGCGCGCTCCAGATCGCGCGCCCAGCGGATATTCGCTTCCTCATCGAAACGCGCCTTCAACTCGATGAGGGCGGTGACGGACTTGCCCGCCTCCGCAGCCTCGATGAGGGCGCGTACGATGGGGCTGTCATTCGAGGTGCGATAGAGCGTCTGCTTGATCGCGACCACATTGGGATCGCGCGCCGCCTGGCTGAGAAACTGCACCACAACGTCGAAGGATTCATAGGGGTGATGAACCACCAGATCCTTCTGCTTGATCGCCGCGAAACAATCGCCGCCATTGTCGCGCACCCGCTCGGGGAAGCGCGGATTATAGGGCGTGAATTTTAGATCAGGCCGCGCGATGCCGACAATGTCGGACAGTTCGTTCAGCGCCAGCATGCCCTCGTGAATGAAGATCTCTTCGGGCAACACATCGAGTTCTTCAGCGACGAATTGCTGCAATTCGTCGGGCATGTTCGAATCGAACTCGAGCCTGATGACAATGCCGCGCCGACGGCGCTTCAACGCCGTCTCGAAAAGCAGCACGAGATCTTCGGACTCTTCCTCGATCTCGATTTCGCTGTCGCGCACCACGCGGAAGAAGCCATGACCCTTCACCGCATAGCCTGGAAAGAGGCGTTGCGACTGCATGATGATCAACGCTTCTAGCGCAACGAAACGCGCCTTGCCTGGCGCAAGCTGTTCAGGCAGACGCACGAAACGGTCGATCTTGGCGGGCAGGCGCACGAGGGCGTTGAGGCGGCGTCCGTCCGACTGGCGCATCAGTTCGACAGTGACGCTGAAACCGAAGTTCGGGATGAACGGAAACGGATGCGCCGGATCTATGGCGATAGGCGTCAGCACGGGAAAGACATGCAGCATGAAATGGTCTGATATCCAGTCATGCTCGGCCTTGGAGAGATCGGCGGGATCGACGACCTCGATCTTCTCTTGCGCAAGCTCCTCGCGCAATTCGCGCCAGCGCAACTGCTGCTCGGCCGCCAGCACGGCAACCCGCTCGCGGATGCGCAGGAGTTGTTCGGCGGGCGTCAGACCATCATCCGAGGGCGTGGCGATCCCGGCGCGGCTCTGGCGACGCAGGCCAGCCACGCGCACCATGAAGAACTCGTCAAGATTGCTCGCCGATATCGTCAGGAAGCGCAGTTGCTCCAGCAGGGGGTGATTGGGATTCGAGGCTTCCTCGAGAACCCTGCGGTTGAATTCCAGCCAGGAAAGTTCGCGATTGATGAAACGATCCTGCGACTCACTCGTGGCGGCGGTTCGCTCGTCCTGAATCATGGCTTGATCCTCGATCGTAGCCTCATTCAATTCATTCGCCACATCGGCCTCCCGTAAATCCACCTGACGGGGCGGACCCTTTCGAAGGGATGTGACAATAACATGACGGCCTCACCGATGCGTCTCCAGAGCGCGCAGAACATCGCCCGCCATGGGCCGGGTGATCCGCCGTCCGGCCATGAGCGCCTCGCGGTCCAGCGCCTCCACCACCTGCCGCGCCGCCTCCAGCGAACGCTCGATGCGCAGTGCCAGATATTCGACCACGGACGTGTCCACCACCAACTGTCGGTCGATGAAAAGCTTGACGAGAACAGCCCGCACCAGCGCATCATCAGGCTCGGCGATCTCAACGGCGGGCGCAAGGCGCAGGCGCGAAAGCAAATCGGGTGTGCGCAGCCCCCAGCCATCAGGCCAGCCACGCGCGGTGATGACGAGCCAGCAGGAAGACGCTGTGCGCACGAGGTTCAGCAGGTGAAAAAGCTGGGCTTCGATCCCCCGGGCCATCTCCACATCCTCCAGCAGAATGGGGCCGCCAGAAGCAAGCATCGATATGTCGGCGCCCAACAGCGCGCAGGCGGGCAGAACACGGGCCTGGCAACGTTCCGCCCAGATCGCCCCCAGATGGCTCTTGCCAGCGCCGGTCGGCCCCAGCAGCAGCAGCACACGGTCAGGCCAGGCTGGCCAACGCTCGAAAGTCTCGAAAGCATCGATATTCGAGGGCGAGACCAGAAAATCATCCCGGCCGAACCGGGTCTCGATCGGCAGATCAAGAGTGAGTTGGCGCGGGGCCATCAGGCGGTTTCCCTGCTGGTTTCAGGCACGCCCCTGTAGAGGGGGCTTTCGAAATAACGCGCCAGCGCAAAACGAAACAAAACGCCGATGACGGCCGCCACCGGGACCGCGAGGATCAGGCCCGTGAACCCGAAAAGGCTCCCGAAAGCGAAAAGCGCAAACATCAGCCAGACCGGATGCAGGCCGACCGACGCGCCCACCAGGCGCGGCGTCAGCACATTGCCCTCCAGAAATTGCCCCACGCCGATCACCCCCATGGCCATGCCAAACAGGGTCAGGCTGGGCCAGCCCTGCACGATGGACATGCCCGCCGACAGAACGAGCGCCGTCAGAGAGCCCACATAGGGAATGAAACTCAGGAACCCCGCGCAGACGCCGATCAGGAACCCGAACTTGAGCCCGATGAGGGACAGGCCGATCCCATACCAGAGGCCCAGAAACAGACACACCAGAGACTGGCCCCTCAGAAAACCGGAGATGGCGCGGTTCATGTCCCTCGCCAGAACGCGCACGTCCTCCCGATGGGCGGGGGGCGCTATTTTATCGAGGGTTTCAATCATCCGCCCCCAATCGAGCAGGATGTAGAAGGCCACGACCGGCGTCACCACAAGCAGGGAAAAGACGCTGACCAGCGCCTGTCCGCCCGACCAGAGCGACTTCAGGAAAGCCAGCATCCATTGCGCGCCCTGCCCCACGATATCGCCCATGGACTTCTGCATGTCGGCGGCGTCCAGCCTTGCATCCAGGCCCAGGCGCTCCAGCAGGGCGCCGCCGCCCAGTTTGCCACCGAGCAGGCCGCCCTCCTGCGCCACCAAGGCCTGCAACCGCGTGACGAGATCCGGCAGGTTCTCGATGAAGGAGGCGAGTTGATGCGCAAGCACAGGCACGAAAAGAATCAGCAGCAGAACGAAGATCAAGCTGACGACGACGACGATGAGCAGCGCCGAGCCCAGGCGGCTCAACCCTGCCCGCTCCAACCGGTCGGCCAGCGGGTTAAAAAGATAGGCGAGAACCATCCCCGCCACGAAAGGCAGCAGGACGCCGCTGAAAACATAGAGGAACAGCGCCAGCGCCGCAAAAGCCCCGAGCCAGAATCCCAACTGCCGTTCGAGCCGCATGAACGTCCTTTACGCACTCATATGCCTCAGCCACTGCGTCAGATAGGCTGCGGTCGAGGCGAGCGTCAATGCCATGACCCCATAGAGCATGGGCTCGAACCATACACCCTGCAGGACGCCGAAGGCCATGGCGGCGAGCGCGGCGCCCGCAAAGGTGATCTGGGCGGCGGTATTGAGCTTGGAAATCCTCAGGGGTCGGATCTGAACGGGCTTGTCGAGGACCCAGGACACGATCACGGCCCCCAGGATCATCAGATCCCGGGCGACGACGAGAATGGCGATCCAGACCGGAACGACATGCGACAGCGCCAGAGCGATGAAGATCGACATGAGCAAGGCCTTGTCGGCGAGGGCGTCCAGATAGGCGCCGAGTTCGGATCGCACATCAAAGCGCCGCGCGATGAAGCCATCCAGCCCGTCCGAGAGTCCGGCCACGGCGAAAGCGGCGAAAGCCCAGCCCCAGGCCTGGGCGGCGATCATCACGACCGCCACGGGAACCAGCATCAAACGCATCACGGTGATCAAATTGGGGATATTTTTCACATTTCCGCCCTGTGAAGGTGTGACTCCTATATGCCCTATTTCGCTCCCGGACGGTATCGCCCGTTCGGCGCAGGGGCTTCCGCTACGCCCATTTGCCTTGCATCCGCAAACGCTGCGCGCTAACCCGGCCTGACATCAGGGGACATTCCATGCAGACTGAGAGCAAGTCCGGGCTCACTTATGCTCAAGCTGGCGTCGATATCGATGCCGGGAACGAGATGGTCGACCGCATCAAGCCGCTGGTGCGCGCCACGCGCCGCCCGGGCGCCGACGCCGAAATCGGCGGCTTTGGTGGCTTGTTCGATCTGAAGGCGGCCGGTTTCACCGACCCGATCCTGGTCGCGGCCAATGATGGCGTGGGCACGAAGGTCAAGATCGCCATCGAGAGCGGCATCCACGACACCGTAGGGATCGACCTTGTCGCCATGTGCGTCAACGACCTCATCGTGCAGGGCGCCGAGCCCCTGTTTTTCCTCGACTATTACGCCACCGGCAAGCTCGACCCCGCGACCGGCGCAGCCATCGTCAAGGGCATCGCGACTGGCTGCATCGAGTCCGGCTGCGCGCTGATTGGCGGCGAGACCGCCGAAATGCCGGGCATGTACGCAGGGAACGATTACGATCTGGCGGGCTTCGCCGTGGGCGCGGCCGAGCGCGGGCGCCTGCTGCCGCGCGGCGACCTGAAACCCGGCGATGTGCTCTTCGGCCTGCCCTCCTCAGGCGTTCATTCCAATGGCTTCTCGCTGGTGCGGCGCATCGTGGCGCTCACGGGGCTGGCCTGGGACGCGGAGGCGCCGTTCGCGCCGGGCCGCACCCTGGCGCAGGCGCTGCTCGCGCCTACCCGCCTCTATGTGAAGCCCCTGCTGGCCGCCCTCAAGGCGACGGACGGGATCAAGGCGCTGGCCCATATCACCGGCGGCGGCTTTCCCGACAATATCCCGCGCGTCCTGCCCGACGGGCTCGGCGTCTCGCTGGATCTGGCCGCCATCCCGGTTCCCCCGGTGTTCGGCTGGCTGGCGGCGTCAGGCAACGTGGCGGAGCGGGAAATGCTGCGCACCTTCAACTGCGGCGTGGGCATGATCGTGGTGGCGGAAGCCGCGCGCGCCGCCGAGGTCGAGGCAGCCCTGAAGGCCGCTGGCGAGGCGCCTGTGCGGATGGGCGAAGTCGTGACTTTCTCCGGCGAGCAAGAGCGCGTCGCCTATCGTGGACATCTCGCCCTATGAGCGCAGCCCCATCCCGCCGCCGGGTGGCGGTGCTGATTTCAGGTCGCGGCTCGAACATGACGAGCCTGATCGCAGCGGCGAAGGATCCCTCCTTTCCAGCTGAGATCGCCCTCGTCCTGTCCAACCGCCCGGAGGCGCCGGGGCTGGCCACCGCGCGCGAGAACGGGATCAACACCGTCGCCATCGACCACAAGCATCACCTGTCGCGCGAGGACTTCGAACGCGCCATGCAGGAGGTGCTGGAGGCCCAGGGGATCGAACTGGTCTGCCTGGCGGGCTTCATGCGGATCCTGACGCCCTGGTTCGTGGAGCGCTGGACCGGACGAATGATCAACATCCACCCTGCCCTGCTGCCGCTCTATCGCGGCTTGCACACCCATGAGCGCGCGCTGGCCGATGGGGTGAAGCTGCATGGGGCGAGCGTGCATTTCGTCGTGCCGGGCATGGACGAGGGCCCGATCATCGCCCAGGCCGCCGTGCCAGTGCTGGATGGCGACACGCCCGACACTCTTGGCGCGCGCGTTCTGGCGCAGGAGCATGTGATCTATCCGCTGGCGCTGGGGCTGCTGGCGGGCGGGCGGCTCGCCATTGAAGGCAATCGCGTGCGCGTGAGCGGCGAAGCGGCAAAGACATCCGCCCTTGTGGCCCCGCAGGTGGCGTAAACAACTGCCGCGTCTGGAAACACGCAAGCTTGTGCCCAGGACCGCCCACGATTATAAACTTTACAAAATTCCGTGGGATAAAGCCCACCCATTTCGCTCGCCCATGTCTTCGCCATTGATGGAGGTCATCCGCCATGACGCCGCTCGACCGCATGCTCGCCGAGCATGAAATCTCGCGCCTGACGACGCAATTCGCCCTCCTGAACGACGCAGGCGACTGGGAGGCTGTGGCGGCTATGTTCACTGAGGATGGTCGCTTTGTCCGGCCCGCAGGCGGAGACCCGATTGTGGGCCGCGCGGCGATCCATGCATCCTTCGCCAGCCGTCCCCCGCGCAAATCCTGCCACCTCATCACCAATATCGTCGTCGATGTGATTTCGGAGACCGAGGCGACCAGCCGCTGCACCCTGCTGCTCTATGCTGCGCCCGCCGGAGAAGCGGTTGCGGCCTCCCCCGCCCTCATCGGCGGCTTTCGCGACTGGCTTGTGCGCACCTCTGACGGCTGGCGCTTTGCGGAGCGCATCGGCTTCCTTGATCTCAAAGTGAACCTCCCATGACCTTCATTCACACGACCCATGTGGGCAGCCTCCCACGCACCCCCGAACTGGCGGCCCTGCTGCTGAAGCGCGACCATGGGGAAAAGATCGATGAGGCCGCGTTTGACGCTCTCGTTTCCACGGAAATCGAGACCGCCATTCGCGCGCAGATCAAGGCGGGCGTCTCCATCGTTAGCGACGGGGAACTAGGCAAGGTCGGCTATTCCACCTATATCACCGCGCGCCTGTCGGGCTTTGGCGGCCATGTGGATCGCACACCCGCGAAGGACCTCGCGGACCTGCCGGAATTGCGGACCAAACTGGCCGCCATCATGGGCAGCCAGAGCTTCGTGCGCGCCGCCTGCATCGGCAAGGTGGAATTGGTCGATTCCAAGCCGGTGGAAGACGATGTCCGCCGCTTCAGCGCCGCCATGGCCAAGGAGGGGCAGTCCGTTCGCGGCTTCATGAACGCCGCCTCGCCGGGCCTCGTCACCGCCTTCCAGCCCAATCAATTTTATCCTACCCATGAGGCCTATCTGGCCGATCTCATCGAGGCCATGCGGCCGGAATATGAGGCGATCATCGCGGCGGGCTTTGACCTGCAGCTTGATGCGCCCGATCTCGCCATGGCCGCCCATACGGGCTTTCAGGGCCTGAGCGAGGCGGAGTTCCTCAAGCGCGCCGAGCAGAATGTGGAGGCGCTGAACGCAGCCACCGCCAATATCCCGGCGGAGCGCATGCGAATGCATATCTGCTGGGGCAATTACGAAGGCCCCCACGATCATGACATCGCGCTGGAAAAGGTGATCGGGACGATCCTGAAGGCGCGTCCGACGCAGCTTCTGTTCGAGGGCGCCAATCCCCGCCACGAACATGAATGGACCGTCTGGCGCGACGCCAAACTGCCTGACGATACGGTGCTCGTGCCCGGCCTGATCGATAGCTGCTCCAACTATGTGGAGCATCCCGAACTCATCGCCCAGCGCATCGAACGCTACGCGTCCTTCGTCGGCGCCGATCGCGTGATCGCTGGCACCGATTGTGGCTTTGGCACTTTTGCGGGCTACGGCAAGATTGATCCCATCGTGACCTGGAAAAAGCTGAGTGCGCTGCGCGAAGGCGCGGATATCGCCGCCAAGCGGGTCTAGGAGTCCTTCCCCGCCACGGCGAAACCCGGGGTGCCGACGTCCTCGTCGGCCCTAGGTCGGACGCCGTTCCGTCGTCCGTCCAAAGAGACAAGAGGCCGACGAGACGTCGGCCCCCCGGGGGCAGCAAGCACCCGCCATGGCGGGGCGCGTTTTGCAGATCACCCGTTGATGCGGCAGCTCGCCATGAACTTCTCGGCCTTGGGCTTGGCGCTGGGCGAGAACTTGCCGGTGGCGCGCATCTCGTCGCGCTCGGCTGATGTCATGGCCTTTACGACGCCCCTAGAATAGCAGCCGCAACGACGGCCAGCCACATCCGCCTTCTTGCCATCGGCGATGACGAGCTGCGTGCAGATTTCACGCAACCGCCCACGAATTTCTTCATCGCTGGGCGGACGATCAAAGCCCGAGGGCACGCCCGGCGGTCGGGAGCCCGCGAAAGCGATGCTGGAGAGGCAGACGAAAGCGGCAGCTGTGAAGAGAGCGAGCTTTGAGCGCACGAAAACCCCCTGAAACCGAAAACCTGTTCGCCGATACCACCCAAGCCCCGCAAGGCACAAGGAGCGCTGAAGCGGATGCTTAACAGTCTGCTACCGGGATGCGCCTCAGCCAAACCTTGTTGTCATGGAAAGCCGCGCCGCCGAAGGGCGCGGGGGACTCCGCGGAGGTGAGCGTGTTGATGCCCTTGCCATCCGCGAAAGCGTGATTAGGCCAGATGCCTTCCGAAATCAGCACGCCCTGCCGCAACCCATCGAAATAGCGCGCATGCAAACGCACCTCGCCGCGCTCATTGCCGAGCGAGACGGTGTCGCCCTCCGCGACGCCCAGACGCCTCGCGTCCTCAGGATGGATCATCACCTCCGGTCGCCCCTCCCGCGCGCGCGATGAAGGGGTCTCGTTGAAGGTCGAATTTAGAAAGCTGCGCGCCGGGCTAGTGGCGAGCCGGAAAGGATGGGCTTCATCGGCGTTCTCCAGCACATCCCAATGGTCGGGCAATACGGGAAGCGAGCGCCATGGCCCTTGCAGGCCGATATTGCCGAAGGGCGCCGAGGGCCAATCGGGCTTGAAACGATATTTGCCATCGGGCCAGGCGAACCCTTTCAGGAAATGGGCGGTCTCGAAGTCGGGCTGCACGTCGATCCAGTTGCTCTTTTCCAACGCCTCCAGAGCGGGCAAACCGGACTCACGCAGGGTGATCGCGGCGAGTTCCCGAACGCTCATGTCAAAGCTGGGATGGGTGACGCCCACGCGCTTGGCGATGGCGCAGATGACATCGTGATTGGTACGGCATTCGCCGGGGGCGTCGATCAGCTTGTCGGCGAATTCCACATATTGATGGCCGCCGCCCGAATAGATGTCCGCATGTTCGAGGAACATGGTGGCGGGCAGCACCACATCGGCCATGGCCGCCGTCTCGGTCATGAATTGCTCATGCACGACGGTGAAGAGATCCTCGCGGGCGAAGCCCTGCCGCACCAGCGTCTGATCGGGGGCGACCGACATGGGATTGGTGTTCTGAATCAGCATGGCCTTGATCGGGCCGCCGCCTTGCAGGGCGTCGCGGTCGCCCGTGAGGATCGCGCCGATGCGCGATTGGTCGAGCACGCGGGTGGAGGGATCGATGAGCTCGCGCCCCTCGAGCGTCGTCTGCTTCCAATGATAGATCGCCGCGTTGTTATGAAAGGCGCCGCCGCCCTCATATTTCCACGCGCCTGTCACGGCTGCGATGCTCAGCGCCGCATGCATGTTCACCGCGCCATTGCGCTGACGCGAGAAGCCGTAACCAAGCCTGAAGAAGGTGCGCTTTGTTTCACCCACCAGTTTCGCGAAAGCCTCGATCTCGGCGACGCTGAGGCCCGTGATAACGGCGGCCCATTGCGGGTCGCGCGTTCGCAGATGCGCCTGCAATTCCTCGGGCGCATCGGTATATTGGCGCAGATAATCCCAATCGGCCAGACCATCGCGAAACAGCACATGCATGACCGCGCAGGCCAGCGCCCCATCGGTTCCCGGACGCAGGCACAAAGCCATATCCGCCTGTTCCATGGTCGGCGTGCGATAGATGTCGATCACCACGATCTTCGCGCCACGCTCCTTGCGGGCGCGCATGGCGTGGGTCATCACATTGACCTGCGTCGAGACCGCATTGGTGCCCCAGATGACCACGCAATCGGACTTCGCCATTTCGCGGGGATCTGGACCGGCAATCTTGCCCAGGCCCGCCACAACGCCGGGCCAGGCGAGGTTAACGCAGATGGTGCCGTAGAAGCGCGCATATTTCTTCGCATGGGTGAGACGGTTCAGCCCATCGCGCATCACGCGGCCCATGGTGCCCGCGTAGTAATAGGGCCAGACGCTCTGCGCCCCATGCGCGCGCTCGGCGGCGAGGAAGCGCTGGGCGATGAGATCCAGCGCCTCGTCCCAGGAGATGCGCTCGAACTGGCGCGAGCCCTTGGGGCCCATGCGCTTCAAGGGATAGAGCAAGCGGTCGGGATGATGGATGCGCTCGGCGTAGCGGGCGACCTTGGCGCAGATGACCCCAGCCGTGTAGGTCTGGTCCTGCGCGCCGCGAATGCGCCCGATGCGCTTGCCTTCGATCACCTCCACATCCAGCGCGCAGGCCGAGGGGCAATCATGCGGACAGACGGAGGGGCGGTGGATGGTGTCGATCTCAGCTGTGCTCATGGCCCAGCATTGCAGCGCATCGCGCAAAAGAAAAGAGGGGTCGCGCCGGGCGACCCCTCTTCAAACAGTCCAGCGTGGTCAGCTCAGCCGACGATCTCGTTCTCGGCGAACCACTGGGCGATTTCGATGGCGGCGGTCTCGGGGGCGTCAGAGCCGTGGACCGTGTTCTCGCCCATGTTGAGGGCGAAGAGCTTGCGGATCGTGCCGGCGTCCGCCTTCTCCGGGTTGGTGGCGCCCATGACCGCGCGGTAGCGGGCGATGGCGTCTTCGGCTTCCAGAACCTGCACGACCACGGGGCCAGCGGTCATCTGGTCGACGAGCTCGCCGAAGAAGGGACGCTCCTTGTGGACGCCGTAGAAGGTCTCGGCCTGGGCGCGGGTCATGAGCACGCGCTTCTGGGCGACGATGCGCAGGCCAGCCTGCTCGATGGTGGCGTTGACCGCGCCGGTGAGGTTGCGACGCGTCGCGTCGGGCTTGATGATGGAAAAGGTGCGCTGAACCGCCATGG
>CANCSY010000032.1 GCA_947380915.1 Beijerinckiaceae bacterium
GCCTCGCCCCCCTGGGCATGGCTTTTGATAAAAGTCCTCACTGGGACGCCTCGTCATATGCAGCACATGTGCCAAGTGGCCATCAGCTGAAACAGATGGGTTTACAGGGTGGATTCGGGTTATGACCCAATGCCTAAAACTGCATCTGCCTAAAAATAAAGCAGGCGCCTTCGCCTTTGTCAGCTGTTTCAAAATGAGATTGCCGTTTTTTTCATCAATTACGGAAGGGGCTGGACAGCCCTGCTGTTCGGGCTACGATGGCCCAATAAAAGCGATGGGGGAGGTAAAAATGCTGATTGATCGACGATTTTTCATCACAGCCATGGCTTTGGCGGCGACGGTCCCGACGTCGGCCTTTGCCCAGTCTCTGGGCGAGGTCGAGACCCGGGCCAATGTCGAATATGGTCGCCATGACGGCGAGGCCTTGCTGGGTGACGCTTATATGCCCAAGGCGCCCGGCAAATACCCGGTCGTGATCGCCGTCCATGGGGGCGGGTGGCAGGGCGGCTCGAAATCGGCCTACCGGCTCTGGGGCCCCTGGCTGGCCCAGCGGGGCTACGTCGTCTACTCCATCGACTATCGCCTGGTGAAGCCGGGCAAGAAGATGTTCCCCGAATCGGTGCATGATGTGCGGGCGGCCATCCAGTATGTGCGCAGTCACGCCGCCGACCTCAAGGCGGATCCGGACCGCATCGCCATGATCGGCGATTCCGCAGGCGGCCATCTCGTTTCGCTCGTCGGGCTCATGGGGGATGCGCCTGCCCTTCCCAAGGCCTACGCCGATGATCCCTATGCCTCCGTCAGCACGAAGGTGAAGGCCGTGATCACCGCCTATGGCGTGTTCGACATGACCCAGCAATGGAACCATGACGTTGTGAACCGGCCCAATGACAACATCGCCGAGAAATATCTGGGCGCGCCGCCTGCGGAGAATCGCAAGCTGTATTTTGATGGCTCGCCAATGAGTTACGCCGTCAAGTCGGCTTCCGGCGTGTCGTTCCTCCTGGCCAATGGCACGGAGGACGATGTGGTCGACCGGGCCCAGACGGACGCCTTCTTCCTGTCGCTCAAGCAGTCGGGCAATTACGTGCGCCGATTCGTCATGCAGGGGGCTGGCCATTACTGGATGTCCGACCCCATCGATGAGCCAGGAAGCGTTTCGGGCTTTTTCGCCCCCCGTCTTCTGCGGTTTCTTGGCGAGCGACTCTGAACAGCTGGAAAGGCGCGCCGCTCTCGGCTAGGGTTCCCCCGGCCGGGGCGCGCGCTTGCGCCCTCGCTTGAAGGACGCCGGAGCCGCGTCCACAGGAGGGAACCCATGTTCGGTCGCTTGACCCTGTCCTTGGCGCTGGCTTGCGCCTTTGCCTGCGGCGCCGCGCGCGCCCAGAGCCCCGCCGATTTCTACAGGGGCAAGACGGTCAGCGTGGTCGTGGGTTTCGGCGCTGGCGGGGGCTATGACCTCTATGCGCGCCTGCTCGGCCGCTTCATGGGTGAGCATATCCCCGGCAAGCCCAATGTCATCGTGCAGAACATGGATGGCGCGGGCAGCGTGCGCGCCGCCAATTTCGTCTATGCCGCTGCGCCCAAGGACGGCACGGTGATCGCCGCCGTCAACCAGAACATGCCCATGTATCAACTGCTCGGCGGCAAGGCGGCCCAATTTGTCGCCGCCAGAATGGTCTGGCTGGGCTCCATGGGCGGCTCCAACGGGCTCCTCTACACCTGGCACACGAGCCCGGTGAAGACGATCGATGAGGCCAAGCGCACCGAGGTCAAGCTTGGCGGCACGGGCACCAATTCGGACTCCCATATCTTCCCGACCCTCATCAACAATCTCATCGGGACGAAATTCAAGGTCATCAACGGCTATTCGGGCGGCAGCAAGGAAGTGCATCTGGCGCTGGAGCGCGGCGAGGTGGAGGGCCGCGGCGGCAACGCATGGGCGAGTCTGATGAGCAGCAACCGCGACTGGATCGACCAGAAGAAGCTCAACTTCCTCGTGCAGATCGGGTTCAGGCCGGAGGCGGAAATCCCTGATGTGCCCATGCTGCAGGATCTCGTCAAAAACGAACGCGACCGGCAGATCGTCGATCTCGTGTCGCTGCCCACCGTGCTTGGTTACGCCCATTGGGTCGCGCCCGAGGTTCCTGCCGACCGCGTGGCGGCCCTGCGCAGCGCCTATGCGGCGACCATGAGGGATCCCGCCTTTCTCGCGGAGGCCCAAAAGCTCGGCATGATGCTGCGCCCGGCCACAGGCGCCGAGGTGGAGGAACAGGTGGGAAAGGTCGCATCGACCCCCAGGCCCGTGCTGGAGGAAGCGGCGCGCGTGCTGGAATGGAAAGACTGAACAAAACAGGAGAGGAGCGCATGGAAATTTTTGTGGCGAAGAAATCGGAGTTCAAGACCAGCGACCGACGCATCGTGCAATCGGAGCGGGGGGAAATCGGCGTGTTCCATCACGAGGGCGCATTCTTCGCCTATGCGAACAAGTGCCTGCACTCGGGCGGCCCCGCCTGCGAAGGGCTGCTGATGCCCAAGGTGGTCGATATCATCGCCGAAGATCGCACCTATCAGGGCCAGGAATTCGACGAAAGCGAGACCCATTTCGTCTGCCCGTGGCACGGCTGGGAATATGACATCAAGACCGGCCAGAGCATCGGCGACCGTCGCCAGTTCCTGCGCAAATACGAAGTCGTCGAGCGCGGCGACGATGTTTTCGTCATCGCCTGAGCGGAGCAGATCATGAACGCCAAGACCCCCACCAACAATGTCCGCGAAGTGTGCTTCGACGAATTCTCCTCTTCCGGCTCGCTCATCAAGGCGTCCGAGCAGGCGCACAAGCGCAATTACAAGGACTTTCTGATCGTCGACGTGGACTCCCATCACTACGAGAGCGAGTCCTACGGCGAGATCTTCAAATATATCGAAAACCCGGTGATCCGCAGGCAGGCGCTGGAATCAGCCAGCCGTGGCGGGCGCTCCAGCATGCTGGGCGGCTCCGTGGGCTATCAGGACATCGGCGGGCGCATCACCCGCCATTGGCTGCGCAAGCACGAGAAGACCGAAGGGCCGCAGCATCGCGACGTCACCACGACGCTACGCTGGATGGACGCCATGGGCGTCGACTACGCCTGTCTCTTCCCCACGCCCATGCTGTTCCTGGGCACCCATCCGCAGGTGGAGATCGAAGTCGCCATGGCGCGGGCCTATAACCGCTGGCTCTGCGACACCATTCTGGAGCACGAGCCGCGCATCATCTCCATGCTCTATCTGCCCTTCAACGATCCCGAAGCCACCTACCAGATGGTGAAGGATTTCGGCCATCGCAAGGGCGTGAAGGGCTTCATGGTCACCGCGCCCCGCTACAAGCCCGTGCATGACAACGCCTATATGAAGACCTATCGCCTGCTGGAGGAGATGGGCCTGCCGATCTCCTTCCACGCGGCCTATAACTGGAACGATCAGTCGTTGCAGCTCACCAACCGCTTCATCGGCGTCCATGCGCTGGGCTTCATGTGGTTCAACATGGTGCATATGACGAACTGGGTGGTGAATGGCCTGCCCGAGCGCTTCCCCAAATTGAAGGTCATGTGGATCGAAAGCGGGCTCACCTGGGCCTATAGCCTGATGCAGCGCCTCGACCATTCCTACAAGATGCGCACATCCGATTGCCCCTCGCTCAAGCGCAAGCCCAGCGAATATATGCGCGAGATGTATTTCTCGTCGCAGCCCATGGAAATGCCCGATGATCCCTCGATCCTTGAAGCCACTTTCAAGATGATCAATGCGGAGACCCAGCTGGTCTGGTCGTCCGATTATCCCCATTGGGATTTCGACCTGCCGGGCGTGATCTATGATCTGCCCTTCCTGAACGAGCAATCGAAACGCAACATCCTCGGCGGCAATGCGGCCAAACTCTTCAACCTCGACACCAAACCGGTGAAAAACATTCCGCCGGTGGGCTGACGCAAAAAGTAAAGGCCGGAGCGAAAACTCCGGCCTTCATCATCTGACTTATTGCACGCCGCCCTGCCTGGCGCGCCAGCTTTCGTATTCGCGAAAGAGCTGATCTCTTTGCGCTTTGTTGCGCGGAACTTTGCCACCGCGCTGCCCGACGAATGTCTCGAATTCGGCGCCGGTGGCGGGCGTTTCGGCTTCCCGCGCCGCCGGGCTTTTCACCAGTTCTTCAGCCACGGCGAACCGTGTCCACCCCGGCACGGAGGCCGAAGGGTTCACCTCGCGCCATTTGGGCGAGGACGGCGGCAGGAGAAACTTGTCCCACTTGGCGAACATTTGCCGCGTGAAGCGGTCGAGCCTGCGATAATGATCGTTGCTTTTGGGCCAGTTATAGGCTGCGAGCACGGTGGGCACCGCAATGGTCTCGACCTTTTCGCCCGGTGCGATGAGGGTTGGGTAATCCTTATTGTCGAGTTCGCCGATGGTGTAGATGTCGTCAAACAGCTTCATGCCGGGAATGGCGAGAAAATGCAGACCGCTGCCTGCGGGCAGTTTCGCCAGTTGTTCGATCGGTTTTCCCACCACGCGAACGATGGCGGAAATCTCGCCGCTCTTCAATTGTTCAAGGCCGCTTGTGTGATCAATCAACAGAGGTTGGTAATCGATGCCCAGGCGCTGAAGAATGATGGGGCCTGTAAGGGTGGCCGAATTGCCCGGAGGGCCGAAGCTGATCTTCTTGCCGCGCAGATCCTCGAAGGTCTTGATCTCCGGCCGCGCCAGCACATGCAGCTCGGTGTTATAGAGCCGCATGATGTAATGCACGCGCTGTTGCAGGTTCGGAATTTTTCTCTGGGTGCGGAAAAATTCGAACACGTCCGACTGCGTGAAGGCGATATCGACGCCGCGCAGGTAAAGCAGATCCTCGAGATTTGACGACGCGCCATAGGCGAGCATGGGCAGAACCCTCATATTGTCGCCATCATCGAGCACCCTTTGAATGTCGGAGGCAAGACGCGGATAAAGCCCCTCGAGCTGGCCGGATTCCAGGCCAATGGTCCATTCGTTGCGCTTGGCGCGGAACTCCGCTTCGGAGCTTGGCGTTGGCGCCTTGAGCGCAGGCGTTTGCGCAATCGCAGTTAAGGCTGTCAGGCAGGCTGCAAGGATGCAGCTGAGCCGGGTGAATGTGTTCAGCATGATGTAACCAGTTTGGCCCCTGCCTTTCTTTCATATGAATAATGCGGTCAAATTAAGAGGTTAGCTTTAATTATTTCGCTGGGCGCCTCCAATAAGCCACGACATCGCGCCACATGGGTTCATCACAACAGCGGCCGCAAGCGGTCGAGCATGAGGACTGCAATGCCTAATTCGCAATTCACGAGACGCCATCTGCTGGGTTCTGCGGGCGCCGCCGCTACGCTTTCCATGCCTTTCGTCTCCACGCTCGCGCGAGCTGCGACGCCGCAGTGGACAGCCATGCAATTTCACAACCAGCCGGCGGCGAGCCCCCTCAACGAAGCGCTCGTCAAGATTTGGGAGACTGTAGCGAAGGAAACAAAAGGCAGGCTTGTGGTCACGGTGCATCCGCAAAACAACGGCATTGCGGGCTCTGATCCGGCTGCGCTTGAAATGCTGCGCAAGGGCGAGCTTGAGTTTTACACTTTGCTGAGCGGCATTCTCGCCAACGCTGTGCCCGCCATGGACATTCAGGGCATGCCCTTCGCCTTCAAGCGTTCCGAACAGATCCATGGCGCCATGGATGGCGAGCTCGGCGTCTATCTGCGCGCGGAATGCAAGGCCAAGGGCATTTACCTCTTCCCCCACGGCCTGCTTGAAAACGGATTTCGCGACCTCAACACCGTGGAGCGCCGCGTGCGCGTGGTTGATGACATGGCGGGGCTTCGCGTGCGCGTGCCCGATGGTCAGATCTTTCGCGATCTCTTCACCACGCTGGGCGCGCAGCCCGTCACGCTGAACATCAACAAGCTCTACGATGGTCTGAAGAATGGCGAAGTGGACGCGCAGGAAAATCCGCTGGTCATCTGCGAAACAAACAAGCTTTACGAAGTCACGAAATTCATCTCGACGACCCATCACTCCTGGTCAGGTTTCAATCTGCTGGGCAATGACGCCTTCTGGAACACGCTGCCCGCAGATGTCCGCAAGATCGTGGAGCGCAATGTGACGATCGAGGTCGCCGCTCAGCGCCGCGCCACCATGGCGCTCAACAAGGCGCTGATCGCCACTCTCACGGGGCGCGGCATGACCTTCGACAAGCCCGACATCGCCACCTTCAAGGGCAAGCTTGCTGGCGGTTTTTATCCGCGCTGGAAACAGCAGGTTGGAACGAAAGCCTGGACCCTGCTTGAAAAGACAAGCGGGCGCATAGGCTGAGCTTCAACGGTCGCTGGCGCGCCATTGCCCGCCATCGACCAGATAGGCGGATGGAATCTCCATCCGCCAGACCACGCCTTCCCTATTGAAGGAAAGGCTGGCCTTTCCTTCCAGCGCCTGCGAGGCGAGGCGCTCGAGCACGGTCTGGCCAAAGCCGCGTCGTTTGGGCGCGCTCACCCTTGGCCCGCCCGATTCGCGCCAATGCAGCCTGAACGTTCCCTCCGGGGTCATGCCCCATATGATCTCCACACGACCTCTGGCGTTGGACAAGGCGCCATATTTCGAGGCGTTGGTGGCCAGTTCATGCAAGGCGAGGCCAATGTTCTGCGCCGCTTTGGGATCCACGCTCACATCCGGCCCCGTAAGAACAACGCGCGTTGCATCGTCTTCCATGAAGGGTTCGAGATGCGACTTGATCAACTCCCGGATCGGCGCGCCAAGCCAGTTTTGCTGGACCAATAGATCGTGTGAATGGGCGAGCCCCTGCAAGCGCTGGGTGAAGCGCGCATTGAATTCCGGCAACGCCGGAGAATTGCGCGCGGTTTGCGCCGCCATGGACAGGATGATCGCAAGGAGATTTTTCGACCGATGCGCCAGTTCGCGCATGACGAGGCGCATCTGTTTTTCATGCTGGCGTTGCGGCGTGATGTCGCGATGAATGGCGGATATGCCGATGATGTCGCCATTGGCGTCGCGCAGGGGCGCTCCGCTGATAGCCACATCCACAAGGCCGCCATCCCTGCGCTGGCGCTGTGTCTCCAGAAACACCATTTCCCCGCGCAGCACGGCGGCGACCATGGCGTGGGATTCCTCGCGCTTGCTGGCTGGCATGATCATGCTGAGCGGATGATTGATCGCCTCCTCGCAACTATAGCCATAAAGTTTCTCTGATGCAGGGTTCCAGGTGGAGATGAGCCCTTCGCGCGTGACGCTGAAGATGGAATCGCGGCTTTGCCGCACAAGGGACGCCAGCAATGCGTCATTGGCTTGCGAGCGGCGGCGTCTGCGCAGGTCGCGGATGATGAACGAGAGGGCGATGATGGCGCCCTCTCGGTCATGGACTGGCGCCGCGCCCACTGAGATCGCCACGCAGGCGCCCTGATGATCGAGCGCTTCCAGCTCCATCTGGAACTGCTCGCCGTTCATGGCGCGCTGAAGCAATGCATGGGCGTCGTCATGGGCCGCGTCGGCGATCAGCGCGAGCATGGGCTGGCCCACCGCCTCCTGCGCGCTCCAGCCAAGCAGGCGCTGGGCGCCGTCATTCCATGTCTGGATCACGCCTTCGGGAGAAGCGCTGATGATGGCGTCGCGCGAAAAAGCGATGACGGCGGCCAGAAGCGCTTCTGAATCGCGTTTCACCTGGCTGCGTGGCTGTTCAATCGGAAAGCTTGATACCGTCATGGCCGCAGCGCCCCGGCAGGCCAGGGCTACGCATTGGCGCGGCAACCCTGTTGGTGATCCCAGTGGATTGGGAGAAGACGCCTGTTGCGATGAATTTTCAAGCAGCAGCTTTGCGGTACGCCTGCCTGGCGTGAGGTCGCGTGTGCAATATCATCAATGAAAAACGTGCAGCGAAAACAAATGGCCGCGCTTGTTGAAGCGCGGCCATGATTTATGTCAGAGAGCGGCGGCGGCGCGGGCGAGCTCGCCTGCGTCGGCCAGATCTTCCATCTTCCAGCACAGTTCACGCAAGGCGTCGGCGCGCTCAACGGGGAGCACGTCGCGCACCAGACTGTCGAACTTGGCGATGAGCTGGTCGCGTGTCATGGGCTTCGCGATGCTGCCGATGGCGTGTTCCACATGCTTCTTCAGCACGCGGCCATCATTGAGCGTGATGGTCAGGTAAGCCTCGTCCTCGTTGATGTCGTCCTTCGCTACGGCCTCGACCTTGTCGCGCAGGGTGATGACGCGCTGATCGCGCACGATGGCGTCGCCATATTCATTCTCGCCCGCCGCGCCATAGATGATGGCCGCCGCGCAGGAATGATAGACGCTGAACTTGCCTTCAAGGCCGGTCTGCGGCGTGCGCTTGCCGGTGAGTTCAAGCACGAGAGGATCAACGATGAGGTCGATCTTCGCGATGTCTTCCGCCTTCAGGCCATGTTCGTTGCGCAGCTGGATGCAGCCATCGATGGAGGGATGAATGACGATGCCGCAGGCGAAGGGCTTGTAGGAGTTGAGCGCTGTCTCCCAGACGAGGCCCAGATCCCGGGTGATCTCGTCGAAGTCGCGCGCCACGGACATGACATGGGCGAAGCCGCGCGGGGCTTCCAGCACGCGGTTGGAGCTGGTGAAGTTCTGCTTGGCGAGCAGCGCCGAGGCGATGCCGTTCTGCGCGGCGCGGCCGGGGTGGAAACTCTTGCACATGGTGCCGAACATTTCGCGAAAGCCTGCGGACTGCGTGCCCGCAATGCCCAGCGCCCAGGTCATCTGCTGTTCGTCGAGGCCGAGCAGCTTGCCCGCGGCGGCGGCGGCGCCGAACACGCCGGCGGTGCCGGTGATGTGCCAGCCGATGTCATACTGCGCGGGATAGACCGCGTTGCCGATGCGGCATTCCACTTCAATGCCGATGATGAAGGCGTGCAGCAGTTGCGCGCCGGTCACGGGTTGATATTCGGCCAGAGCCAGCACGGCTGACGCGATGGGGCCGGCGGGATGGATAATCGTCTTCAGATGGGTGTCGTCGAAATCGAAGACATGGCTGGAGATGCCGTTGAGCAGGGCGGCGTGCATCACGTCGAAATGTTCGCGGCGACCCAGGATCGTCGCCTGCGCGGGGCCTGCGAAGGGAGCGAGGGCGGCGATGGCGCGGTCCAGCGTCTCGTGTTGCGAGCCGCCGACGGCGCAGCCCATCCAGTTCAGGAAGGAGGAGACGCCGGACTTGCGCACGTCGGCCGGAATATCCGCGAGGCGCGAGCCCACGACCCAGCGGGCCAGCGTACGGGTGACTTCTTGAGACATGGCGGGTTCCTTTGACTGTGTGCGAAATGGTTTGGCGTGAGAGGCGAGGCGCGGCGCCCTCCCCCAGACTTCACCGGGGGCATAACTACATTGGGGCGCCGGGGCAAGGGCGGGGCCGTCAGCGCATTGCATGTGCGGCTGCGGTCTTTATGGTGTGGCCATCACAAATCAGTCGAGGAAGCCGCCTTTCGATGGATCATCCCCCTCCCGTACCGCTCGCCAAAATCTACGGCCTGTTCTTCCGCATCGGGCTTTTCAGCTTCGGCGGCCAGCTCACAGCCTGGATCCATCGGGAGGTCGTGCTTGTGCGTGGCTGGATGACCAATGAGGAATTCCTGTCCGGCATGGCCCTCTCGCAGATCCTGCCGGGGGTCAATTCCACCAATACGGCTGTTTTCGTAGGCCAGCGCCTGCGCGGCGCCTGGGGGGCGACCGCCGCCATCACGGCCATGCTCACGGGGCCGTTCTTCGCGGTGATCCTGGCCGGGATCCTGTACAAATGGATCATCGGCTGGCACGGGGTACAGTCGATCATGGAGGGGGTTGCGGCGGTGGCGCTGGGAATGCTGGCGCGCATGGCCATCTCGGCGGGGCAGAGCGCCGTCAAGGGCGTCTTTTCGGGCCTGGCCATGCTCATCACCTTCGTGGCGGTGGGCGTGCTGCACTGGCCCATGCTGGGGGTGGTGGCGGTGGTGGCGCCGATCAGCGTGCTGATCTGCTATTTCCAGGGGCTCCACGATGAAGGATGAGAACATCTATCTCGCCCTCGTGGCGATCCTCGCGCCCCTCTCCATCGCCGCCATTGGCGGGGCGACGGGCATCTATGCGCCCCTGCAACATGAGACGGTGGAGCTGCGGCAGTGGATGACGCCGCGCGAATTCATCGATCTCTTCGCCATTGCGCGGCTTGCGCCGGGGCCGGGCTCCATGCTGGCGCCGCTCATTGGCTGGAAGGTGGCGGGCGTCGGCGGCGCCTTGCTGGCGACGCTGGCGCTCTATCTGCCCTCCTCCGTGCTCTGTTACGGAGCCGCTCGTGTCTGGAAACGCTATCGGGGCAAGCCCTGGCACCGGGCCATCGAGTCCGGCCTCACGCCGGTGGCGGCGGGGCTGATTTTCGCAGGCATCCTGACCCTTTTGCAACTGGGGGAGACCGGGCCGCTGAGCTGGTTCACCGTCGCGCTGGTCGCCGGGCTTTTGATGTGGCGGCCGAAGCTGCACCCCTTGCTGTTGATCGGCTGCGGGGCGCTGGTGTTTTTCCTGCTGCACGTGGCGGGGGCTTGACGCCGAGCGCCTCGGCCGAGAGCCAGAAGACCTCGCCCGCGCTCTCCTGCGTGTCCAGCCAAAGGAAGGGCAGGTCCGGGAAATCGCTTTCGAGGATCTCGCGATCCTCGCCAATCTCGCAGATCATGCCGCCCCCGACCTCCAGATGGTCGGGCGCCGCCAGAATGAGGCTGCGCACGAGATCAAGCCCGTCGCCCCCGCCCGCCAGCGCCATGGCGGGCTCGGCGGCGAATTCGGGGGGCAGTTCACCCATGACCTCCTCGCCCACATAGGGCGGATTGGTGATGATGAGATCATAGCGCCGCCCCTTGAGGGGCGTGAAGAGATCGCCGTGGAAAAGGCTGATGCGCTCGCCCTCGCCGCTGGCCGCAACATTGATCTTCGCCACTTCCAGCGCCGCCTCCGACAGATCGACGGCGTCCACCTCCGCCATGGGGAAATGCCTGGCCGCCAGAATGGCGAGGCATCCGGAGCCGGTGCATAGATCAAGCACGCTGCGCACCGCAAAGGGATCCTTGACCAGCGATCCCGGCCCACCAGCGAAATGCTCCATGCGCAGCAGTTCCCCGATGAAGGAGCGCGGCACGATCACGCGCTCGTCCACATAGAAGGGCTCGGAGCCCACATAGGCCTTGTTGAGCAGGTAGGAGGCGGGCTTGCGGGTGGAGATGCGGGCCTCGACGAAGTCGATGATGCGCTTGCGCTCCGCTTCCAGCAGGCGGGCCTCGAGGAAAGGCTCCAGCTGATCGATGGGCAGATGCAGGCTTTCCAGAATGATGAAGGCGGCCTCGTCGAGCGCGGTCGTCGTGCCATGGCCATAGACGAGTTTGGCCGCATTGAAGCGGCTGATGGCCCAGCGCAGCAGGTCGCGCAGGGTGAGGAGATCGCGCAGGGGCGTGGAGGATGAGGCGGCCATGGGGGAACTCGGCAGGAAGGGTCCCGCTTCTTGCAGGCTTGGCGGCGGACTGTCAAAGCGCGCGCCCTTTCACAGCCCCATCGGGGGAATTTCCATGGGCGGCGGGTCGGGCATGGGGTTGGGGTCCTGGGGAACCTCGCCCGGGCTCCAGGGCGGCGCCTCGGAGGGAAAATCCGGATAGGCGGGCTCGGGGCCGGGATCGGTGGGAAAGCCCGGCGGCACGGGCGCCGGGCTGGGGGTCGGATCGCCGGGGGGCGCTCCGGGCACGCCGGGAGGCTGTTGCAGGCGCATGGGGATAGCTAGGGCTGGGGGGTGATGTTTCGCCATGGGGATCAACGCCCTGGCCACCAGCACCGTTCCGGGAACCCCGCGCCAGCCTCGCCGTTCCTCCTGCTCTTGCACAGGAGGAAGGCGCATGAAGACTGGCTTGATTGGTTTGGGCTTCGCCATGGCCCTTGGGGTGGCGGGGCTGTCGGGCCCGGCGCAGGCCATGCCTGCGGCTGCGGGCGCCAGCGCCGCAAACATCACCCTCATCGCCCAGGGTTGCGGGCCAGGCATGCATCGCGGACCTCGTGGCGGATGCCTGCCCAATTTCGGCCCGCGCGGCTATGGCCCGCCCCGCGCCTATGGTCCGCCGCGTCATGGGGGCGCTGGCTGCATCATGCAGCGCACCCCCTATGGCGTGCGCAGGATCTGCCGATATTAACATGCGGCGCCAGACACTTGCTTGAACAGGCGCCTGGCGTCTTCGCATGCGATGCAAACTATGTCACATGACTAAAAAGAATTCCGCTTTGGCTTGATGGTTTTTTAATCAAATTCACCGAGCCTGGGCGTGGCTCATATGAGTATTGCGTAGGGCCGAGATCACGGCCATCCCGGCGGGGCCCTCCGTCGGGATGGTTCGTAATCTCTTCTTAATCTCCCCTTCTCCATGAAATTGCATTAGAAGGCCTGAGACTCAGGCCTTTGATGGAGAATGCGCGTGGAAGAGACTGTCACCTTCATGTCCGATGGACTGAAGCTTTCGGCTGCGATCAGCTTGCCCGAAGGGCTTGCGCCCGGCGAGAAGCGCCCCGCCTTCATCATCCTTCATGGCTTTGGCAGCACGAAGAAGGCCGGCAATGTGGTGACGCCCGCCGCCATGCTCAATCGTCTGGGCTATGTGGCCATGCGCTTCGACATGCGTGGCTGCGGCGACAGCGAGGGCGAGCATGGGCGTCTGATCTGTCTTGAACAGGTGAGCGACACGCGCAACGCGATGACGCTGCTGCAGGGCCATCCCAATGTTGACCCTGCGCGCATCGGCGTCATGGGCAGCAGCTTCGGCGCCGCCGTCTCCGTCTATACGGCTGGCCTTGATGAGCGTTTCGCCGCCTGCGTCTCCGCCTCCGGCTGGGGCAATGGCGCCACCAAGTTCGAAGGCCAGCATGGCGAGAATTTGCCGACGTTTCTGGCCATGCTCGAAGAGGGCCGCGCGCATCTGGAGGCCACGGGCGAATCCATGATGGTGTCGCGTTACGACATCGTGCCGATTCCCGCCCATCTGCGCGGCCATGTGATCGAAAAATCATCCATGCAGATGCCCGTCGAGACCGCCCAGAGCATGTATGATTTCCGCGCCGAGGACATGATCGGCCGGATCGCGCCGCGCCCCGTGCTGCTCATGCACAGCTCCGTCGATTCGGTGACGCCGACATCCCAGACCATCGAGATGTTCAAGCGCGCGGGTTCGCCCACCGAAATGCATCTGTTTTCGGGCACCGATCACTTCATGTTCGCCGAACATAACCTGCGCGTGCATGAGGTCGTGACCTCATGGCTGGCGACTTTCTTCCCCGTGCATGGGGAGGCTGCTGCGCCATCGCACGGGCACTGAGACGCAATTCACTGGAGGGGCGACGAGACGTCGTCCCTCCTTGTGTCAGGCCGCCGTCTCCATCTGCGCAGGCGCCATGCGGATCAGATGATCGAAGGCTGACAGCGCCACTTTCGCGCCCTCGCCCATGGCGATGACGATCTGCTTGTAGGGCGTGGTGGTCGCGTCGCCCGCCGCGAAGACGCCGGGGACGGAGGTCTGGCCGCGCGCATCCACCTCGATCTCGCCACGCGGGCTCAAGGCCACGACGCCCTTCAGCCATTCGGTGTTGGGCACAAGGCCGATCTGCACGAAGATACCTTCGAGTTCGACGCGATGCTCCTGCCCGCTCTTGCGATCCTTGTAAGAGAGGCCATTCACCTTGCCGCCATCGCCATGCACCTGCGTGGTCTGCGCGTTGGTCAGGATCGAGACGTTCTTGAGGGAGCGCAGCTTGTTTTGCAGCACGGCGTCGGCGCGCAGCGACGTGTCGAATTCGATCAGGGTGACATGGGCCACAAGCCCCGCCAGATCGATCGCCGCCTCCACGCCCGAATTGCCACCGCCAATCACCGCCACCCGCTTGCCCTTGAAGAGCGGTCCATCGCAATGGGGGCAATAGGCGACGCCCTTGTTGCGATATTCCTCTTCACCGGGAACATTCATCTGCCGCCAGCGCGCGCCGGTGGAGAGGATCACGGTCTTTGATTTCAGCACTGCGCCGCTCGCGAGCTTCACTTCTACAAGCCCGTCAGGACGGCTCGCGGGGATGAGCTCCACGGCGGTCTGAAGGTTCATGATGTCGACGTCATACTCTTTCACATGCTGTTCCATGGCGGCCACGAGCTTGGGGCCTTCGGTATGCGGCACGGAGATCAGGTTCTCGATCCCCATTGTGTCCAGCACCTGCCCGCCGAAGCGATCCGCCACGATTCCCGTGCGAATGCCCTTGCGCGCCGCATAGACGCCAGCCGCCGCGCCCGCAGGCCCGCCGCCCACCACCAGCACATCGAATGCGCCCTTGTGTTTCAGGGCTTCTGACGCGCGTTGCGCTGCGCCCGTGTCGAGCCTGGCGAGAATCTGTTCGAGGCCCATGCGCCCCTGCGCGAAGGGCTCGCCATTGAGATAGATGGAGGGCACGGCCATGACCTTGCGGCTCTCGACCTCCGCCTGAAACAGCGCGCCGTCGATGGCCACATGCTGGATGCGCGGATTGAGCGCGCTCATCAGGTTCAGCGCCTGCACCACATCCGGGCAATTCTGGCAGGAGAGGGAGAAATAAGTCTCGAAGCGGAAGTCGCCATCGAGGTTCCTGATCTGCTCCAGGATCTCCGGCGCCTCCTTCGAAGGGTGCCCGCCGACCTGCAACAGCGCCAGCACGAGGGAGTTGAATTCGTGGCCCATGGGCAGGCCCGCGAAATGCACGGCGATGTCGCTATCGATGCGCTTGATGGCGAAGGACGGCTTGCGGGCGTCATCGCCCTGCGCAAGCCTGATCTTGTCGCAGAGGGGGGCGATCTCTTCCAGCAGCTCGCGCATTTCCTGCGCCTTGGCGCTGTCATCCAGCGAGGCCACCAGCTCGATGGGCAGGGTGATGCGCGTGAGATAGCCCTGCAACTGGGTCTTGAGATTGGCGTCCAACATCGCGGTGCTCCGAAAAGTGGGTCCCCGGGCGGGCGCGCCTGCCCGGGGGTGGTTCAGGGATCAGATCTTGCCGACGAGGTCGAGCGAGGGGGCGAGAGTCTTCTCGCCTTCCTGCCACTTGGCGGGGCAGACTTCGCCGGGGTGGGACGCGACATATTGCGCGGCCTTCACCTTGCGCAGCAGCTCCAGCGCATCGCGGCCAATGCCGCCAGCGGTGATCTCGACGATCTGGATCTTGCCCTGGGGATCGACGACGAAGGTGCCGCGGTCAGCCAGGCCGACCTCTTCGATCATGACGCCGAAGTTGCGGGTGATGGCGCCGGTGGGGTCGCCCACCATGGTGTATTCGATCTTGCCGATGGCGGGCGAGGTGTCATGCCAGGCCTTGTGGGCGAAATGGGTGTCGGTGGACACGCTGTAGATCTCGACGCCGAGCTTCTGGAAAGCGGCGTAATTGTCGGCGAGGTCTTCGAGCTCGGTCGGGCAAACGAAGGTGAAGTCGGCGGGATAGAAGAAAACAACCGACCACTTGCCGTGCAGATCAGCGTCGCTGACGTCGATGAACTTGCCGGTCTTCAGGGCGCTCGCCTTGAAGGGCTTGATCGAGGTGTTGATGAGGGACATGGAATTCTCCGGTTTTTCGGCCAAATGATCGCGAACCCCGCAAGGCGCCATTACCCGAAACAAATGTTTCAGGTTTGACCTGCCTCCCGGGGTGATGGGCCTTCGATTGTTGTTGAAGACCATCAAGTTCTACACTTGATAATAAATCCCGTAAAATGGGAAAAACAAATCAACTCGATAGGGAATTCCTATTGCTTTGTGTTTTTCACCCCAAAACTTGACGATCAGAGCTGCGAGCGCCAGGCCGGATCAACCGATCAGTCCTGCGCTTTTCTCAGGCGAACCTGGGGAACAGGTTCAGCGCGCTGTCGCGGTTGATGGCGTCCAGCAATTCTGGTCCATAGCCAAGCCTGTCGAGGCCGCCCACGGTCTTCTCCATCTGCACATAGGGATAATCGGATCCGAAGAGGATCTGCGAGGGCGGGGAAAGCGCCAGCAGGGCCGCCATGGCCGAGGGATTCACCGTCGAATTCGCCACATCGAAATAGAGTTTCTTCAGGGTGGCGGGCACGCCCTCCGGCACGCGCTCGGCGATCGCGGGGTTGCGCATCAACTGGTCCATGCGCATGGCGAGCACCGGAACCGGCCCGCCCGCATGGGAGAAGATGAATTTGATGTCGGGATATTTCGTCACCGTGCCGTTGAAGACAAGGCTCGCCACTGCGCGCGCTTCATCGAAGGGCAATTCGAGAATCGAGGGCGGCGCGCCCGTGTTCAGGGATTTGCAGCTATCGGGGACCGTGGGATGGATGAAAACCACGGCCTTGCGGCGGTTCAGTTCGGCGAAAACCGGATCAAAGCTCGGATCGCCCGGCCAGCGGTCATCGTAGCTGGTCAGCAGATGCACGCCATCCATCTTCAGGGTGTCGAAGGCATAGGCGATTTCAGTCAGACATCCCTCCACATCGGGCAGGGCGAGGGCCGCGAAGGCGCCGAAGCGACCGGGGAAATCCTGGCCCAGCTGCGCCATATATTCGTTGCAGATGCGCATGAGCATCCGCGCCTCCTGCACATCGCCAAACCAGACGCCGGGATTGCCAAGGCACACGATGGAGGCGGCGACGCCATTCTTGTCCATCAGTTCCAGGGAGCGCCGGGGCGTCCACTGCGTCATGATGGTTGGAGGATTATCCGAGCTGCCCAGAATGAACGCGCGTTTCGCGGCGAACCATTTGGGGGGATAGACGTGATGATGCACGTCGATGCGGCGCGGCGAACCGCCGTCCTGGACGGCCTGTGCTGCGTCTGCGCCAAAACGTGCCATGTGCGATCCCCTGAACGTGCGGTCACGATAGAGGAGCGGGTGTCCCGCGCCAAGAGGTTGCGGCGTTCAGGCCACGATCTCGCAGCCTCAGCTGAAACCGTTGCGGGAACATGGCGCGCCGGGATGGGCTTTGCGCCCGCCCGCCCTATCTGAACCCTCAGGGATGTCGGCGGCGCGCCGCGTCCTGTGCCTGATGGGAGGATAAGCCGATGGTGGCGCTCGTCGATCTTTTGCTGGAGCTGGGCAAGAGCATGGAGACCCCGCAGGAACTTGAAGAGGAGATGCGCGCGCGTCTTGATCCGGCGCTGGTGGATCGCCTCAGCGCCTTCAGCGCGGCACGCAATGTCACCTTTTCGCAGGCGGTTCTGTGGGCGGTGGAATGTTTCACCCTCGCCGCCGCAGAAGAGGCATGGCGCAATCTGGCCGACGAGGCTGCGCCAGACCAGCTCTTCGACACCGCCGCGCTGAATGTGGTGCTGGAGCGGTTCTTGTCGGAAAGCCTCAACCTCTCCCGCCAGGGCCAGATCGCAGGCCCACCCTCGCCGACCGACCTGCACCAATTTCGCCGCATGGCGTGAGCTACGCCTTCTGCGCCGCGACCACGCTTTTGTGCACCTCCAAAGTCAGCCCCTCGACCCGTTCGGTCAGGGCCTTGATCTGCTCGGTCAGATCGGTGTTCTGCCGCATCATGTCCAGCAACAGCCGCGTCTGCTCCTCCTGCAGGGCCTGCCGCTTTTCGCTGGCCTGGTGAATGTCCTCGCGATGGGCTGCGTCGGCCTGGGCGTGGGCCTTGTCGCGGTCGGCCTGCCGCGTCTGCGCCAGCAGGATCAGCGGCGCCGCATAGGCCGCCTGCAGGCTGAAGGCGAGGTTCAGCAGGATGAAGGGATAGAGATCGAAACTGGTGAAGCCCGTGGCGTTGGCGATGATCCACACCCCCACCACCACGGTCTGGCTGATGAGGAAAAAGGGCGTGCCGAAGAAGCGGGCGAAGGCCTCCGCCTTCAGGGCGAACCAGTCACCGCCGAAGACGGTCTCCAGATGCTGGTGCGGCAGATGAAAGCGGAAGAAATGCTTTTCGGAAGACTTTGCGTGGGCCGTGTCGTCCATGATGCGCCACCTTGCTTGCATGAGGCGGCAGCATAGCCTTTATCCGCGATCAACGCCTGAAAAGTTCTTCAGCCCCCTGCCGTCACCACGCAGCGAAAGCCCACATGGCCTGCGGAAGTGTCGATGGGCTCGGGGTGGCGGGCGGCGGGGCGGTAGCGCCTGCAATAGCTGGGCGCGCACAGATGCGAGCCGCCCTTGAGCACCTTGCGGGGAATGCGGATGCTGGCTTGCAGGGGGTCATAGCTGCGCTCCTCGCGCCCGCCGCGGGGGTTGCGGGGAATGCAGCAGGCCTTCAGGGCTTCGTCGGGATGCCCGGCCTCATACCAGTCGCAGGTCCATTCCCAGACATTGCCGATCATGTCGAAGAGGCCGTAGCCATTGGGCGGATAGGCGCCCACCGGCGATGTGCGCTCATAGCCGTCCTCGGCCGAATTCTGAAAGGGAAAGGCGCCTTGCCAGATATTGGCCATGTGGCGCCCGCCGGGGGTGAGTTCATCGCCCCAGGCGAATTCGGCGCCCTCCAGCCCGCCCCTCGCGGCATATTCCCATTGGGCCTCCGTCGGCAGGCTCTTGCCCGCCCAGCGCGCATAGGCCAACGCATCGGGATAGGCCACATGCACCACGGGATGATCCTCGAGCCCCCTGAGGGAGGAATCCGGCCCCAGCGGATGGCGCCAGTCCGCGCCAAACCTGAAGCTCCACCACTGGCTCCAGTCTTTGAGCGAGACCGGATGGGGCGTCGGGTTGAAGACGAGGGATCCCGCCCGCAGCATATGAAGGAGCGCGCCGGGATAGTCCTTCGGATCAGGCTTTCGCTCGGCCATGGTGACATGGCCCGTGGCATCCACGAAGGCGGCGAACTGACGGTTGGAGACTGGGGTGGGATCGATCCAGAATCCATCCACGATGACCCGGTGCGCGGGCGCCTCTTCGACGTAGTGCCGGTCCGAGCCCATGCGGAACGCGCCGCCTTCGATCCAGATCATCGCATCTTTTTGCGCTGTCTTTTGCGTGGCCATCACATCGCCAGAGGTCATGTTTTCCAGTGCTCCTGCGCGCGTTTTGAAGATGGCGTCAGTCTCCCATGGATCGGCTGCGCCCGCGCCCGATCCATTCGGTCATGGGCCTACCCATTTGGTCAGAGCACCTGACCGACAGGGCGATCCGCACAAATGTTGTTGAGGCTTTTGCGGGCTTGCGTTGCATTGCGCAGGTCTTCGCAAAAGGAGCTTTGAATGAGCCAGGATCGTTTGGGTGACCAGGACCGCAACAGCCTCGCCACGCGCCGCGCCATGTTATTGGTCGGAACCTGCGTCGCAGCCTTGAGCGCCTTGTCGCCCGCCCTCGCGCAGGTCCCCCAGCCCCAGCCAAGGCCGCAGACGGCGCCGCAGAAGCCGAACATCGTGGTCATCATGGGCGATGACATCGGCATGTGGAACATCGGCGCCTATCATCGCGGCATGATGGCGGGGCGCACGCCCAATATCGACAAGATCGCTGCGGAAGGCATGATCTTCACTGACTATTATGCGGAGGCGAGCTGCACGGCGGGCCGCGCCGCCTTCATCACCGGCGAGCTGCCCATCCGCACGGGCATGACGACCGTGGGGCAGGCGGGCGCCCTCACGGGCTTGCCTGCGGAGGCGGTCACCATGGCCGCCGCCCTGAAGGCCATGGGCTACGCCACCGGCCAGTTCGGCAAGAACCATCTGGGCGACCGCAACGAATTCCTGCCGACCGTGCATGGCTTCGACGAATTCATGGGCTACCTCTACCACCTCGACGCCATGGAGGATCCCTGCCATCCCAATTACCCGCAGAACCTGCGAGATCAGGTCGGCCCGCGCAACATGGTCCACTCGTTTGCAACCACGGTGGATGACGCGACCGTCGATCCGCGCTGGGGCAAGATCGGCAAGCAGCGGATCGAGGATGCGGGGGAATTGTGCCCGGTGCGCATGGAGACGGTGGACGACGAGATCCGCGACAACGCGCTGCGTTTCATAGAGAAGGCGAAGAGCGACAACAAACCCTTCTTCGTCTGGCTCAACCCCACGCGCATGCATATCGTCACCCATCTGTCGCCGAAATATCAGGCCCTGCGCAATGCGGAGAATGGCTGGTCGATTCACGAGGCGGGCATGGCGCAGTTCGATGACGACATCGGCCTCGTCATACAGAAATTGAAAGACCTGGGCGTCGACGACAACACCATCGTGCTCATCACCACCGACAATGGAACCGAGGTCTTCACCTGGCCCGATGGCGGGCAGACGCCCTTCGCGCAAGCAAAAGGCACGGTGATGGAGGGCGGCTTCCGCGTCCCCGCCATCCTGCGCTGGCCGGGCAAGACGCCTGCGGGCAAGGTGGAGAATGGCGTCATCTCCGGCCTCGACTGGTTCCCCACTTTTCTCGCCGCCGCTGGCGACCCGAACATTGGCGAGGATCTGAAGAAGGGCAAGCAGATCGGGGATCGCGCCTACAAGGTGCATCTGGACGGCTATAACCAGCTCGACATGATCACCGGCAAGGGCCCTTCGAACCGCCATGAAGTCTGGTATTTCGGCGAAAGCGAGTTGGGGGCGGTGCGGATCGACGATTACAAATATCGCTTCATCGACCAGCCCTCGGGCTGGCTGGGCGAAAAGAGCCGGATCGACGTGCCCATCATCACCAATCTGCGGCTCGACCCCTTCGAGCGCACGGGCTGGCCCGACAGCGGCACGAAAGTCGGCTCGCAGAATTACTTCAGCTGGTTCCAGTATGAGTTCTGGCGCTTCGTCTTCGTGCAGCAGCAGGTGGAGAAGCTGGCGCAGACGGCCATCGAGTTTCCGCCCATGCAGAAGGGCGCGAGCTTCAATCTCGAGGGCGTCAAACAGAAGATCGAGGCGGCGAGGGCGGCGATGGCGAAATAGCCGG
>CANCSY010000033.1 GCA_947380915.1 Beijerinckiaceae bacterium
CCCGCGATGGGGTCGATATGCAGGAGGTCGATGCCCACCACCCTGCCCCTGCCCTGCTCGACGCCGACCTTCTTGGCCGCATGCTGCGCCCAGCCGCCGGGCGCCGCACCAAGATCCACGATCTTCTGGCCGGGCTTGAGCAGGTTGTAGCGTTCATCCATCTCGATGAGCTTATAGGCGGCGCGCGAGCGCCAGCCCTCGCGCTTGGCCTGGGCCACATAGGGGTCGTTGAGCTGGCGCTCCAGCCAGAGCTTGGAGGAAAGCGTGAACTTGCTCGCCTTTTTCACCCGCACCTTGATCGAGCGTCCGCCCTCGCGTCCGCCGCCGCCACCCGTTGCTGATCCACTCATCTCGCCATGTTCCGTTACAGCCGCATATGGCTCCATACACGGTCGGCGCTCATCATTTGCATTAAAATGCCTTCCCGCAGCCCACGATCGGCGATTCTGACGCGATCAGAGGGGAAAGCCCGGCGGATCGCGTCAAAAATGGCGCAGCCCGCCAGCACCAGATCGGCGCGCTCGGGTCCGATGCAGCCATTGGCGACCCGGTCGGCATAGGTCATGGCCTGCAGACGGCCGATGGCCTGGGACACTTCCCCATCGTTCATCCACAGACCATCCACCTGCCGACGATCATAGCGGGCGAGGCCCAGATGGACGCCCGCGATGGTCGTCACCGTGCCCGAAGTGCCCAGAAGGTGGAACCTGTCGCAACGCGGCGCGGTGGCGGTGCGCTCCAGAAAGGAAGCGAGCTCGCCGCTCACATGCGTCACCATGCGCTCGTAAAGCTCGGCGCTGACATCGAACCCGCCGAATCGCTCGGCGATGGTCACCACGCCGAGCTGGAGCGAGGCCCACATGCGCACACGCCCGCGCATGGCCGCATCCCCGTTGGGGTCCACCCCATGGGCCTGCCGCGTGGGACGCCCCAGCCAGACGATCTCCGACGAGCCACCGCCAATGTCGAAAAGCACGACCCCCTCGGCCTGCTCGTCCGCCAGCGCAGCGCAGCCGGAGGCGGCCAGATGGGCTTCGGTCTCCCGGTCCACCACTTCAAGCGACAGGCCGACCTCGTCGCGCACCCGGGCGATGAACTCTGGCCCGTTGACCGCCATGCGGCAGGCCTCGGTGGCGATGAGCCTTGCGCGGCTGACGCCCCGCATCTCCATTTTCGTGCGACAGATTTCAAGCGCGGCCAGGGTGCGGTCGATGGCGCCCTGACCAAGCCGCCCGGTCTGGGTCAGCCCCTCACCCAGCCGCACGATGCGCGAAAAGGCGTCGACGATTCGAAATCCCTCCCGCGCAGGACGCGCGATCAGCAGGCGGCAATTGTTGGTGCCAAGATCAAGGGCGGCGTAGACATGGCTGTTCCGTCCCTGGCCATAGGGACCTCCCCCCCCGCCTGGACGGCCATTCAGCCTCGTATCCGAGCCAGCGGGCGCGGCCTCGCCGGACACATCAAAGGACGACACCATTCATCTCCAGCCTCCCCTTCCGCCGCGCATGAACGCGCGGGGGAGGCATTTTTCCGGAATGTAAGCATTCCTGCGTCTGACTGCAAAGGAATCCGCAAAACAGCCGCGCCAAAGCATCGATCACCCCATGAGGGCGACTGGCAGCCAGGTCGCGATGGCCGGGAAAAGGCAGATCAGCAAAACCGCAAACATCATCAGGATCACGAACGGCAGCGTGCCCCAGATGATTTCGGAGAGGGAAATATCGGGCGCGATATTCTTGATGACGAAAATGTTCAGCCCGAGCGGGGGATGAATCAGCCCCATCTCCATCACCACCGTCATCACCACGCCGAACCAGATCAGATCGAAACCCGCAGCCTTGAGCGGCGGCAGGATGATCGGCGCCGTCATCAGGATGATCGAGACCGGAGGCAGGAAAAAGCCCAGCACCACCACCAGCACCAGAATGGCGGCCAGCAGCACCCATTTCGACAGGCCAAGGCTTATGATCCAGGCCGCCGTGCCCTGCGAGATCTGCAGATAGCTCATCACATAGGAATAGAGCAGCGACATGCCAATGATCATCAGCAGCATGGTCGATTCGCGCAGGGTCCCGTTGAGGATGGGCATCAGCTTGGAGGGCCGCCAGATGCCGTACATCATGCCGATCACGCAGAGCGCCAGAATGGCGCCCACGCCCGCCGTCTCCGAAGGCGTCGCCCAACCCGCATAGAGCACCACCATGACGCCCGCCAGAATGATGACGAAGGGCGCCACCCAGGTCAGCATCCGCACCTTCTGCCCGAAGGTGTATTCGTCCCGGGCGAGAATGGCGGAGCGATGGCCGGTCACAGCGGCTTCCGCCTCCGCCATGCGCGCCTCCTTCTGGAAACGCAGAACCGAATAGAACGCAAAGAGCGAGATCAGCAGCAGCCCCGGGAAAAGCGCAGCAAGGAACAGCCGTCCCAACGAGACCTCCGCCGCGACCGCATAGAGCAGCATGGTGACGGAGGGCGGCAGCAGGATGCCCAGCGTGCCGCCCGCCGCGATGATGCCCGCCGCAAAGCCCGGCGAATAGCCGCGCGCGCGCATCTCGGGGATTCCCGCCGAGCCGATGGCCGAGCAGGTCGCGGGCGAGGAGCCCGCCATGGCTGCGAAGAGGCCGCAGGCCACCGTATTGGCGACCCCGAGCCCGCCGGGGATGCGATGCAGCCAGGCGTGGAGGGCCAGATAGAGATCGCGCCCAGCATCCGAGCGCCCGATGGCCGCGCCCTTCAGGATGAACAGGGGAATGGCCAGGATGATCGTGTTGGCCAGTTCCTCATAGAAATTCTGGGCGATGGTGTCGACCGAGGCCAGGGGCATGAAGAGGAACATGAAACTCAGGGCCGTCACGCCCAGCGCGAAGGCGATGGGCATGCCCGAGAACATCATCAGCAGCGTGACGACCGAATAGGAGACGCCAATGACAGGCAGCGACACGCCCGTCACCAAGGCGGTGGGCGGGCGTTGCCAGAACAGCAGCGCGCCAGTGCACACAATGGCCACGATGAGCGCCGTCTTCGACCGCTCCGCCACCTGCATGGCGACCTGCAGGGCCAGAAGGGCCATGCCCGCCGTCAGCAGGCCATAGGGGATCCACATGGGCGGGCCCCAGGCGGAATGGGACGTCTGCCCCTCATCCCAGGCCTCATGGAGCAACAGGCCCGACTTCCAGGCGAAGAAGAGGCAGAAGCCCAGAACGACAACATCGATGATGCTGTAGCGGAGCGCATTGACGCGCGGCGGCAGGATCTCCGCGAGAACCTCGATGCCCACATGGCCGCGCCATGCCTGCACCTGCGCCGCCGAGACGAAGGTGGCGCCGGCGATGAGGAAAATCGTCACCTCATCCTGCCACAGGGTCGCCCGGCCCATGAGATGGCCGATGACCACGCCATAGGTCAGAACCCCCGCCGCCGCGACCAGCGCGACAGCGGAAATGACATAGAGATTGGCGATCAGGGCCGAAAGGGGCGAGCGCCGACCATCCGGTTTCGCGACCGCCCCGGCGGACAGTATCGCATCATGCGCCGCGCCCCCGGCCAAATCAGGACACCTGCTTGGCGAGCTTGAGAAGCTCGGCGGATTCGGACGACTTGGCGGCGAAATCGGCCCAGGCTGCCTCCTCGGCCACCTTGCGCCATTTCGCGAGGCCTTCATCACTCATGTCCGCGACCTGCACGCCCTTGGCGGCGTAGATGCGGGCGACCTCATCATCGTCTTTCTTCGCCTCGGCCATGGCCCAGGCCTCCATCTCCGCGCCCACATCCATCAGCGCCTTCTGCTGGGGCGCGGGCAGGCTGTCGAAAATGGCTTTCGACATGAGCAGCGGCTCCAGCATGAACCAGAAGGAGCCCTTGCGGGCCGTGGTCAGCGACTTGGCCAGTTCTTCCAGACGGAAGGAGATAAGGCTGGTGGAGGAGGTCACGGCGGCGTCGAGCGCGCCCGTCTGCATGCCGATGTAGATTTCATTGGAGGCCATGGTCGAGACCTGACCGCCAGCAGCGGTGAACATGAGGTCCATCTCGCGGCTGCCGCCCCGGATCTTCAGGCCCTTGACGTCCTCGGGCGCGAAAATGGGGCCGCGCCGGGAGGCGACGCCGCCCGCCTGCCAGATCCAGGCGAGGATCTTGACGCCCTTGTCCTCCACGACCTTGTTGAACATCTGGCCGATGGGCGCCGTCTTCCACTTGGCGCCCTGCTCATAGCTGGTCACCAGGCAGGGCATGAGGCCGATATTGGTGGCCTGCACCTCACCGCCCGCATAGGCGATGGGGAACAGGGTCATGTCGAGCGCGCCCTTCCGCACAGCCGAGAACTGGGCGAAGGTCTTCATCAGGGAGGAGTTGGCGTAAACCTCGAATTTCAAACCGCCATTGGTGCGCTGCTCGACCTCGCGACCGAAGATCCGGCACAGGCGATCACGAAAATCGCCCTGGTCGATCGTGCCGCCCGGAAACTGATGGGAAATCTTGAGCACTTTCTGCTGGGCGTGAGCCCGCAGGCCAGTGCCAAGCAAAGCAGGCGCCGCAAGGGAGCCCATGACCAGATTGCGCCGTGTGACGTGCATGTCCAACTCCCTGAAGCCATCCATTATAAGTTTTCAATCACAATGCCTGAATCTTTGGACAGGTCCAAGAAGTGTACGAACGTAGCAGGGATAGCGCGCCTCATACTTTAGTCGAACACTCCGAGGATCGCATGAGCGTGGAAACCCGCTGTGGCCAAGTCAACTGGTCCGCGATCAGGCCTATTTACGCGGACCCACCGCAAGCCTAAGATCACGCTAAATTGACCCTCGGGTCGATATCGGGGAGGAAAAAATGAAACTCAGAACCGCGTTCCTGTTGGGCGCAGCGGCGGCCGCCTTGGTCGTCGCGTCGCCACTCGCCACCCTCAGCGCCCTGGCCGAAACAGCCCCCATCGTGGCGATTGATGCTGATGACATCGGCGGCGTGGTGCGTGGCCCCAATGGGCCGGAGGCTGGCGTCTGGGTGATCGCCGAGACCACCGACCTACCCACCAAATTCGCCCGCATGGTCGTGACCGACGACAAGGGCCGCTATGTGATCCCCGATCTGCCCGAGGCCAATTATCAGGTCTGGGTGCGCGGCTATGGCCTTGTTGATTCCGCGAAGATGCGCGCCAAGCCCGGCCAGATCCTGAACATGGCCGCCACTCCTGCGCCCAACGCGGCTTCAGCGGCCCATTACTATCCGGCGATCCACTGGTTCACCATGATGAAGATCCCGCCCGCCAAGGACTTCGGCGGCTCGACCGACATCCCCAAGAACATCACCCGAGACCGCTGGCTCAAGCAGATGAACAATGTCGATTGCATCGGCTGTCATCAGATCGGGCAGGAGTCGACGCGCACCATCCCGGCCCAGTTCGGCAAATTCGCCAATGGCGAGGAGGCCTGGGTGCGCCGGTTGCAATCGGGCCAATCGGGATCGGCCATGACGAACCGCATCGCGGGCGAGTTCGGCGCCGTGCCCTATAAATATTTCGGCGACTGGACCGACCGCATCGCCAAGGGCGAACTGCCCACCACCAGGCCCGAGCGCCCGAAGGGCGTGGAGCGCAATATCGTCGTCTCCTCCTGGGAATGGTCAGAGCCTAACAAATATCTGCACGACCTGATTTCGTCAGACCGGCGCAATCCCACGGTCAACGCCTATGGGCCGCTCTATGGCTCTCCGGAATATTCCACCGACAACATGCCGATCCTCGACCCCAAGACGGCGAAGGTGACCTATTTCAAGATGCCGGTGCAGGACCCCAACATGCCCCTGTCGCTCGGGCCGGGCCATGCGGGCGATGTGAAGGTGATGGCCGCCTCCGCCTACTGGGGCGAGGAGAGCCTGTGGGACACCCGCGCCAACAACCACAACTCCATGCTGGACAAGGATGGCCGCGTCTGGCTCTCGGCCAGCGTGCGCGGAATGGACAATCCGGCCTTCTGCAAGAAGGGCTCGGACCATCCCTCCGCCAAGGCCTTCCCGCTCGACAAGTCGTCGCGCCAGGCGGCGGTGCTTGATCCCAAGACGATGAAATATACGTTCATCGACACATGCTTTGGCTCGCATCATCCCCAGTTCGGCTATGACGCGGACAATACGCTGTGGTTCAGCGGCACCGGTCCGGTGGCGGGCTGGGTGAACAGCAAGAAGTTCCTCGAGACCGGCGACGTCGTCGCTTCCCAGGGCTGGGCGCCCTTCGTGCTCGACACCAGCGGCGACGGCAAGCTGGGCGACTATGTGGAGCCCGATCAGCCCATCGCGCCCGGCAAGGACAAGCGCATCCCCGGCGGTTCGCCCTATGCGGTCATGCCCCACCCCACCGATGGCTCGGTCTGGTACACGGTCGGCGTCTTCGGCGGGGCGCCGGGCTTCCTGCGCTTTGATCCGAAGACCGGCCTGTCGGAAGTGTTCAACATGCCCAAGCCCGGCTTTGGCATCCGTGGCGGCGACATCGACAAGCAAGGCGTGCTCTGGGGCTCGGGCTCCAGCGGGCATCTCGTGAGCTTCGACCGCCGCAAGTGCAAGGCGCCGCTGAATGGCCCTGCGGCTTTGGGCGATCATTGCCCCGAGGGCTGGGCCTTCCACCGCTACCCCGGCCCCGGCTTCAAGGGCGAGACCAACAGCGCGGAAGCCAGCTATTACACCTGGGTCGACCAGCACAATACGCTGGGCCTGGGCGAGGATGTGCCGGTGTCCACGGCCAACCTGCAGGACGGCTTCATCGCCTATGCCGGCGGCAAGATGGTCATGCTGCGCATCCCCTACCCCATGGGCTTCTACGCCAAGGGGCTTGACGGGCGCATCGACGATCCCAAGGCGGGCTGGAAGGGCCGTGGCCTGTGGAGCACCAATGGCGACCGCACCCCATGGCTGATGGAAACCGGCAAGGGCTCGCGCCCACGCGCCGTCCAGATCCAGGTGCGGCCTGATCCGCTGGCGAAGTAAGAGACGCCGCAAACACAACGGGCCGCGCAATGTCGCGGCCCGTTTCTTTTGTGCAGTGCGGATCAGCTTATTTATACGAGATCATGTCCACCCGCGTCAGCGTCACCTTGGCCTCGACGCGCGCCGCCGTGGTGAGGTGATAAGCGGTATAGAGTTCGGGGAAGGCGTCGTTCGAGGACATGCCCTCGATGGGCGCGATCACGTTGAAGCCCCGCAAGGCCGCCGCGCCGCCGGTGTGCAGCACGGTCGACTGGGCGGCGGTGCCATTGATGATGATGGTCTGCACACCCTTGTCCCTGAGCATCTTCTCGAAGTCGCTGTTGAGGAACTTGTCGGGACCGAGGGGCGGCAGAATGGGTTCGCCCGCTATCGGCGCGATCTCCGGCATCATGTCCTTCTCGCCCGTATTCGCCTGGGCGACGGAATAGACCACGAACATGCCGCGCGCGCGGGCGTCCTCCAGCAGTTTCTTCATCCTGGGCATGGATGCGGCGCAGCGGGGACGGCGCTCCTGCGAGCAGGTCTGGGTGGTGAAATCGAACAGCAGCAGCGCCGTCGTCCTGGGGTCGACCGTGGCGGGCTTGAGGGCGGGCGGCGGCGGCAGCTTCACCGAGGCCCAATCATCGAGCACGCCCTGCGCCTGGGCGCCGGACGATACAGCCAGCGCCACAAGTGACGAAAACAGGATATGGCGAAAACTCATCATTGGCTCCTCCCGGGATGAACGCGCATTGGCCGCGCCCTTGGCGTTAAACGACCACAATGGGCGGGCGGCGTCCAGCAGTCTGTCGCGCTTTCAGTTCCCCCCTCAAAACGCATAGGCCTCCAGTTTCTTCTCATCGATCTGCGCGCCAAAGCCCGGCGCGTCATTGGGCGTCAGCGTTCCATCGACGAAGTTGAAATCTCCCGCAAAGACATCGTCGCCCAGCTTGTCGAAGAAATGCGTCTCCGTGGGCCAGGGGTCGAGGCCGGGGATGGCTGCGCGGAAATGAATGCGCGCCATGGCGGCGAGGCGGCTTTCGGAATCCGTGCCCAGCAGGGCGGGCACGCCAGCGCCCTCGCAAAGCGCGGCGATCTTCAGGGATTCGGTAAAGCCGGTGCGCCGCATCTTGATGCTGACCGCGCCCACGCTGCGCATGCTCAGATGCATGTTCACCGCCGCCAGGCTCTCGCAACACTGATCCCCCAGCAAGGCGACCGGCAGAGCGGCCGCCATGGCGACCTGCCGCGCCGGGTCGAGAAAATCGCAGGGCTCCTCGATGAAACAGACATTGTAATCCGCCACATGGGGAAACACCGTGCGCGCCTCGGTTTCCGTATAGGTTCCATTGGCGTCGATATAGATCGTCACATCGTCGCCAACCGCCTTGCGCACACCCTCGATCATGCGCAGGTCCTCGCGCGAGCGGCGCCATGTCTTGAGCTTCAGGCCGCGATAGCCGCGCGTCTCCCGCATCTTCTTCGCCTCGGCGATCTGCCCCTCGACCGAGTTTCCATGGGCGATCCAGGTCAGCGGAACGGGTTTTGAAACGCCCCCCAGCAAACGCCACACGGGCTGGCCGAGGATCTTGCCGCGCAGATCCCACAGGGCGATGTCCACCAGCGCCTTGGCCGCCGGGCAGGCGCGGATCTTCTTGAGCCGATCAAGTATAGTCAGATGCGCGAGCGGATCGGCGCCCTTGAGAAGCGGCGCAAGAAAGCTCGTGATCTCATAGGCGATGGAGGTTGCGTCCTCGCCCGATTGTTCGGGACGGCAGATGGCTTCCGCCAGACCCTGCAAGCCATTGTCGAGGGTCAGGCGCAGCAGGACATATTCACCGGTTGATTGCTTCAAGCTCTTGAAAGACACCTCGCCCTTGTAGGGAAGGCGAAGGCGAAAAGCCTCGACACGGGCGATCCGCAGATCGCTCTCCACAGCCTGCCTGGCGATCACATCAGCATGCGCCATCTTCATCTCCCCATATGTTTATAGCCCGTGCAAGGCCGTTTGATTTAGGCTACTCTATAGCATCAAGCCCCGTGATAAAGGAGGGCGAATGACTGGGATTGGGACCATCTTCATCGCGATGCTGGCCTTGGCGGCGCAAAGCGTTGCAGCGCGCGCCGACGCGGTCGCGGATTTCTACCGGGGCCAGACCATCAGCTTGGTGGTCGGCTCTGATCCCGGCGGCGGCTATGACGCCTATGCGCGACCTGTGGCGCGGCATCTGGGACGGCTCATTCCCGGCAATCCCTCCATCACCGTCAAATATATGCCCGGCGCCGCAAGTCTGGTGGCGGCGAACTGGCTTTATAACGCAGCGCCCCGCGACGGGCTCACCATCGGCGCCATACAGCGCCAGATCCCCTTCGAGCCCCTGCGCGGCAATGACGCCGTTCGCTATGATCCCTTCAAATTCGTCTGGCTGGGCAGCGTGACGGCGGAGACGGCCGTGCTTCTCGTCGATGGCGCCGCGCCCCATCGCCAGGCCGCCGATCTGCTGAAACAACCCCTGATCTCCGCCAGCCTTGGATCGGGCACGGACGGAGAGGTGGAGTCCAACGCCATGGCGCGGCTGCATGGCGCCCCGATCAAGCTCATCAGCGGCTATCGCGGCACGCCCGAGGCGCTTCTGGCGCTGGAACGCGGCGAGGTGCAGGGCGTGCATGGCATTTCATGGTCCTATATCAAAGCCAAGAAAGCCGACTGGTTAAAAGAGGGCAGGATCCGCCTGCTCCTGCAAAGCGGGCTTGAACCCCATCCGGACCTCGCGGGGCTTCCGCAGTTGCAATCTCTGGCGGCCAGTGACGAGGACCGACAGGTCTGGGATCTGATCCTCGCCCCCAAGATCATGTCGCGTCCATTTCTCCTGCCGCCCGAGACGCCAGCGGAACGCACTGCGGCCCTGCGCACGGGTTTCGAGCAACTGATGGGCGATCCCGCCTTTCTGGAAGAAATGGAAAAGTTGCAACTGGATGTCAGGCTGACCACAAGCGCGGACATAGAGGCGCTGATGAAACGCCTCTATGCCTTTCCCGCGCCCACGATCACCAAGATGCGCGCCGCCATCGCCATGGGTGGACGCTGAAGGCTCACGCCTCCAACGATTCCGCCCCCGCCTTGGCGACGGGCTCATCGAACTCCCCGACGCCCGACACGCCGAAGCCGCCGACACATTCGCCCTTGTAAAAGATCGGCACGCCGCCGCGCACACCGATCTGGTTGGGCGTCATCAGGAAACCGGGCCTGTCCTTGACCCGTTCCTCCAGCGCCGAACTCGGCCGCTCGCGATAGGCCGCAGTGCGGGCCTTGCCCGTCGCCATGTCGACCGCGTTGCAACTGTGATGGTCAGGGCGCTCCAGATAGAGAAGCGCCCCGCCGGAATCGACGATGGCGATCGTCGCCTCGACGCCGTGATGGCTGGCCTTGCGCCGGGCTGCCTCGGCCATGGCTTTCGCATCGTCAAGGGTAAGCGCGTGTTTGAGACGCATGTGAACTCCCTCGCCTGAAGGCCGCCGCTTACAGGCGGCTGGTGAAGTCCTTGTAATCCAGCTTGGCGCGCGGATAGGTGATGGCGCTTTGCGTCCATTTCTGGCTCACGCAGAGTTCGGCGAACCGGATGCCGATGGCCTTGGTGTTCAGCACCTGCACGCCCGTCGCCTTCGCCAGTTCCACGGGATCGACGATATAGGGGATCAGGGCGCCGCCCAGCGGCAGGATGATTTCCGCGCCATGCTGATCCACGAGGTCGCGGATGAGGCCGACGCAGATGTCGAAGATCTCGGCCTTGCGCTCGCCCGCATTCATATAGACGCCAATCGGCTTCATGCCCGCGATGAAATGATCGAGCCCGTTGGCGCGCATGATGCGGCGGGTATAGGGCACATGGCTGGGCAGCGGCACGGTCACGCCCACCTTGTCAGCCAGCACGAGGGCCGCATGCATGGAGGCGCGCATGAGGCCGATGACGGGGATCTCCACCGCCAGCCGACCGCCATCCACGCCCGGATCGAAGGTGTTGGACGAGATCACGGCGTCATAGCCATTTTCCTGCGCCCAGAAGCATTTGCGAACGATGCCGGGAGTTTCCATCATGTGATGGAGGCCATTCAGCTTGTTCTGCCCGCCGATGGTGTCCATCAGTTGCGCGCCATCGTAATTATCGGGAAAGCCGATATCGATGGTGGTGCCCGGCGAGGCGTAGGAGTTGAGCAATTTGGTGACGTTCTCGACATTGTAGGCTGGACCCTTGTCCTTGGTCATGGGGGCCTGGTCGATGAAAAGAATACGCATGTTTCCTCCTTGCGGTTTTTCCGCGTTTATTTGCCTGCGTTGGAATCCAGGATTTGCAGCATGCGCGCCACCACCGGCTCGGGCGTGGTGCGGATACGTTCGATGATGGCGGTCACCTCGGCGCTGGTCAGCGCATTGCGCGGCAAGGACAGCCTGGCGGCCATCTCCAGATAGGCAGGATCCCGCATGGTCTCGTCAAAAGCTTTTTTCAGCGCTTCGACCCGCTCGAGCGGCACGCCCGGCGGCAGGATGAAGGCATAGGCCAGTTCATATTTGAGGGCGAAGAAGCGCAGCATCTCCTTGTCGAGCTCATCGGAGACCAGTTCATCGCCCGTGGGCACGTCAGCCAGTTCCGGCTGCCGCTCAAGGCCGAACTGGGCGAGGACGCGCAGCTTCTTCTCCCTGATCCAGTCAGGTTTCGCCGACAGGATATTGGCGAGCCCCGCGCTATGTCCGTGCAATTCCCCCCGCTCCATGGCGAGCAGGGTTTCGCCAATGCCCGCATAGCCCGGCACGACCTTCATCTTCGCGGACAGAACCGCGTTGAGAACGACCGGCAGGGTGAAGCTGTCCGCACCCACGCTGATGGCGCCCATGACGGAGGGCTTGTTCCTGAGATCCTCGATGCTTTTCACCGGCGCGTCATGCCAGACAAAGAGCGCCTGGGGCTGGCGCGCCGCATTGCCGATCCAGCTGAACTTGCTGATGTCGAAGGTTGCGGTTCCCCCTGCCCGGCTCAACAGCTTGAGCCGGGGCTCCAGCGGAAAGGCGTTGGTGGGCAGCCCCATCACGGTGCCATCGCGCGGGGCGGTGTTATAGAGCGCATTGCCCATGACGAGCCCGCTGGCGGCGCCATTGTTCTCGACGACGAATCTGGGATTGCCCGGAATATGCCGGCCGAAATGCTCCGCCACCGTCCGGCCCACAAGGTCATAGCCCCCGCCCACATTGGCGCCGACGATGATCTTGATCGTCTTGCCCCGGTAGAAATCTTCCACCGCGTCCGCCCGCGCCAGCGGCGCCTGCAAGACCGCCGCCGCAAGGATGGCTGCGCCAATCGATAAAGATTTGCCCATGACAACCTCCAGATTAGAGACGGCCAATGAAATCCGATGCGTTCAGCTTGGCGCGCGGATAGGTCAATCCGCTCTGCGTCCATTTCTGGCTCACGCACAGTTCGGCGAAGCGAATGCCGATGGCCTTGGTGTTGAGCACCTGCACACCCGTCGCCGCCGCCAGATCGTCGGGATTGACCTGATAGGGGATCAACGCCCCGCCCAGCGGCAGAATGATCTCCGCCCCCTCATCCACCAGTTCGCGGATGAGCTTGCAGGCGATTTCGAAGATCTCGGCCTTGCGCTTTTGCACATCCACATAGACTTCCACGGGCTTCATGCCCGCGACAAATTGCTCGAGCCCATAGGCGCGCAGGATGCGCTTCGTATAGGGCACATGGGAGGTGAGCGGCACGGTGATGCCGACCCTGTCGGCCAGCGTCAGGGCCGCGTGCATGGAGGCCCGCAAGACGCCGATGACGGGGATCTCCACCGCAAGCCTGCCACCATCCACGCCGGGATCGAAGGTGTTGGACAGGATCACCGCATCATAGCCATTTTCCTGCGCCCAGAAAATCTTGCGCACGATGGCCGGGGTCTCCATCATGTGATGCAGGCCATTGAGCATGCTCTGGGAGCCGATGGTCGCCATGACCTTCGCCCCCTCGGAATTGTCGGGAAAGCCAAGCTCGATCCGCGTGCCTTCGGAGGCGTAGGAGTTGAGCTGGGCCTCGATCCGCGCCACGTCATAGGGCGGGTTGCGGTTCTCGACGAGCGGGGCCTGGTTCAGAAATAGAATGCGCATGAGGGGTCAATCTCCGTTGACATTTCGGTTCCCAAGCGGCGCTCAACCATGGCGCCCTCCCTTTTTTGTTCTTTCTTATTCAACTCTCGTGCGGCCGCCTAGTCCTTGCGGCCTGCCGTATGTTCGCTTCGTGCATAGTCGGCGCTCTTCACATCCACCCGCGCATCGATGAGATAGGGACGCCCGGCCAGAACCGCCTTCTCCGCCCGCAGCAGCGCCCTGGCGAACTCCTTGGCGGTTTCGACCGGCCCTTCCCCATCAAGGCCCTGGGCCTTGGCGATGGCGAGCAGGTCAATCGGCGGATCGGCCATTTCCTGGCCGATATACTTGTTCTCCACCGGCCTGCCGCGCACCACCGCCATGCGCTCCTGATGGGCGACATCATTATAATAGGAGCGGTTGTTGGCGACCACGATGATCATGGGGATCTCCATATGGGCCGCCGTCCAATAGGCGTTGCAACCCATCATGAAATCGCCATCGCCGATGATCGAGACCACAAGCCGACCCGAGCCCTTGAGCGCCAGCGCCGTGCCGATGCCATTGCCCGGCCCCGCGCCCACGCCCCCGCCGGAGTCGAAGCCGACATAATCGAGCGGATGCTTGAAGTTCACGGTGTCGGCGGGCCAGCCCAGGGAATAATTGGCGATGGTGACCTCGCGCGTGTCGGTGAAGCTGCGGATCACCAAAGCGAGGTCGCGTAGGACCATCATGCCCTTGGGGCGCGGCGCATCCAGCGTCTTCGCCTTGCGCACTGGCCATTTCGCGGGCGCGGGCTTGTCGCCCCGCAGGCGGCGCACGGCGGGGAGCAGTTCCTTCACCAGCGCGTCGGGCGAACTGACGATGGGAAGATCGGCGGCGGGCAGACCATAATAATCCATGCTCCAGCCATTGTGCAGATAGCGGTCGAGCGAGCAGTGAATGATCTTGGCGTCGATAGGGTCGTCCTTGCCAAGGGTCTGCAAATACTGGCCCTTGAGGTCGATCCAGTCGAGGGCCAGAACCACATCCGCCTCGCGCAAGATGGCGGTGATGTCGCCGGAGGGGCGGAAGCGGGGCTCCACCGGATGCAGGGGATGATCCGTGGGGAAAGAGGCCGCCGTCTTCATGTCGGTCAGCACCACGGCGCCCAGGGCTTCGGCGAGCGCAATGCGGGCATGCCAGTCGTCCATGTTGCGGGACACGCGGCCCATGAGGATGACAGGCTTCTTCGCATTCACCAGCCAGCCCGCAGCCTCCTCCACCGCCTCTGGCGCAGGCGCAGGCGGCAAGCCCGGCGCGAAGCGCGTCACATCGGGGAATTTGATCTCTTTCTTGAGCTCTTCCTCCTGCAAGGCGACGTCGAGGCACACATAGGTCGGCCCATAGGGCTGGGTGCTGGCGATCTGATGGGCGCGCAGCATGGATTCGATGGCGGCGGGCACGGAGCGGGGCTCGTCGTCCCATTTGGAATAGTTGCGGATGAGCGCGCCCTGATCCTTCGCGGTGTGGATCCAGTCGATCCAGGGACGTCGGATATCAGCGTCGCCCGGCCCGGTGGCGCCGATGATGACCACCGGCAGGCGCGCGCACCAGATATTGTAGATGGCCATGGTGGCGTGCATCAGCCCGACGCCCGAATGGACCGCCACGGCCATGGGCTTTTCCGTAACTTTCGCATAGCCATGGGCGATGGCGACTGTGTGCTCCTCATGCAGGCACACAAGCATCTTGGGGTCGCGGTTGCCCAGATAGTTGACGAGACTGTCGTGCAGCCCGCGATAGCTGGAGCCGGGAACGAGCGCAATGTAGCGCAGGTCAAGCTGGCGCAGCATCTCCGCCACCGCATCCGACCCCCAGGCGAGAGGGGCGTTGGAGGGCAGAACCAGCAAGTCCTTGTCTTCAAAGGCGGCTGTGGCGATCTTCAATCCACCCTTGCCCTTTGCGGGCTTTTTCGGACGCGAGGTTTTGCTTGACGCTTTGGCCATACGAGCGTTTCCCATGATTTGTTCTCTCGGCGCCAGACTAGAACAGACTTGCGCGCGCGTCGATTCCCGAGACCCACTTCAAAAGGAAAGATCCACCCGGGCGACCCGGCGGGGCGGGTCTCGACCGCCTTGGAGGCCTTCACGAGGTCATGAGGAAGCATGCGAAAGACGATGAGCTGATGGCGAAGCTAATGCGGACCTGAAGCAGCGAATAGGCATTGGGCGCAGATGTCTTGCCAGCCATTGCTGACATGATCCATCCAGCGACAGGGCGGCATCCGGATGACGAACTGCATGCCGGCCCGCCCGGTGATCTTCGCGTCTACGAGCCTGAAGTTGATGTCGCTATTGTGCGAAGGCCGACGCGGCGGGGATCAATCCCGCCGTAGCGGCGAGTGTGGCGATGGAGAATTGTCGACGAGACAAAGGAGCCGAGAGCATTCTGTCTCCTGCCTGTGTTCTTTTTTTCGGGCCAGGGCGCCAGGGCAGATCGGACTGACGCTGCGGTAGAAGTTTTGCAACGACAGGTCCATACAGAGACGATCCGCATGATAAAGGTCGCGGCGATTGCAGCCCATACCTCTGAAAATCATAGAAAAAAATTGACTGCCGAAGGCAGAACGCGCACCTTACGCAAAGAACGGTTTCGACCTCGCATTGACAAGAAGGATAGGGCGACGTGAAGCGTCAGCTCGCAAATAAAGTAGACATCGAGATTTTTCGCATGCAAGCAGTGCGCAACTCAGGGTAACAGACTTGATTCTATTGGTATAAGAATGGTCGATTGCGAGTCTGACGACTATGTGATTCGTCTGCCGGGTGCTTTTCAGACTCGCGGATGGTGGTCTTCTGGTGGAGGGGTCTGAATGCTGTTCGATCATTGCGCCGCATGTCAGCGATGCTGCGTCATCGATTCAGGACATCCCCCTCTGGAAGTTACTCTCACGGTAACAGAGGCGTCAAAAATTGGAAAGGTCTGCATTGAGACGTCGTGCGAGCATCTGGGTCCCTCAGGTTGCACGATGGGCGAAGACAAACCCTTCGCATGCTCTCTCTATCCATTGTCCTTCAATCCCTATTCGCGTCGCTTTTTCTTTGATAGTGAATGCCCCGTCATGCCGGCCTATATCGAGCAATTGCATGACAAGGACAGCGAGGCTTCGCAGCACTTGAAAGCCATCAAAACCCAGGTCCGCAAGCTTGAGAAAAGTGATCCGGCCTTTCTGGTCAGGAACCACGACGTCGACATCGATTATTTCGATTTGGCCGCACTGCCGGTCAAATCATCTCTGCAAGGCAGTCGGAAATGAATAAAGTGGAACGCTTTCTCTGCGACTTTGAAGGCGACGCCACGCCTCATCGGGTGCGGTATGCGGGCAATCAAAGCTGGACGGAGGACAATCTCCTCGTCGAAAGCGATCACAACGACATCCTCTATTACACGACCCGTTGGGACGCCTTGTGTCCCTATATCCAGGTCACGGACGAGATGCTGCAAAGCGTTCCCAAGCCCTTCATCGTCTACGCCCTGCCCCCGGACAGCGAGTTTGGCGTCCCCATCAATGATCGCTACGGACTGGTCGACACCGCCTCCCCCGCCTTCTGGAACGACGAGCGGCGCGCCCGAAAGTTCCGCCTCTACGACAAGCAGTTCCGCAATTTCACCTGCACCGAGGAGGTCGTGCCCGGCGCGCGCCTGACCTGCGCCGACATCTACGAGATGGGCGGCTCGCATTTTGAAAACTGCTACATCGACCCTCGCGAGGTCGAGGGCTTTGTCGACTACATCAGGAATCTCGACGTTCTGATCCTGCGCGTGCTGGACGAGAATGGCGCACAGGTCCTGGTCGACGTATCCATCCTCTTGCCGAAGTATGATCAGGTCTATGGCAGTTTCTGCAACTGGAACCGGGCCTACAAGAACCGCTCGCCAGGCATGTTCGCTTGCCTTCTGGCCGCCCGTTGGGCCGCGCGAAACAACTATCGCTATTACAATCTCGGCCCTGTCAGCGACTATGGCTACAAGGAACTTTTCGTTACAGATCTTGAGCCGATCTTTTCACTGGCGCTGACAGAAACCGACCACCCGCTGGCGCTGGATCACACTTCGCCCCTGCACACTGATTTCCGCAAGAAGGACTGGAACCGCATCTACCGCAATCCGGCGCCCGTCAAGAAGCTGAAATCACCTGTCGCGCCGACGGTGAAGCGGACGCAGGCTGTTCTTGTCGAAGCGATGGCGCCCCTGTCGAACCCGGGCCTGTAAGCGACCCGGGCCTTCGCTCAATCGAAATGGTGTTCCTCGCCGAAGCTGTGATCATAATTCATGGTCAGCTCTTCGCCGATCTTGATCCGACGCAGCGCCTCGAATGAACCATCCTTGTTCAGGCGCAGGTTGGGCTGCCTGGAGTGGTTGAGGTAGATGGCGAAATCCATGGTGTTCAGGCCCATGGTCGATATCAGCACGGTATCATCATCATAGAAGCAGAACATGTCGATCTGCTTTCGGACCCCCGGCGGCAGGGACTTGAGTTCATCATAGCTGAACTTGATTTCCCGGTGCTTGATCCGGCTTCTGAGCGGATTGGTCCCCTTGGGGATCGCCCGGATGGCGAAGACGCCGACCCCATGCAGAGGCGAGGCGCCCAAACGGCAAAACACATCCTGCGCCAAATGGTCGAGGATCACCTTTTTCAAACCAGCCATCAGCAGCAACTTCATCCTTATCGCGTTGGCTTACTTTAACGCACTAAACCAATATGCCTAGAGCCTTATTGTGGAACAGGGGCATACTTATTCCCGCCCGGTCCCCCACGCAGAGGACAGAACCACACAAGCGGTCTGGCGGGGATTGATATCATTGCAATCAATGCTTATGCTGATTGCAACGCCTCGGAGGGCAAGATGGCCAGCATCACCATCCGCAACCTGGACGATGACATAAAGCTTCGCTTGCGTGTGCGAGCCGCCGAGCATGGCCGCTCCATGGAGGAAGAAGCTCGGGCGATCCTGCGCAGGGCGATGGATGAAGCAGGCCCCCCGCGCAATCTGGCGGCCGCCATCCGCGCCCGGATCGCCCCTCTTGGCGGCGTCGATCTTGATCTGCCTGCACGTGAACCCATGCCCGCGCCGCCACAGTTCGCTCGCAGGGGAAAATGATCGTCCTCGACACCAACATCATCTCTGAACTCCTGCGGCACACCCCAAACCCTCAGGTCGAGACATGGCTGGCCGCCCAGGACGGGGAGACGCTCTATTTCACGACAGTGGGCGAAGCTGAATTGCGTCACGGTGTGGCGATCTTGCCGGCGGGACGCAGACGCGGCGCTTTAGGCAAGGCCATCGAGGGCATACTGGAGGAAGATTTCCGCAATCGCATCCTGCCCTTCGACAGCGCAGCAGCCCGCGCCTACGCATCCATTGCAGCCGAGCGCCGGGCGCTCGGCCGACCGATCAGCCAGTTTGACTGCCAGATCGCCGCCATCGCCAGAGCCCGCGAGGCATCCGTCGCCACGCGCAACATAAGTGATTTCGAGGGTTGCGGGATCGCCGTCATCGACCCTTGGCGAACGGGTTGAAAGCAACAGGGGCCACGCCCCGGAGGACTGCGACAAGAGATTGGCTGGGGGACCTGGATTCGAACCAAGATTGACCGAGTCAGAGTCGGTAGTTCTACCGTTGAACTATCCCCCAAGCAGGCTCGAATCAGGAGCCTACACCGGCAGGCGCTGAGCCGGTGGAATGGGGCGGTGTCTAATCTGTGACGGCGCCGCTGTCAATGCCGACGGCGCCTTTCGCGCCGCCCCCACGGCGCTTCCGTCTGGAATTGTTCCAATTCTGATCTTGCCGGGGACCATCGACGCTCGATTTCAAAAGCTGTATGGTTCCGACCACAGGCCCTGCGCCTGCCCGCCGGGGCGACAGCCCTGCGGCCCCGCCAGGGTCACGGTCGAGAGGAACGAGAGATGCAACCGATAGAGAAGGAATATGCCGATATTCCGGGGACGACGGTGTTCGACGCCGAACAGTCCCGCAAGGGATATGGAATCAACATGTTCTGCATGTCCCTTTTGAAGGACGCCAACCGCAAGGCCTTCAAAGCCGACGAGGTCGGATATCTGAAGAAATACAAGCTGACCCCGGAGCAGACGGACGCCATTCTCAAGCGCGAATGGAACCGCATGCTTGAGCTTGGCGGCAACATCTATTTCACCTCCAAGCTCGGCGCCACGGATGGCCTGTCCTTCCAGCAGTTGGCCGCCAAGATGACCGGATGCACCCAGCAGGAATATGCGGACATGATGCTCGCGGGCGGCCGCTCGCCCAATGGCGCCCGCACCAAGTCGGAGTGGAAGAAGTAATGGCCAAGATCATCGCAGGGGTCGCCACCTCCCACGTTCCCGCCATCGGCGCGGCGCTGGATAACGGCAAGACGCAAGAGCCCTATTGGCAGCGGGTGTTCTCCGGCTACGAGGAATCCAAGAAGTGGATCGCCGAAGTGAAGCCGGATGTGTGCATCGTCGTGTTCAACGACCACGCCACCGCCTTCTCCATGGACATCGTGCCCACCTTCGCGCTGGGCTGCGCCTCCGAATTCATCCCCGCCGACGAGGGCTGGGGCCCTCGCCCCGTGCCCGTGGTCCATGGCCACCCCGAGCTCGCCGCCCATATCGCCCAGTCGGTGATTCTCGACGAGTTCGACCTGACCATCGTCAACAACATGGAAGTCGACCACGGCCTCACCGTGCCGTTGAGCCTCATGTTCGGCCAGCCCGAAGAATGGCCCTGCAAGATCATCCCCCTGGCGGTGAATGTGGTGCTCTTCCCCCCGCCGACCGGCAAGCGCTGCTTTGATCTGGGCGCCGCCATCCGCCGCGCGGTGGACAGCTACCCCGAGGACCTGAAGGTCGTCATCTTTGGCACGGGCGGCATGTCGCACCAGATCTCCGGCCCCCGCGCCGGCCTGATCAACAGCGATTTCGACAAGGCCTTCCTCGACGGCATGAGCAACGACCCGCAGAAGCTGGTGAAGCTGAAGCATGTGGAATACATGCGCGAAGCCGGCGCCGAGGGCATCGAAATGGTGATGTGGCTGGTCATGCGCGGCGCGCTGGACGAGCATGTGCACGAGCGTTACCGCTTCTACACCGTGCCCGCCTCCAACACCGCCGTGGGCCATCTCATTCTGGAGAATGAGAGTCTGGCCAACGCCGCCGAATAAGCGGCGGGACGGATAATTTCAGGGGCGCGGCCTTCGGGTCGCGCCTTTTTTCATGGGCGCTTCGGCTCCACCAGCGCAAGCGCCGCCTCGAAGGCCTCGTCCACGCTCCAGAAGCTGCGCTTGGGGTCGGCCAGCGGCGGATGGGCGCGCAGCAGCAGGTCCCGCACATGCTGCTTGCAGCGGGCCAGCAGCAGCACGCGCCCCTGCCCCTTGAGTTGCGCCTCCCATTCGATGAGGGCCTCCAGGGCGGTGGCGTCGAGGTCGCTGCTGTCCTCGAGGCTCAGGATCACCACGGGCGTCCCCTGCCCGGCGGGTAGCGCATCTGCCATGCGCGCAAAGACCGTCTCCGCATTGGCGAAGAACAGCGCCTCGGTAGGCCGCACCA
>CANCSY010000034.1 GCA_947380915.1 Beijerinckiaceae bacterium
ATTGGAAGCCCCTGCTCGCCTGACGCGGGTTCCCCGCTTCCCCCAACAAAAAAGGGCCGCCCCACAGGACGACCCCAATCTGCTTCATAGAGCGAAAGCGCCGCGCCTCAATCCATCTTCTTCAACCCGACCACCTTGGCCATGGCGGCCACCTGCGCTTCCTGGCGCAGGATGTCGGCGGAGAATTCCTCGGCGCCGCCGGGGTTCGGGACCTGGCCGCTGGAAACCAGCTTGGTGGCGATTTCGGGATCGCGGGCGACGGCGGCGATATCCTCGCCGATGCGCTTGCGAAGCTCTGCGCTCAGGCTGGGCGCCGCGAAGGCGCCGACGAGGCCCTCAAGCTCGAGCGAGGGAACGCCGCCTTCGATCACGGTGGGCACATCCTTCAGAATGTCCACGCGGTTGCGGCTGGTGACCGCCAGCAGGCGCGCGCCATTGCCCTGCAACACAGGCTGCTGGATCGCCAGAGCGGTCATGGCGGCCTGAATGCGGTTGGTGACCATTTCGGCCGCGCCCGCCGTCAGATTGGTGAAAGGCACCTTGGTGATCTGAAGGTTGAGCGTGGTGGTGAAATTGTCCCACACGAGTTCGGTGATGCCTGGCACCACCATCACATTCATTTCGCCGGGCTTCTTTTTGGCGAGATCGACAAATTCGCCAATCGTCTTGACGCCAAGCTTTTCCGACGCGCCCACCACCAGAATGGTGTTGGAGAAACGCGCCACGGGCAGCAGATCGCGCTCGCGCACATAGCCCAGCTTCTCGTGACGATAGGGATGCGGCGTGAAATTGCCGGTGGGGGTGAAGAGAAACTGATGATCGTTATTGTCGCCGATGACAGCGCGGATGGCGATGAGGCTGTCGCCGCCGGGGCGGTTCTCGACGATGACTGGCTGGCCCCACTTGCGGCTCAGGAGATCCGCCGCCAGACGTGCCCCGATGTCAGCCCCCGCGCCCGGGGCGAAGGGGACAATCAGCTTGACTGTCTTTGTCGGCCAGGCGGTTTGCGCCTGTGCGGCGCTCGCCATCAGGCCCAGCACGGCGGCGCCCGCCAGCGCCACGAATTTGGAAACTCGGTTCATCATTCCCTCGCAGTCGCGTTCATCCCTGACGCCCCGACCTTGCGGAGCGCGCGCACATTGTCGAACTTCGGCGCCAACGGCAAGCCCCGGAGAAGGCTGGCTATTTGCCGAGCGCCTTGTTGTAGTAGCTCAGATCATAGTATTTTTCCGGCGCGCCCATCTTCTTTTTCGCGTCAGAGAATTCCTCGCGCACCTCGAGCACCGTGCGCAGGCCTGCCACATCCAGCGCGCCCTTGGGCGCCAGCGCCGCCTGCCCCTTGGTGACGCCGATGGTGGAGGGACGCGCCACAGCCTCGGACGTGTTGACCTTGGCGGCGAGAATCTTCACGGCCTCGTCCGTGTTGCTGGCGTCATAGAGCCAGTCGATGGCGTTCACGAGTCCGCGAATATAGCCCACCACAGCGGCCTCGTTCTGCTTCGCCCAGGCCCGATTGGTGATCTGCACGCTGGCCAGATAGGGCCCGACGGACGAGACCGCCTCGCCGAGGAACGTATAGCCCGCGTTCTTGGCCTGGGTGGTGAAGGGCTCGCTGACGAGGGCGGCGGCCATCTTGCCCTCTTTCAGCGCCTCAAGACGCTCGCGCGTGCCGCCGACGGCGACGAATTCATAATCGTTGGGCTGCAAGCCGTTCTTCTGGAGCATCTTGCGCAGAACGAAGGCGTAACCGGTGGAGAGCGAATCAAGGGCGAACTGCTTGCCCTTCAGTTCGCCGATGGTCTTGATGGAGGGCTGCGCCATGAGGGCCAGCTCGGTCGAGGAGCCGCCCATGACCATGACCAGATCCACCACGCCATCGACAGCGGCGGTCCCCTGTCCTTCCTGATAGGCGATCATATTGTCCGCCGCCGTTCCGGCGATATGGAATTTGCCATTGATGAGATTGCTCATCTGGAAGCCGGAGCTGGGGGTCGCCGTGACATTGACGGTCAGGCCCTCCTTCGCGAAGAACCCCTTGTCCTGCGCCACATAGATCGGCAGCGCGCTGGCGCCGGCGAAAACGATCACTTCCAGCGTTCGCGTCTGCGCCATGGCCGATGAGCCCGCCGCCATCGAGGCCGCAACAACGGCGGCCGACATGAGATTGCGCATTTTTCTCTCCCCCGAAATTCTTGTCCTGATGTGATTACGCCCTGTTCAAAAAACAGGCAAATCCTCAAGGAGCACTATCGCCCATTCGCGCGCCGGTTTCCAGCGCCTTCGTCCCTGCAACGGGGGATTTGGGCGGGACAGTTGCATAGGCGGCCCGCCGGGCCTAGATTTGCCCCAACATCAGGGGGAAGCACATGCACAGGTCAATGGGGAGGCGGCTATTCCAGCTTGGGCTGGCCTTGGCGCTCACGTGTGTCATGGCCCCGGTGCAAGCCCAGACCCCCGCCGACTTCTACCGCGGCCGCACGGTGCAACTGGTGCTCGGGTACGGCCCCGGCGGCGGTTATGACGCCTATGCGCGCCTCGTGACCCAGCATATCGGCAAGCACATCCCCGGCAATCCGACCGTCGTGCTGCAACACATGCCCGGGGCTGGCTCCCTGCGCGCCACCAATTACCTCTACGCCACCGCCCCGAGGGACGGCCTGACCATCGGCGGCTTTGCGCGCGACATGCCGTTTCTGGGCGTGCTGGGCCATAACGTGAATGTGCAGTTCGATCCGCGCAAATTCACCTGGCTGGGATCCGTCGCCAGTTCCGCCGACGACGCCTATCTGATGTTTGTGCGCCGGGACGCCGCCATCAAGAACATCGAGGATCTGCGCAAGAAGGGCGGCCCGCCGCTCGTGCTGGGGGTGACGGGCGAAGGGGGCGCAGGCAATGACTGGACCGTCCTCCTGCGCGATCTGCTCGGACTCAACATCAAGCTCGTCAGCGGCTATCCAGACAGCGGCGGCCTGTTTCTCGCCGTGGAGCGCAAGGAGATCGACGGTCGCTCCCTCGACTATTCGGCCCTGCGTTCTTCGCGTCCGGCCTGGATGAAGCCTGAATCGGGCATGTATGCGCTGTTGCAATTCGGCCGGGCGACGCGCCATGCCGACTTCCCCGACACGCCCGTGGCGGGCGAGCTTGCGCGCGACGAGAATGCGCGACGCATGATCGAGGTCGCCGACATCTCCAACACGCTGGCGCGCCCCTTCGCCGCCCCGCCCGCCATCCCGCAGGATCGCGCCAGGGCTCTGCAAGGCGCCTTCAACGCCGTGGTCAAAGACCCGGATTTTCTGGCCGATGCGGCGAAGATGCGCGTGGATGTGAGCCCGCTCGACGGCGACGAAGTGCTGGCCCGCGTGGACCGTCTGGCGAACGCCTCGCCCGATGTGCTCGATCAGTTCCGCAAGATGCATGAGCGCGCGAAAGCGGGCGACTGATGCGATTTGCTTGTGTATCATTCAACTGAAAACCAAGAGGAAAACCTATGCCGCATGATGAAAACGCCAACCATTGGCACGAACCCAAGGCCGGAGAGAACGCGGGCTTTGGCAAGTTCACCCGCCCCGCCATGCCCTATGATCGCTTCATCGAGGCGGAAGGCATTCCCTGCTATCGCGGCATTGGCGTAAAGCGGGCGCAGGATCTGCCGATGGCCCCGTGGAAGCGGCTGGGCGGCAAGGGCTCCTATATCCAGCTCTATGGCACCGAGGGCCTCTGGGGCTCCTATGTCGTGGAGATTCCGGCGGGCGGCGCGCTGAACGTCGAGCATCATCTCTACGAGAAGCAATGCTATATCGTGGAGGGGCGCGGCTCGACGGAAGTCTGGCAGGAAGGCCAGACGAAGAAGCAGACCTTCGAATGGCAGAAGGGCTCGCTGTTCTCCATTCCGCTCAACGCCTATCATCGCTTCGTCAACGCCACCAATTCGCCCGCCATCATGATCTGTGGCACTTCCGCGCCCAATGTGATGAACCTTTTCGACAACCCGCGCTTCGTCTTCGAATGCACCTACGATTTCACCGATCGCTATTCGGGCGAAGAGGATTACTTCAAGAGCAAGGACGACCTCGCGCCCGACCCGGTGCGCGGACTGGCCATGCGCCGCACGAATTTCATGCCCGACATCATCAACTGCGAAATGCCGCTGGATAACCGTCGTTCGCCAGGCTATCGGCGCATCGAGCCGGAAATGGCGGGGCAGCGCTTCCACCTGTGGATAGGCCAGCATGAGACGGGCCGCTATTCCAAGGCCCATGCCCATGAGAGCTGCGCCGTGCTCATCTGCTTGAAGGGCAAGGGCTATACCTATACGTGGCCCGCGATCTATGGCTCGACGCCCTGGGCGGACGGCCATGGGGACAAGGTGCTCCGCCAGGATTACGAGCCCGGCGGCATGGTGTCGGCGGCGCCCATGACGGGCGACTGGAACCACCAGCATTTCGGCGTGTCGAAAGAGGCGTTGCGCGTCACAGCCTGGTTCGGCCCCAACAATCATCCCGCGCGCAAGCCCGGCCTGCCCGGCGAGGCCATGACTGACAAATGGGCCATCGACATCAAGAAGGGTGGCGTCGCCATTCCCTACCATGCCGAGGACCCCTTCCTGCGCAAGGAATTCGAAGAATACATGAAGGCGCAGGGCGTGCCGGTGCGCATGGAGCAAAAGCTCTATGATCCCCCGGCCGACTGAACCGACCAGGGGGGCCGCCGCAAGACAGCGGCCCCCCATGACCACTTAAAGCGAACGTAAAAAATTGAATTGGGGAAACTTGATGAGGATGCGGAGATTGATGAAGGCGTTGACGATTGGCGCCATGCTGCTCGGCGCGCAGGGCGCCGCTGCTGACGATTACTATCGCGGCAAGAAGATCTTCATTGTCAGCGCCTCTTCCGCAGGCGGCGGATATGACCAATATGCGCGCCTTCTGGCGCGCCATCTGGGCAAGCACATTCCCGGCGCGCCCCTGCTCATCGTGCAGAACATGCCCGGCGCCGAGGGCGTGAAGGCGGCGAATTACATCTACAATCTGGCGCCGCAGGACGGGACATATATTGGCGCCCTGTCGCGGTCCACCAGCCTGTCGAAGCTCTACGCCCATCACGAACAGGCACTGCAGTTCGACCCCTTCACCTTCAAGTGGCTGGGCTCCCTGAAACGCGATACGGGCGTCCTTTCGGTCAATACGAAGTCAGGCCTTCAAACACCCGAGGATCTCAGGAAGCGGGAGGTGACGCTGAGTTCGCAGGCGTCCAACTCTCCCAATTCCATGTATGCGCGCATGCTAAACGCGACCTATGGCTCAAAATTGAAGCCCATCGAAGGCTATGAAGGCTCGACTGCGGGAATGCTGGCGGTGGAGCGTTTCGAGGTGGATGGTCATCTGTCTGGCGGCACGACAGCGCCACTCAAGAACAAGATCAGCAGCTGGATGAAAACGGGAACAGGCAAGGTTCTGCTGCAATTCGGCATGAACCGCGACATCGATTATCCCGAGGCGCCCACGGTTCTTGAGATGATGACCGATCCGGAGGGCCGCGCGGTGTTCGAACTGGCCTTCGTCGAGCAGGAAATCGGCGGTCCCTATGTTCTGGGGCCCAAGGTGCCCGCCGCGCAGATGGAAATTCTCGAAAAAGCCTTCATCGAGACCGCGCGCGATCCGGATTTCCTCGCAGACGCCGCCAATGAAAACGCCCCCATATACCTGCTGGACGCCATCGCCATCCAGGCCATGCTGAAGAAGGCCTATAGCTCGCCTCCCGAGCGGATCCAGAAATTGCGTGATCTTGCGAACGCCAACTCACACTGACGCCCAGGCGCTCCGCAAAACCGATCCATAACGGAGACCAACCCCGTTATGGATCAAGACCTACCTTTCCTGCATCAGACAAAGGCGCCACGCCGCACCCTGATGCGCTCATGCAACATTCAACACGGGACATCTGACATGGCTTTTTCTGCCTGGCGCGGCATAGCTGGCATCATCCATCCTACCCTCCGGCCCGGGGCGCTGGAGGAGTTCATCCGTCTGCTGCCCGAGGGCATCGGCGTGCTGCCGCTCTTCACCAATATCCGGCAGGGCACGCGCGCCGAATTCGCCACCGTCATGGGCGCCTATGAAACGCAGATCGCGCTGCTGGCCGAACAGGGCTGCGACGCCATCCATCCCAATGGCGCCCCGCCCTTCATGGTGCATGGGCTGAAAGGCGAGGCGGAAATCGTCGCGGGCTGGGAGAAGAAGTACAAGACCCCGATCTTCACGGCAGGCCAGAACCACATCACCGCCCTGCGCGCGCTCAAGATCAAGAGCATCGTGGGCGTGAGTTACTTTCCCGGCGAGATCAACAACACCTTCGCGCAATATTTCACTGACGCGGGTTTCGACGTGCGCTGCATGGAGGGAATCGAGACGCCCTTCAACAAGGCGCAGGAACTGTCGGGCGAACAGGTCTACGCCTTCATCAAGCATCACTTCCTGAAGAGCGGCGGTGCGGACGCGGTCTATATGCTGGGCTCGGGCTGGCGCACGCTGCATATCATCGACATGGTCGAGCGCGATCTTGGCGTGCCGGTCATTCATCCCGTGCCCGCCCGCGTCTGGGAATTCCAGAAGCGCCTGCATGTGAACGAGCCGCGACAGGGCTATGGCCAGTTGCTCGCCACGCTTCCGCCCCTGCCGTGATGGAAGGAAACACCGTGTCCTCATCCTGCTTCGCTCGCCCGCTCGCCGCTCTCGCCTTGATGCTCGCATCAATGGCCCCCGGCATGGCGCAGACGCCCGAACAATTCTACACGGGCAAGACCGTCAGCATTATCGTGCCGACGTCGCCGGGGGGCAATTTCGACCTCAATGCGCGTCTGGTGTCGCGCCATATGGGGCGCTTCCTTCCCGGCCAGCCTGCGGTCCTGGTGCGCAACATGCCCGGCGCGGGCGGCATGTTGGTCGCCAACCAGTTCGTCAACACCCGCGAGCAGGATGGCGCAACCATCGCCGTCATGGAGCGCGGCACGCCGCAACTGGCCTATGAGGGCAATCCGAATGTGCGGTTCGATCCGCTGAAATTCAACTGGATCGGCTCGCTGTCCTCCTATGCCGACGACGCCTATCTGATGCTCGTCAACGACTCCCATCCGGCGAAGACGGTCGCGGACCTGCGCAAGCCCGGCGTCATCGCGCGTCTTGGCGGCGACATGCCCGGGTCCACCAATCTCACCTTCGCCGTTCTGGCGCGCGATCTGTTCAAGCTGAATGTGCAGTTGGTGCGTGGATACCCCGGCGCGGCTCCCATGTTCATCGCCATGCAGGGCGGGGAGCTGGACGGGCAATTGATTGGCCTTGGCTCGGTGCGCGGCGCCCAGCCTTCTCTCTGGAACGGCAAGAAAGTGCGTCCCCTCATGCAGTTTGGCCGCACGAGCCGCCTTGCTCAACTGGGCGACATTCCCATCGGACGCGAACTTCTCACCGACCCCGATGATCTCGCCTTGCTGGAATTTGCGGAACTCTCCTTCTTCATCGCCCTGCCCTTTCTGGCGCCCCAGAACGTGCCGGCCGATCGCGTCGCCGCCCTGCAGAAGGCCTTCATGGACATGACGCGCGACAAGCTGTTTCTGGAAGACGCCGCGCGCTCCAATTTCGAACTGAGCCCGATCGACGGCCCGGCCGTGCGCGCCATCATCGAGAAGATGAGCAACACGCCGCCGCAGGTCATCCGCCGCTATGTCGACATCGTCCGCAAGGGTAGCGAATAGACTGGCGACCTCTATCCCTGATCAACGAGCGCCGCCTCGCGGTCGCCCAACCATACCGAATGGAGAGATAAAATGGCCTATACTAGCTGGAGAGGCGTGGTCGGCTGCATCAAGCCGACGCTGCGTCCGGGCGGCCTTGAAGAGCTGATCCGCATCCTGCCCGATGGCGTCTGCCTGCTGCCCCTGTTCCTCGACATCCGCAAGGGTACGGTGGACGAATTCAAGCGCGCCGTGGATCCCTATGAGCCCATGCTCGAACGCCTGGCGGAAGCCAAGGTCGATCTGCTGCATCCCGAAGGCGCGCCGCCCTTCATGCTGCTGGGCTACAAGGGCGAGTGCGAGGTCATCGCGCGCTGGGAAGACAAATACAACATCCCCGTCTTCACCTCCGGCAGCAATCATGTGCGAGCCATGAAGGCGCTGGGCGTCAAGAGCTTCGTGGGCGCTACCTATTTCAGCGGCGCCATCAACGATGTCTTCGCCAAATATTTCGTCGAGGCGGGCTTCGACGTGAAGGGCATGGAGGGACTCGATGTCCCCTTCCAGGATGTGGGCCAGCTCTCGCCCTATGAGGTCTACGCCCATGTGAAGCGCGCCTTCCTGCGCCAGCCCAAGGCGGAGGCGATCTATCTGCTGGGCTCGGGCTGGCGCGTGATGGAAATGATCGAGGAACTGGAGCAGGATTGCGGGGTGCCCGTCATCCACCCGATCCCGGCCCGCGCCTGGGAAATCCAGCGCAGGCTCTCCATCCGCCAGCGCGTGACCGGCTATGGCCAGTTGCTCGCGGAAATGCCGACGGATTGAGCCCCGGCGCATGATGCAAGCCAGCCTGCCCATAGCCGTCACCATAGGCGATCCCCACGGCATAGGCCCGGAGATCGCCGTGAAAGCGGCGGTCGCCTTGATGCAGGGCGGCCCGCGCGTGATGCTGGTGGGCGACCGCTTCGTCATCGAACATTATGCCCAGCGCCTCTTCCCGGATGTCGCCCTGCGCGACATTCGCGAAGGCGATGGTCAGGGCTCGGGTTGCATCGAGATCCTGCCCGTAGACGCCATGACGCCCCATCAGTTCAAGCCCGGCCAGATCGAGGCTTGCGCAGGCGCCGCCATGGTCGCCTATGCGGCGACGGCGATTGATTTCGCGCGCGCAGGCGAGGCCCATGCGGTCGTGGGTTGCCCGCATAATGAAACAGCCGTGAACCGGGCGGGGATTCCCTTCACCGGCTATCCCGGCCTTGTGGCGCGCCTCACCCATATGCCTGAAGAGCGCGTCTTCATGATGCTGGTGGGCGGGGGCCTGCGGATCCTCCATGTCACCCTGCATGAGCGCCTCGCCGATGCGCTGGCCCGCATCACGCCCGAATTGGTCGAGGCCGCCGTCCACGCCAGCGTCAAGGCGCTGGCGAGGCTCGGTGTCCACGAGCCGCGCATCGGCCTCTTCGGCATCAATCCCCATGCGGGCGAAGGCGGCCTGTTCGGCGATGATGACGAGCGCATCAATGTTCCCACCGCAGCGCGCCTGCGCGCGCGGGGGCTCGACATCGTCGGCCCCGTCGGCGCGGATGTGATGCTGGGGAACGGCGGCTGCGACGCCTATATCGCCATGTTCCACGATCAGGGTCATATCCCCGTGAAGCTCATGGCTGGCCGCCACGCCTCGGCCCTGTCGATTGGCTCAGACGTGCTGTTCTCCAGCGTCGGCCATGGCAGCGCCTTCGACATTGCGGGTCAGGGCGTCGCTGACCCCGAAGCCGTCATCCGCACGGTGCGCTTGCTGGCGGGGCATGGCTGAACGCGGGGCGCCTTATCGCCCGTGCGCGCGCATCAGCACTTCCATCCGCCCTATGCCCGAGAAGTCCGCCACAACCGTGTCGCCAACCTTGACGGGCGCAAAGCCCACGGGTGTTCCCACCATGATCACATCGCCGGGCAGCAGCGTGTAGAAAGTGGAGGCATGGGCGATGATCTCGCGCATGTTGAAGGCCAGTTCCCGCGTGTTCGAGCGTTGAATGACCTCGCCATTCACCTCCAGCAGCGTATCCACGGCGTCGGGATCACCCATTTCATCGGGCGTGACGATCCAGGGGCCAAGCACCGCATAGGTGTCGATGGATTTGCGCGAACTCGGACTTTCCTTGCCGCGCAATGTCATATCGAAGCCGATGCAATAGCCGAAGACATGATCCATGGCGTCGTCTTGCGAAATATCGGAGCCCGCCTTGCCGATGATGATCGACAATTCAGCCTCCGGATCGCTGCGCCTGTCGGGAAAACGCAGCGCCACGCCATCAGAGGAACCCGCGATGGCGCTGGGCGCCTTGATGAACATCTGAATGGGATCATCATCCTGCCGGGCGCCGCCAGAGACAACGCCAAGGTCGATCTTTTCCTCCGCCAGCCGACGGCGATTGCGCGCGATGCCGATGATCTTCGTCGGGCTGGTGACGGGGCTTTTCAGAGCCACATCCGCCAGCGCGATGCGAGGCGCGCCCTCGATCAAGGCGTGGATCCGCGCCTTGAGCAAAGGCCAGTGCCGGATCAGGGGATCGCCCGCCGGCAAGGGCCAGCGCAGCGTCGGCATGGCCTCCAGAGCCCCTGTCACATCAATCACGACGTCACCATCCACGACGCCAAGACGGTCAGAATCAAAACGGCAGATTTTCATGGACGCCCCGACAATGGAGAAAGTCGAAAGTGCGGGAACTTCACTTCGCTTCGTCGCTCTGCGCGCGGGCGATGATGTCCTGCACACGCTTCTTCTGATCGGGCGTGGGGTCCGCGATGACGGAGCGCGCATTCTTCAGCGTGCTTTCGGGATCGAGATATTCGATGATCCGTTCGGTCTTCTCGCCATCGGCGATGAGCTGCGGATTGGCCAGCGTCTCCTTGATGGCGGCTTGCAGATAGGCGAGCCGCCCTGCGGGCATGCCCGGCGGGACAATGATGATGCGGCCGAGATTGCTGATCTTGTCGTAGAAATCGAAATACCAGGCCTGATCCGCATCAAGCTTGAGGGCTTCGAAAATGGTCGGCTGGTCCGGGAAGAAGCGGGAGCGCACGCGCGACATGGTCGCGATGCCTTCAGCCTCCTTCTGGCGCATGTAGTGAGTGGCGGAGGATTCGGCCTGAAACATGGCGTCCATCTCTCCGCGCGTGAGGGCGAGAGCGGCCTGATTACTGCCGGTGTAGCCGGCCACCACCTGGCAATCCATCTTCAGGGCCTCGCAGGTGAAGGCCGCGCCGATCGCCAGGCCAGAGGTCGCGCCCGAGGCCGCCCAACGCCATTTCTGCTTGGTGTCGACGGCCTGCTGGACCGACTTGATGGGCGATTCCGGTCCCACCAGCCAGATCGACGGCGGTGCGCCGACAGTCGCGAGATAACCGAATTTCGTCAGATCATAACGAACGCCGGACTGGCCCGTGATCTGCGCGAAGGCGGCGCCCGAACCATTTGCGAGCGAAAGCGCCAACCCGTCTGGCGGCGCCTGATAAAGGAAATTCATCGAGGCGATGCCGCCCGCGCCCGGACGGTTCTCGACGATGACCGTGGTTCCCAGGACCTTGGACAGATAGGGCGCGATCATGCGCGAGAATATGTCGTAGCCGCCGCCCGGCCCGGAGCCCACGATCATCCTGACCGTCTTGCCCGCGTAATAGGCCTTGGCATCCTCTTGCGCTGAAGCAGGCGAACAAAAGGCAAGAGCGCAGACCGACACGAACAGCCGGAAGCTGGTGATTTTCTTCATCGACATGCGCCCTCCGATTTTTTGTTGAAGGCCGCCCGGTCAAGCGGGCGGCCGCCGTCATGCAAGCTTCAGGCGCTGACAGGCCTGAATTTCGGAATCGCGATATCCTCGTCATAATCGTCAAAGACGACTTCGACCGGCATCTCGCAGCGCACGTCTTCATGGGTCACGCCCAGAATGTTGGTGAGCACGCGCGGACCTTCCTCGAGCTCCACCAGCGCCACCACATAGGGCACGTCTTCCGCAAAGGCCGGACGATAGACCCGGTGGAAAGTGACGAAGCTGAAGACCTTGCCGCGACCCGACACATTCTGGAACGAAACGTTCGTCGACAGGCAGTGCGGGCAGGTGCGGGAGGGCGGAAACCAGAATTGCGAACAATCCTCGCATTTCGGCAGCGCGAGGCGGTGTTCCTTCGCCGCCTGCCAATAAGGCAGGGATTCGGGGGCGGGACGGGGCTTTGGCTTGCGGGGCGTCTCAGTCATCACGCGCGTCCCAAGATCAGAGTGGAATGACAGACCTGATTGCCGCCGTGGCCGGAGATCAGGGCGATTTCGGCATCTTTCACCTGGCGATGCTCGGGATAGGTGTGGCGCATCTGGCGCACCCCTTCCACGATCTGCAACATGCCCTCGCAATGACTTTCCGAGAGCTGGCCGCCAGAGGTGTTGCAGGGCAAGGCGCCGCCAAGGCGCAAGGCGCCAGAGGCCACGAAAGGCCCGCCCTCGCCCTTCTTGCAGAAGCCGTAATCCTCGAGCTGGGTCAGCACCATATAGGTGAAGCAGTCGTAGATCTGGGCGGTGTCCACATCCTGCGGACCAAGGCCCGCCATGCGATAGGCGGCCTCGCCAGCCTGTTTGGCGGCGGTGACCACCATATTGTCGTCGGCAAACCAGCCGCGCGTGTTGTTATGGGTGCCGAAGCCCTTGATGAGCACCGGGGGCTGGCGCAAGTCTTTTGCGCGCGCTGCGCTCGTCACGATGACGGCGCCCGCAGCGTCCGACCGCAGGCTGCAATCGAACATGCCGAAAGGCGCCACGATGAGCCGCCCTGCGTGATAATCCTCGATTGAGAGAGGCTTCTTCATCTGCGCTTGCGGATTGCGCAGGGCATGTTCGCGGAAGGCCACGGCGATCTCGCCGAAATGGTCGCGGGTGGTGCCATAAAGATGCATGTGCCGCGTGGCGCCGAAGGCATGGGCTGCGGTGGCGCCATAATAGCCATATTCGGGGCCGAATTCTCGCGCCAACATGGATTCAGGGCGGGTTTCGTTGCGCACCCGCACCTCTTCATTCGCATGGGTGCGCGACCAGGTGTCCCGCGCAAAACCGCAGACGATGGTGTTGGCCATGCCAAAGCGGATGGCCATGACCGCCAGCGCCACCGACATGATCTGACTTGCGCCGCCATTGGTGAGCGTGGTGGAAAAGCGGGCGTTGACGCCAAGCCGCTCGGCCACAAGCTGGTGGTGCGAATAAGAGTCATCCGGCCCGCGACACAGCACGCCATCGATATCGCTGGCTTTCAGGCCCGCGTCGTCAAGCGCATTGCGAATGGCTTCGACCATGAGATCCAGGCTCGAGGTGCCCGGCACTTTGCCAAGGCGGCTCGTGGCCGTGCCGACGATCGCGCAGGTGTCGCGCAATTCGCGCGAGGGCTCAATCAACGGGCTTTGGGTAAATGCGTTCATTTCAACCCCTATTGCACAAGTTCACGGAGGCGCTGGGTCAGTTCGGCGGGCGCCGAATAGACCTTGTCCAGCAGTTCATTGATGCGCTCGCCGGAAACCGGATCGATCTCCGCGCCCACCTTGGCGGCGTCTTCCAGGAAGCCCGCATCTTTCATCGTCAGATCAAAAGCCGCACGCAGGACGTCGGCGCGGTCCTTGGGCACTTCGGGCGGGAGCACGAAGGGCCGTCCCATGACCTGCTCCACGAAGGCGATCTCGAAAATGGCGCGCGCCGTGGGATTGGGCGCCAGTTCAAGCACCGTGGGCACGTCGGGATATTCCTTGTCCCGGTCCATGCCCAGTTGCATGGCCACAAAGACCTCTCCAGCCTTCTCCCATGGCCGATAACGGGCACGGAACGCCGCTGAGGTGCCGCCGGAAATATGGCCGTCCACCTCTCCACGCTCGATCGCCATCAAGGCAGCTTGCGATCCATCATACCCTTCGATCACACGCATTTTCGTGGTGAAGAACTCGTTCAGCAGACGCGAGTAGATCGAGCTTGGCGAATTGCGGGCGCTGGAGGAGATGGTGACCTCCTTGCTGCGCAAATCCTCGAGGTTCTTCACGCCGGTGGCGTTGCGCAGCAGAAAGAAACCGATTTCCTGCTGGGTCGATCCAAGCCAGATGAACTTGCGCGCATCGAACTGCGCGTTGGCGTTATCGGGATGATAGAATTTCGTCAGCCCGTTGTTGCGCTGCAATCCCCCGACAATGCTGCCGTCGCGAGCCGCCACCGTATAAAGATAGTTGGCGGCCTTGATGCCTTCCGCGCCGGGCATGTTCTGCACGATCATGGTGGGGGCGCCGGGCAGATGCTTGGGCATATGCCGCGCCACCAGACGGGCATATTGATCGTATCCGCCGCCGGTGGAGGCGGAGGTCACCAGGGTCATCTTGCGGTTCTTGAAGAACTCCGCAGGCGATTGCGCCTGCGCCGCCAAAGGCAGGGACAGGAGCAGCGCCGAAAGGAACAATCGTTTCATCTTGAAGCCCTCCACTCAGGCGCCCTTTTGCCGAAGCGGCAAGAGAATCTCGTCATTATGTTCCCCCAGTTCCGGCGAGCAGACGCGCACGGAATTGGGCGTATCGGACATGCGCACGCCGTTGCGCACATAGCCGACCGTGCCGAGTTTGGGATGCGGCACATCCACCCGCATCTTCAGATGCTGCACCTGCGGATCGGAGAAGACATCGTCGAGCGTGTTCAGGGGCGCCGAAGGCACATCCTTTTCCAGCAGGAGCGCCAGCCAGTGGGCGCGCGTATTGGTGCGGAAGATCTCGGCGAGACTGGCGTTCAGGGCCGCATAGTTCTTGCCCCTCGTTTCCTTGGTCTTGAAACGGGGATCCTCGACCCATTCGGGATGGCCCACCACTTCCGTCAAGGCCACCCAGAATTTCGTTGGCGAGGAGAGGTGAACGACAAAGGCTTTTTCGTCAGCGGCCGTGAAGGCGTAGACCTGCGCCTGATGGGTGCGCGTGGCGCGGCCGGGCACCTTGCCATTCTCGAAGAAACGAGCCGCGTTTTCGCCGCAGAAAGACAGCGTGGATTCCAGCAGGGACGTTTCCACCCGCTGGCCCCTGCCGGTGCGCCCGCGCGCGATGATGGCGGCGAGGATCCCGTTGGCGGCGTTCATGCCGCCCAGATGATCGGAGAGCGAAATGCCCATGGGCTTGGGATCGGAAATATCGGTGAGGAGGCTAAGCAGCCCGCTCGCCGCCTGGCCGACCGTGTCATAACCCGGCCGCATGGCGTAGGGACCATCTGACCCATAGCCGGTGATCGAACACCACACGAGCCCTGGATTGGCCTCGCGAAACTGGTCATAGCCCAGCCCCAACCGATCCATCGTGCCGACGCGGAAATTCTCGATCACCACATCGGCGGAGAGAATCAGCGCACGGGCGTCAGCCTTGCCCTGCTCGCTCTTGAGATCGATCGTCACGCTTTTCTTGTTGCGATTGACCGAGCCGAAAGTGGCGGAATATTCGACGCGGCCCCAACCGCGGAACGGATCGCCCTTGGTCGGCTCCTCGACCTTGATGATGTCAGCGCCCATATCGCCGAGCAACATGCCCGCATATGGCCCGGATACGTAATTGGCGAATTCGATGACCCGAATCCCTTCGAGGGCTCCAGACATTGTTCCTCCCGCGTCAGCCCAGGCGAACCGGGGCAACCTATTGTCCGAAAGTCTCGGACTTCGGTCGCATGTTAAGCTCCGCGCGCGCGCTATTCCAGAGAAAATAGCAAATTATTCGCCGCAATGGCCTACGATCGGCGTCTGGCGGGCCGGAAGGGCCGCCAAAACCGGCCTATGGCATTGGCAGACGGTCCCGCATATGTTTCGAATTGGCGGCGGGGCGACAGACCCCTGGATAGCCGGGAGGGACATATGAGCAATTCGACAGGCGCCTCAGGGGTGGATCGCCGCCTTTTCCTCGCCACCACGGCGGCGAGCCTCGTCATCACATCCGGCGACGACTCGCTGGCGCAGGAGCAGAAACGCGCCTCTGCGGCGAACGGGCCTGCGCTGGCGCAAGCCATCGCCCAATTCACCCTCGCGTTTGACCTGAAGAGCGCCCCGCCGGAACTGGTGGCGCGGTCGAGGATCGCCTTTATTGACACCATTGGCGTCATGCTGGGCGGCGCCCATGAAGACGTTGCCGCCCTTGCGCGAAACATGATCATGGCCGAGGAGAGCGCGCCGCGCGCCACCATCGCCAGCAGCCCCCTGCGGACCTCGCCGCAACTTGCAGCCATGGCCAATGGCGTCGCGGCCCATGCCATGGACTATGATTTCAGCTATGCGAGCGGCCAGGCCATTTCCCCGGTGATCCCCGCGCTTCTGCCCATGGCCGAGACCCTTGGCTCCACCCCGCTTGACGTCATTGCGGCCTTCATCATCGGGGCCGAGGTCGCCGCCCGGCTGGTGCGCACCATGCCGAAGATTTCCGCCCTTGGCGGATGGCATGCGGTGGGCATGGTCGGGCCTGTCGCCACCGCAGCGGCCTGTGCGCGGCTGATGAAATTGCCCGCGCCCGCCATCGTGGACGCCATCGGCATCGCCGCCTCGCTCTCGGGCGGCGTCTCCGCCAATTTCGGCACCATGACGAAACCGCTCCATTCCGGGGTTGCGGCGCGCAATGGGATCATGGCGGCGCTTCTGGCCTCCAAGGGCTTCACCTCCAGCAGGACGGCGCTGGAGGGCAAGAGCGGCTATTTCGACACATTCAATCGCGCCCTGCCCCAGACGGACGGCGCCTTCGGCGACTTGGGAACCAGATATGATCTGCTGACCCGGGGCTTCAAGTTGAAGCGCTATCCCTGCGGGGGGCTGGGGCATACGGCCATTGACGCCACCCTGCTCCTGCGCGAGCAATTGGGCGGGCGCGTCGGCGAGATCGCGCGCGTGGAGGCCGGCATCACCAAGAACGCCGCCCAGCGCATCAAGGACGCCTATCCCGACACGATCGAGAGCGCCAAATTCAGCATGCCCTATATCGGCGCCTGGACCATCCTGAATGGCCCACCTTCGCTGCGCACGTTCACCATGGAATCCATCGGCGACACGCAGGTGAAGGCCCTCTCGACGAAAATCACCCATCATGTGGACGCCGAATTCGCCGATGAAGTGGAGGAGGCGCCGGGCCGGGTGCGCGTGACCCTGACCAATGGCCAGGTTCTGGAACAAAAGGTCTGGTACGCCAGCGGCTCCCCGCAAAATCAGATGACGCCAGCGCAGATCGAAGCGAAGTTCATGGATTGCGCGCTGTTGACGAAGAAGGAGGCCGACGCCCGCCGCCTCTTCGCCTTTGTAAGCGATCTCCCCAACAGGTCATCCTTCGAGGGCTTCTGGCCCCTGCTGGGCGCGGGTTGAGGCGAGACGCCCATGGCGGTCAGTGAATCTCCACGACCTCCACATCGCCGCTGTTCACCTCGACCACATCGCCCACCACCTTGTTGACGAGGGCGCGGGCCAGTGGGGAGACGTGGGAAATGGTTTGCCGGGACGGGTCCGCCTCATCCTCGCCCACGATGCGCCAGCGCTGGCGCCGTCCATCCTCGCGCTCGATCACGACGGTGCTGCCGAAATGCACCTTGCCGCTGTCCTTGAGCGGGGGCACGAGTTCGGCGTTGGAACGGCGCGCCATCCAGTAGCGCAGATCGCGCCCGATGCGCAGCAGGTTCAGGCGGTCCTCCTCCTCGCCATTCGCCGCAGCGGCCTTCTGCGCGAGCGAGAAAGCGGACTCCAGCCGGGCCACTTCCGCTTCGATATGCGCAAGGCCTTCGGCGGTCACCAGATTGCGATGGGGGCTTATGGGGCGCTCGGGGATGTCCTCGGAGGCGTCGCCCTCGGGGTCTTTCAGAAACGCGATGCTCATGGCGATCTTTCGACAGGTCGGCGGATGGACGGTTTGCGGAAGCGGCCCTCACTCGTGGCGGGAGACGCGCCGGGAGGGCTCCAGCAATCTGGCGCTGCGCATGCGGGCGGATCGCTCCAGCCTGCTCGGCTCGCGGCGATCCTCGCCGGGCCAACGTCGGCCAGCACTCTCGGACTGCGGGCGGACCGCCTGATCCCCCCATTTCCACTCTCGCGTATCGCGCTTTTTCGGGACTGTATTCATGGCTCAAGCTCCTCGGCAATGTAACGCCGGAAGGTGAGCCGTAGTTCCCTTCCCCCTATGCGATCTCCACCACGACCCGGCCCCGGATCGCGCCCTCGAGGATGGAGCGGGCGCTATCGAGCACGCTGTCGAAGGGAACCGTCGTGGTCAGGCTGGCGAGCTTGTCCGCATCCAGATCGCTGGCGAGCCGCGCCCAGGCGGCCATGCGGCGGGGCCGGGGGCACATGACGCTGTCGATCCCCAGCAGCGAAACGCCCCGCAGGATGAAGGGCGCCACGCTGGCGGGCAGGTCCATGCCCTGGGCCAGACCGCAAGCCGCCACCGCCCCGCCATAGCTGGTCTGGGCCAGCACATTGGCGAGCGTATGGGAGCCCACGGAATCAACGCCCGCCGCCCAGCGCTCCTTGCCGAGCGGCCGACCGGGGGCGGACAGTTCGCTGCGGTCGATGATCTCCGCCGCGCCCAGCGCCTTCAGCCAATCGGCTTCCTGCGGGCGTCCCGTGGAGGCGATGACCCGCCAGCCCGCCTGCGCGAGCAGGGCCACCGCGATGGAGCCCACGCCGCCCGCCGCGCCCGTGACCACGGCCGGGCCCATCGCGGGGGTGAGCCCATGCAGCTCCAGCGCCAGCACGCTCAGCATGGCCGTATAGCCCGCCGTGCCGATGGCCATGGCCTGCGCGCGGGTGAGGCCCTGGGGCAGCGGCACGAGCCAGTCGCCCTTGACCCGGGCCTTCTGCGCATAGCCGCCCAGGTGGGTCTCGCCGACGCCCCAGCCGTTGAGGATGACTTCGTCGCCGGGCTTCCAGGCGGGATGGGTGGACGCTTCCACGATCCCGGCGAAATCAATGCCCGGGATCATGGGAAAGCGCCGCACCACCGGCGATTTGCCGGTGACGGCGAGGCCGTCCTTGTAATTGACCGTGGAATGGGTGACCCGCACGGTCACGTCGCCATCCATCAGATCAGCGTCGTCAAAATCTGCGAAAGCGGCCTGATAGCCCGCCTCCGACTTGTCGATGCGAATGGCCTTGAAGGTTCCCATGATGATCCCCGCTTGTCGGCGTGGATCATGCCATGGCGGATGGGTCCCCCGTCAAGCCGGGGCCATCCCCTCCTTACGTATGACAGGCTTCTCGACGATGGGCAGATTGATCAGCGCCGAGAACACGCCGAAGCAGATCGAGAGCAGCCACATGGCGTGATAGGAGCCCGTGGACTCCCGCAGCCAGCCCGCCAGCATGAGCGCCGTGAAGCCGCCGACCTGATGGGAGAAGAAGGCGAAGCCATAGAGCATGGAGAAATAACGCGTACCGAACATGACGCCGATCAGCGAGGAGGTCGGCGGCACGGTGGAGAGCCAGAGCAAGCCCGTCAGGGCCCCGAAAAGATAGGTGGTGAAGGGCGTGGCGGGCAGCATGATGAACATCACCGTCACCAGCGCACGGGAGAAATAAATGCCCGAGAGCACATAGCGCTTGGGGAACCGCCCCGAGAGATAGCCGGACGAGATCGAGCCCACGATGTTGCAAAGCCCCACCAGCGCGAAGGCCCAGTAGCCAACCTGCGGCGAAATTCCGGCCTCCACGATATATTTCTGGAAATGCACTGTGACGAAGGCGAGCTGGAAGCCGCAGGTGAAGAAGCCTATGACCAGCAGATTATAGGAGCGATGGCTGAAGGCCTCGCTCAGCGCCTCACGGAACGACTGCTGGCGCAGGCCGCCAGCCGTCAGGCCGTTGTCGAGGGGTGCGCTGGCGACCATGCGCGTCAGCGGGATCACGCAGAACATCATGATGCCGAAGGCGATGGTGGTGAACTGCCAGCCGAAGCCGCCGACCATGCCGCCTGCGATGGGCGAGAAGAGAAACTGGCCGAAGGATCCCGCCGCCGTGCCAAGGCCGAAGGCGATGGTGCGCATATTCTCAGGCACCAGCTTCATAAGGGCGCCGATGACCATGTTGAAGGAGCAGCCCGACAGGCCCAGCCCCATGATGACGCCCGCCGTAAGGGTGAAGCTGCTGGGCGTGGAGGAATAAGCCATCAGGACGAGCCCCGTCCCGTAGAGGATGCAGCCGCCGGTCAGCACGCGGGCGGAGCCATATTTGTCGGCCAGCGCCCCGGCGAAGGGCTGCCCTGCGCCCCACAGGAGATATTGCATCGCCATGGCGTAGGAGAAGACGTCGCTGCCCCAGCCCCATTCTTTCAGGATCGGTAACTGAAACACGCCAATGGCGGAACGCGGCCCGAAGGTCAGCACGCCGATCATGCAGCCCACCAGAATGACAAGCTCCGGCGGCAGCTTGCGAGCGAGCTGCAGGGACTGCTTCGCGGAATCCTGAATCGACATGGCTTGTTCCCGTCCGGCGGCATAGCCGGAATCTTAGAG
>CANCSY010000035.1 GCA_947380915.1 Beijerinckiaceae bacterium
TTTTTTTAATTCTTGGATAAAAGCTAGGCGAATGGGCAGCAAATAGCAACTATTCCGGATGGTTGAAAAATATTGCGCTGCAAAATATCGGCCTGCCCGCGCTTGATAGAGGCTCTGGCGTCCGGCCCGCCGCCGTGGCATGATCCTCCAAAATCAGGTCAAGTCAGGGAGGATTTCGTGGCCAGGATCGAACTCAATGTCGATGGCAAGGCGCATGTGCTGGACGCCGACGCCGATATGCCTTTGCTCTATGCCCTGCGCGATGATCTGGGGTTGAGCAACCCCCGTTTCGGCTGCGGCCTCGCCCAATGCGGCGCCTGCACCGTGCTGATCGATGGCGAGCCCTCGCGCTCCTGCTCCATTCCCGTGGAGGGGCTTGCGGGCCGCAAGATCACCACGCTGGCGGGCATCCAGAAAGACGGCAAGCCCCATAAGGTGCAGCAGGCCTTCATCGAGGAGCAGGTTCCCCAATGTGGCTATTGCCTCAATGGCTGGGTGATGACCTCCGTAGCGCTGCTCGAGAAGACGCCCAAGCCCACCGACGCGCAGATTCGCGAGGCGCTGGCCGGCCTCAAGTGCCGCTGCGGCACCCATGTTTCCATGCTCCGCGCGATCAAGCGCGCCGCCACGGCTTGAGGGAGGCTTCCATGACCATTCAAACCAGCCGCCGCACATTCCTCGCCGCCGCCGCCAGCGCCTTCACTGTGGGCGTGGCGCTTCCCGGCTCAAGGGCGAAGGCGGGCGTCGTCGCCTCGCGCCTGCCGATGAACCCCGAGAAACTCGCGACCTATATCAGCATCAACGCCGATGGTTCGGCGGTGGGCTGGATCGGCAAGATCGACATGGGCCAGGGCACCGATGTGGGCTGGGCGCAGATGATCGCCGAGGAGCTGGACCTGCCGGTCGAGAAGGTCAGCATCGTGCAAGGCCATACGGACGTCACCTTCAACATGGGCGGCGCATCCGGCTCCACGGGCATCTTCAAGGGCGGCGCCGTGATGCGCGTGGCCGCCGCTGAAGCGCGCAGCGTGCTTGTTGGCATGGCCGCAGAGAAGCTCGGCGTCCCCGCCGATCAACTCACGGTCGACAATGGCGTGGTCAGCGCCAAGGCCGATCCCGGCAAGAAGGTGACCTACGCCGCTCTCGTCGGCGGGCAACATTTCGATACGCTCCTCACCTGGAACAAGCAGGTCGGCAGCGATCTTATGGTCGAGGGCAAGGCGAAGCCAAAGGATCCCAAGGATTACAAGATCGTCGGCAAGACAAGCCCGGGCCGCCGCGATGTGGCGGAGAAGGTGCTGGGCCAGCATGCCTATATGGTCGACGCCAAGGTCGAGGGCATGCTGCATGGCCGGGTCATCCGCCCCCCCGTGGCGGGCGCCGTGCCGGTATCGGTGGATGAAAGCTCCATCGCCAAGATTCCCGGCGTCAGGGTGGTGCGCGAAAAGGATTTCATCGGCGTCGTCGCGCCGAAGGAATGGCATTCGGTCAGGGCCGCGCGCGAGTTGAAAGTCACCTGGTCCGATGTGAAGCCGCCCTTCCCCGGCTCCGCCAAAATCCATGACCATATCCGCGCCGCCCCCACCTTGAAGCGCGATGTGGACAAGGAGAAGGGCAAGGTCGACGAGGCCTTCGCCAAGGCGGCCAAAGTGTTCGAGGCGGAATATGAATGGCCCTTCCAGTCCCATGCCTCCATGGGCCCCGCCAGCGGCCTCGTGGATGCGCGCCCCGATGGCGTGAAATTGTGGTCGGGCACCCAGAAGCCCCATTACGCCCGCGATGGCGTGGCCAAATTGCTGGGCTTGCCCCAGGACAAGGCGGTCTGCGTCTCGCTGACGGGGCCGGGCTCCTACGGGCGCAACGATTCCGGCGATGTGGTGATGGATGCGGCCGTCCTGTCGCGCGCCGTGGGCAAGCCCGTGCGCGTGCAGAGCATGCGCCATGAGGGCACGGGCTGGGATCCCAAGGCGCCCGCCTCGGTCCATACCTCGCGCGTGGCGCTCGACGCGGACAACAAGATCACCGGCTGGTATTTCGAGTCCAAGGTCTTCTCCAAGCGCGACGCTTTCAACAACGAGGGCGATCCCGCCTATACGCTCGCGGGGCAATTGCTGGGCGTCCCCCTCAAGCCGACGATCATCTTCGGTGGCCCGGACGAGAGCTATGGCTTTCCGGCCTATCTGAAGATCTCCAACATCATCCCGCCCTTGCTGGATCGCGCCTCGCCCCTGCGCACGGCCCATATGCGCGACCCCGGCGGGCCGCAGGTGCATTTCGCCGTTGAATCCTTCATGGACGAACTGGCCTATCATCTGGGCATGGACCCGCTGGAGTTCCGCCTGAAGAATGTGGAGAACGCCAGAGACCTCGCGGTCATCAAGGCGGCCGCCGAGAAGGCTGGCTGGAAGCCCCATACGGCGGCGCGCAAGGAGGCGCGCGGCGACGTCTTCGTGGGGCAGGGGATCTCCTACGCGTCGCGCGCGGGCACCCGGGTCGCCATGGTGGCGGATGTGGAGGTCCATCGCACCACCGGCAGGGTCTGGGTTCGCAAATGGACCGTGGCCCATGATTGCGGCCAGATCATCAATCCGGGCCTGCTGCGCCTCACCATCGAGGGCAATGTGGTGCAATCCACCAGTCGCGCCCTGTTCGAGGAGGTGCAGTTCGACGACAAGATGGTCACCAGCGTCGACTGGAGCAGCTATCCCATTCTCGAGATGCAGGATGCGCCGGAGACCGTCGACATCATCCTGATCGACCGGCCGGAGGTCGCCTCCACGGGGGCGGGCGAAGGGTCCACGCGCCCGACCGCCGCAGCCATCGCCAACGCCATCTATGACGCGACCGGCGTGCGTTTGCGCCGCGCGCCGCTGACACCCGAACGCATCAAGGCGGGCATGGCCTAGGGGGGCGCATGCGTCAGATGAAACTGGGGTTGTTCCTGGCGCCCGGCGGCCATCACATGGCGGCCTGGCGACACCCCGACGCCTATCCGAACGGCTTCAGCCTCAAGTCCTATGTGGCCGTGGCGCAGATGGCGGAGCGTGGCTGTTTCGACATGTTGTTCGTCGCGGATGTGTTTTCCCTGACGCGGGAAGGCGGGCGGCAGGATTCCTTCCGTTTCGAACCGCTCACCCTCCTGGCCGCGCTGGCCATGGCGACACGGCATATCGGGCTTGTGGCGACCGCCACGACCTCCTTCAACGAACCCTATAACGTCGCCCGCAAATTCGCCTCGCTCGATCATCTCAGCGATGGCCGGGCAGGCTGGAATGTGGTGACCTCCTCCTCCACCATGGAGGCCTATAATTTCAGCCGCGAGGCCCATCGGCCCCACGCCGACCGCTATCGCACGGCCCATGAATTCGTGGAGGTCGTGCGCGGCCTTTGGGACAGCTGGGACGATGACGCCGTGGGCATCGACAAGGCGAGCGGCCTGTTCTTCGACGCGCACAAGATGCACATGCTCAACCATGACGGCGCCGAGTTCAGCGTAAGGGGTCCATTGACCCTGCCGCGCTCTCCCCAGGGCCATCCGGTCCTCGTGCAGGCCGGGTCATCGGAGGATGGCAAGAACCTCGCCTCGCAATTCGCCGAGGTGATTTTCACCATCCAGCGCGAGTTGCCCGGCGCCCAGGCCTTCTACGCCGACATCAAGGCCCGGGTCGCCGCCTTTGGCCGTGCGCCCGAACATGCGCTGGTGCTGCCGGGGGTCATGCCCGTGGTGGGGCGCACCCGGCAGGAGGCGCAGGACAAATATGAGCAGTTGCAGTCCCTCATTCATCCGCAGGCCGGCCTCGTCGGCCTCTCCCGCAATCTTGGCGTGGATCTGACCGGCGTCGATGTGGATGGGCCATTGCCCCCCATCGACATCACGAAACTCTCCCAGAGCCGCACGGTGGGCATGGTGGAGACCGCGCGGCGTGACAATCTGACCGTGCGCCAGGTCTATGAGCGCCTGCTCGTCTCCAAGGGCCATCGCCAGTTGATCGGCTCGGTGACGGATATCGCTGATTCGCTGCAGGACTGGTTCGAGGCCGAGGCGGCGGATGGATTCAACATCATGCCCGCCGTCATGCCGGGCGGCCTTGCGGATTTCGTCGATCTGGTCGTTCCCGAATTGCAGCGGCGCGGCCTCTTTCGCAAGGCCTATCAAGGCTCCATGTTGCGGGATAATCTGGGCCTGCCACGCCCGGCGCTTACAGCGCAGGGCCCATAGATTTCAACCGTCCAGGGGCGGCTGGCGCGGCGCGCCGGATGAACAATTCGTGTGCATTCGCAGAAAGCATCGACAAGAGCTTGCCTTATGGCGTCGGCGCAAGAATAATGCGCCCCGTCGGCTCCCTCTACAGGGGGCTGGCCGCGTTCGTCTGTCAAAGGCGTGCGGCGCAACTGTGTGGGAGGCTGTTCTTGATCATCTGCGGCTACGATTCCTATCCGAATGTCATGCGCAAGGAAGATCCGACCTGGAAATTCGCGCTCGGCGCGAGCCCGGTGACCGAGGGCTCCATTCTGCGCATCGTGGATGATCAGGGGAACGAAGGCTTCGGCTATGCGTCCGCCACGCCCCATATGGGCGCGATCCCCGGCACGCTGGAGGCCGAACTCGCCTATTTCCGTCCGCATCTGATGGGTCGCGACGCGGATGACATCGAAGCCATCGGCGCCTCCCTTGACCGCGCCATGCGCGGCGCGCCCCAGGCCAAGGCGGCGATTGATTGCGCCCTGCATGAACTGCTCGCCAAGCGGCTTGGCGTTCCCATGTGCCAGCTCTTTGGCGGCAAGATGCGCGAGAGCCTGCCGATCCTGCGCATCCTCGCCATCAAGACCCCGCAGGAGATGGCCAAGCAGGCGCGCAAGCTCGTCGACGAAGGCTATCGCTACCTGAAGATCAAGGTGCATGGGGAAGTTGATCTGGACGTGGCCCGCGTGGCCGCCATTCGCAAGGAAGTGGGCGACGACGTCCATCTGACCATCGACGCCAATCAGGCCTATTCGACCAAGAACGCGATCATCGCCATCAACCGCATGGCCGAATACCGGATCGACCTGGTCGAGCAGCCGGTGCCCGCCGATGATTTCGAGGGTCTGGCGCTCGTCACCCACACAGTGCCCGTGAAGGTGGAGGCCGATGAGGCCGCCGGTTCGCTGGCTGAAATCTACCAGCTCGTCACGCGCCGCGCGGTGGATGCGGTGAGCCTGAAGGTTCCCAAGCTGGGCGGCATCCGCAACACCATCGCGGCGGCGCGGATTTGCGAGCAGGGCGGCGTTTCCTACCGGCTTGGCGCGGCGGTGGGCTCGCGGCTTCTGGCGGCCCATGCGCTGCATCTGGCCTGCGCGCTGCCGGGCGTCGATTACGCCTGCGAACTCGGTGAATTCGCACGCCTGCTGGACGATCCCTTCGAGGGCATCGAAGTCGTCGATGGCGAATTGAAACTGCCGCAGGGCGCAGGTTCTGGCGTGCGTTGGCTGGGGCCTTCGGCCACCTGAGCCAGTCCCCCGGATGGAGAGAGCCCAGATGTTTTTCAAGCCTTCGAACCCGCGCACAAGCCGTCTGCTTCAGGCCTGCGCCGCCATGGCGCTGTCGGTGGCCTTCATGGGCGCCGCCTTGCCTGCGCGGGCGCAGGAGATCCTGACCAGCCGCGCCCCCAATCGCGAGGAGCTCTTGCTGGAAGGCGCCCGCAAGGAGGGGCAGGTCGTTCTCTATTCGGCGGCCATCGTCAATCAGGCGCTCCGGCCCATGGCCGAAGCCTTCATGAAGAAATATCCCTTCATCAAGCTCACCTTCTGGCGCGGCGACACCGAGGAGATCATCGCCAAACTCTCCGCCGAGGTGCGGGCTAAAAATGTCGTCGTCGATCTCATCGAGGGCACGGGCGTTGGCGAACTCGCCGTCGAGTCCGGCCTGACCGTGCCTTTCTACACCCCCGCCGTGGAGGCGCTGCCTGAGATGTACCGCGATCCCCGCGGCAATTGGGCGAGCACCCGCGTCAGCTATTTCGGCATCGCCTATAATCCCAAGCTCGTGCCTCCCGATCAGGCGCCCAAGACCTATGACGATCTGCTCGATCCCCGCTGGAAGGGCAAGATGGCCTGGCGCATCGGCACCTCGAGCGGCACGCCCCTGTTCCTGACCTCCGTCCGCCTTGCGCTCGGCGAGGACAAGGCGCGGGCATATTTCGAAAAGCTCGCCCAGCAGAAGGTGATCAATTTCGGGGCGGGCAGCGCCCGCACCCTGGTGGATCGCGTGATCGCCGGCGAGATTCCCATCGCGCTGAACATATTCGCCCATCATCCGCTCATCAGCAAAGCCAAGGGCGCTCCCGTGAACACCCAATTGCTGGAGCCAACGCCTTCGACAGCGGGCACGATGATCGTCCCCAAGGGCGTGCGCCATCCCTATGCGGCCATGCTTCTGGCGGATTTCATCCTCTCCCAGGAAGGGCAGGGGATTTTCTCCAAGGCCGAATATTTCCCCGTGCGTCCGGATGTGGCGCCGCTGGAGACGCTGGCGCCGGTCGTGCCCAAAATCGCTGGCGTGCAAGAGCTTTTCGTCAGTTCCGAAAAGCTCAATCGCTATAATGAAAGTTCGCAGAAGATCTTCGAAGAGCTGTTCCGGTGACGGGCGCTATGCTGATTCTTCAAGGCTTTGAAAAGATCGGACTCCAGTGACGACGCAAGTGGAATATTCTGAGCCCGCAGCTTCCTCCTGGAAGGACTGGCGCCTGGCGGACAGTCTGCGCTTTTCGCCGCTGGTCCTGGTGCTGCTGGCGATCATGGTGCTCGCCGTCGCGCCTCCCGTCATGTTTCTCGTCAACGCAAGCTTGCACGAAACCCTGCCTGACGGCTCTCCGGGCGTCTTCACGTTTCGATATTACGAGCAGCTTGTGTCCGGCCGTTTCTTCGTGCCGAGCCTCATCAACACATTGATCTACGCCTTCGGATCATCGGTGATCGCGATTTTCATCGGCACGGTGCAGGCGCTGATCGTGGAGCGCACCAATACACCGGGCCGCAAGCTCGCCTTTCTCGCAGCGATCATCTCGCTGGGCGTGCCCCATGTGCTCTATGTGGTGGCATGGCTCCTGCTGCTGGGGCGTTCCGGCCCTGTGAATGAGTTGATCGAGAGCCTCTTGCACAAGGCGCAGGCGCTGGATGTGTATTCGCTCTGGGGCATGATGCTGATCGAGGGCATCGGCTTTGTGCCGCTCACCTTCCTCTTGATGTCTTCTGTCCTGCGCTCCACTGACGCCTCGTTCGAGGAGGCGGCGATGATGTCGGGCGCAAGTCCCCTGCGGGCTTTTGGCAACATCACCTTGCGTATGGCCCTGCCAGCGCTTTGTGGCCTCACGCTGCTCATTTTCGTCAAGGCCGTGGAATCGTTCGAAGTGCCTGCTCTTGTGGGTCTGGCAGGCAATGTGAATGTCATCACCACCATGATCTATCAGAGCTCCCGTCGCGCGGGGGCGCCCAATTACGGCGAGGCTGGCGCCTATTCCATGTGCCTTGTGGTGATCCTGCTGGCTCTGATGTTCTGGCAGAACAACCTGTCGCGCCACGCCAAACGCTATCAGACCATCACCGGCAAGGGCTTCCGGCCGCGCGTCATCGACCTTGGGGGGTGGCGACATGTGACCTGCGCCGTGCTCGTGGGCCTGTTCCTGATGGTGACGGTCATACCTGTCGCCATGCTGGCCTTCACCTCCTTCCAGCCCTTCTATGGCGGCGTGTCCATGGAGGCCTTCGGACGCTTCTCGCTGGAGAACTACCACGCCCTTTTCGGACCTGGCTCATTCCGCGACTCCATCCTCAATACGCTGATCCTTGGCACGATGACGGCGACCCTGGTCGTGCCCTTCACCGCGCTTTGCGCCTGGCTGGTGGTGCGCCGCAGTCCCGGCGCATGGCTGATCGACCAGATCGCCTCCGTGCCACTGGTCTTTCCGGCGATCATTCTCAGCGTCGCCTTCCTCGATGTTTTCGTGAACATGTCCCTGCCGCTCTACGGCACCCTGCTGTCGATCATCCTGGCCTCGTCCGTGCGCTATCTGCCCTATGGCATGCGCTACGCCTTTGCGGGCGTGATCCAGATCCATTCCGATCTGGAAGAGGCGGCCTCCGTCTCGGGCGCCAACAAGGCGAAGCTGTTCCTGCGCGTGCTTGCGCCACTGCTGGCGACGACGCTGGTCTCGTCCTGGTTGCTGATTTTCCTGGTCTCCGTGCAGGCGGTCTCATTGCCGTTGCTGCTCGTGGGTCCGGGATCGGAGATCATGTCCGTCACGCTTTTCGAGCTGTGGCAGAACGGGCAGGTCACGGAACTGGCCGCCATGGGCATGCTGTGGATCGCGCTGATGACCTGCGTCAGCGTCCTCTTCCACCTGTTGACGCGGCGCCATCAGATCAACGTCTGACGGCGCCGCGCTCGATCAACGCTTCAAGGGGTCGCGCAGGCCCGCCCGCTCCATGCGCGGCAGCAATTCGTCGCGGATATGCGGGAAATCGTCGATATAGTTGATCATGCCGCAGGCCAGGCCATCCAGACCCATGGAATGAAGCGTCTGGAAGGTCTCCACCGCATCGTCATAGGAGCCGACCATCGGATAGCCCGCGCCGCTGATGAGCCGGGCCTTCAGATCGGTCTGTTCCTTCATCCAGGTGTTGAGGCGGGTGCCACGGAAATTGGCCGCATAGGCGGCGGCTTCCCAATCGCCTTTCTCGTGGACGATATAGTGGTGATAGTCCTGCGCCTCCTTGCGCGTCTTGCGCACCATCAGGTGGCAGCTTGCGAAGATGTTGCGAAGCTGGCCGGGAGGGGCGGCGGCGCGGAAACCGTCGATCTTCGGCTTGAGATCGTCGATCTTGGGAATCGACGTGAAGAGGCAGTCCGCATTGCCGGCGGCGAATTCGCGCCCGGTGGGCGAATTGCCTGCGCTGACGAGAATCGGCCGCGTGCCCCACCAGGGCTTGGGCTTGGCGAGCACGGCTTTCAGCTTGTAGTAGCGTCCCTCGTGATCGAAGGGCTCGGTCTCCGACCAGATGCGTTTGACGATGTCGATCCATTCCTCGCTATAGGCGTAGCGATCGTCATGTTCCTGCAACTCCACGCCGAACATGCCGAATTCCACCGGATTCCAGCCGGACACGATGTTGAGGCCGAAACGTCCGTGGCCGATATGGTCGGCCGTCACCATCTGCTTGGCGGCGAAGACCGGATTGACGAAGGCCACATGCAGGGTGCCGAAAGTGGTGATGTCCTGGGTCGAGGCCAGCAGCCCGCAGGCCCAGGTCAGGGTCTCGAAAGTCGTGCCCTGGGTGTCGCTCTGGCCCTGATAGCCATGCCAGCGGCCGATGGGCAGCAGAAACTCGAGCCCGGCCTCGTCCGCGAGCCTTGCGGCGCGCACATTGTTGTCCCAGGAGGCGTCCCAGCGTTCCGGCGCAAGGGTCAGGCTGAGGCCGCCCGAGCAATTCATGCCAAAAAGACCAAGCTTGAACTTGTTCTGATTGTAGATGCGTGTCTCGTCGCGATTTGCAGTCATGGTTTCCTCTGTTCCCCGATCCGGCCTGTTTCTCATCCACGGCTGTTCGGCGCATGATAGACACCAAAGTCCCGATGCAAAAGCGCGATGGCGCAGTCATTGTGTCACAGGCGGCGCGATGACGGCCATGTGACCCTGGCTCGGGCGGCGGCCGCATGCTGACCACTGGTGAACAACCGCGCGTTAGGCTATCTTGCGCACCGTTGAGTCGGGGGGCTATCCGGCAGTCTGTGTTCGCTTCCGGGCGATGCAAAAGGGAGGAAGGCCGCAATGTTGGCAAGAATGATTCAGGCAACCCTGCTCGGCGCCGTGGCCGCCGTAGCGCTCTCGACGGCGGCAAGCGCCCAGACCATCAAGATCGGCGTCATCAACTCCTATTCCGGCTTCCTCGCCCAGCAGGGCGACGAGATGGAAAAGGGGATGGACCTCTATCTCAAGACCCATCAGGCCAACCTGCCCCCGGGCGTGAAGCTCGAACTGGTGCGCCGCGATGACGGCGCCAATCCCGAGACCGGCAAGCGCGTCGCCCAGGAACTCATCACCCGCGAGCGCGTGCAGCTTCTGTTCGGCATCGTGGCCTCCCCCGTGGGCGCCGCCGTCGCGCCCCTGACTGCGGAGGCGAAAGTTCCGCTTGTGCTGACCAATGCGGCTGGCTCGGCCATCACCCGCATCTCTCCCTATGTGGTGCGCACCTCCTTCACCCAATGGCAATTCGCCGTGCCCATGGGCCAATGGTCCGCCAAGCAGGGCTGGAAGACCGCCATCACCGCCGTCAGCGACTTCATCCCCGGCCATGACGCGGAAGGCGCCTTCACCCAGGGCTTCACCGAAGGCGGCGGCAAGGTTCTCAGCGCCCTGCGCTTCCCCCCCGCAAACCCGGACTTCGCCCCCTTCGTGCAGCGCATCAAGGACGCCAAGCCCGACGTCGCCTTCCTCTGGGTGCCCGCTGGCGCGCAGGCGTCTGGCATGCTGAAGGCGATCCGCGATCTGGGCGTGCGCACCGGCGGCACGAAGATCGTCGCGACCCAGGATCTGGTGCCCGACGAGGAGCTTCCCAACATCGGCGAAGTCGGCGATGGCGTCATCAGCGCGGGCAACTGGACCAGCAGCTCCGACCGTCCCGCGAACAAGGCCTTTCTGGCGGCCTGGGAGAAGGAATATCAGGGCAAGGCCATCGCCGACTTCCTGTCCGTCGACGCCTGGGACGGTATGGACATGGTCTTTGATCTGATCAACCAGACCAAGGGCAAGTTCACCGGCGACGAGGCCATGAAGTTCTTCTCCAACTGGAAGAGCGACAAGAGCCCCCGCGGCCCGATCTCCATCGATCCGGTCGAGCGCGACATCGTGCAGAATGTCTATATCCGCCGCTCGGAAATGAAGGGTGGCAAGCTCGTGAATACCGACATCGACACGATTCCGGACGTCAAGGATCCCTGGAAGATCCTCAACCCCGCCAAGAAATAAGATCATCGGCGCGGGCTCCGCGAGGGGCCCGCGCCGGCTTGCGCCATGAGTGACATTCTCTCCATCACCATCAGCATCCTGTTTCATGGCCTGGCCATGGCCATGGTGCTCTATCTCATTTCAGTGGGCCTCTCGGTGACGATGGGGCTCATGGGATTCGTCAATCTGGCCCACGGCGCCTTCGCCATGGCCGGGGGCTATATGCTGGTGCTCCTGATGAAGCAGCAGAACTGGCCCTTCGGCCTGGCGCTGATCGCCTCCATCGTCATCTGCGTGGTCCTGAGCCTGATCCTCGAGCGCCTGCTGTATCGGCGTCTTTACGGGGGCGCCGAACTCGATCAGGTGCTGATGACCATGGGGCTGATCTTCGCCTCGGTGGGCGCGGCCACATGGCTTTTCGGGCCGGTGTCGCAATCGCTGGAGCCGCCCGCCATGCTGCGCGGGCAGATCAGCTTGCTGGGGCGCGATTTCCCGACCTATCGCAGCTTCCTCATCCTCTGCGGCGCCCTGCTGGTGACGGCGCTGTGGCTCGGGCTGGAGCGCACAAGGTTCGGCGCGCAGATCCGCGCCTCCGTCGACAATCTGCGCATGGCGCAGACTTTGGGCATCAACACCTCCAGGCTCTTCACCATCGCCTTCGCCCTGGGCAGCGGTCTGGCGGCGCTGGGCGGCGGACTCGGCGCGGACTTTCTCAACGTCGGCCCGAACTATGCGCTCGAATATCTCGTCTATTTTCTGATCGTCGTGGCGGTTGGCGGGCTGGGCAGCATTCGCGGCCCCTTCGTCGCCGCCCTGATCGTGGGCGTCAGCGACACGGCCTTCAAATATCTCGCGCCCCAATATGGCGCCTTCTTCATCTACGCGATCACCATGGCGATTCTGCTCTGGCGTCCTCGCGGCCTCTTTGGTCAATCCGCATGACGGCCCCCGTGATCCCCGGCTCCCTTGAGGACCGCAAGGCGGTCATCGACGCCTTCGCGCGCCGCCATCGCTTCAAATGGTACGAAGCCATCCCCTGGCTCATGGCGGTCGCCTGTTACTTCGCCTTCGACAGCTACCATGCGCTGGGCGCGCAGATCTTCGCCACGATCCTCTTCGCCCTGTCGCTGGATCTGCTGATCGGCTTTGCGGGCATCGTGACGCTGGGCCATGCGGCCTTCTTCGGCGTCGGGGCCTATGCGGCGGGGATCATGGCCGCCAATGGCTGGCATGAGCCCTTCAGCGAATTGCTCGTCGCCGCCATAGCCGCCGCTGTCGTAGGCTTTGCTTCGGGCATGATCGTGCTGCGCACGGCGGGCCTGACCCTGCTGATGCAGACCCTCGTGGTCGCCGCCCTGTTGCAGGAACTCGCCAACAAATGGAGTTCGGTGACCGGTGGATCGGATGGTCTGCTGGGCATGAAGATCGATCCGATCTTCGGCCTCTTCCGCTTCGATCTGTTCGGCGACACCGCCTATGTCTATTGCCTGACGGTGCTGTTCATCGGCTGGCTGATCGCGCGCAACATCGTCTATTCGTCCTTCGGCCGCTCGCTCACGGGCATCCGCGAGAACGCCAATCGCATGCATTCCATCGGCGCGCCGGTGGATCGTCGCAAGATCGCGATCTATACGATCTCCGCCGCGCTGGCGGGCGTGGCGGGCGCCCTCATCGCCCAGACGACGGCGCTGGTGGGCCTGAACACGCTGGCGCTCAGCAAGTCCGGCGAACTCATCATCATGCTGGTCATCGGCGGCGTGGGACAGCTTTACGGCGCCTTCATCGGCGTGCCGCTTTATATGATCGCGCAGGATCGGTTCTCGCAGATTGACCCGATCTTCTGGTATTTCTGGATCGGCCTGTTCATGATCTTCGTCGTGGTCTTCGCCCGTGGCGGCGTGCTGGGCGTATGCGGGCGGTTCATGGACCGCCGGAGGAGCCGCTGATGTCCGCGCTCGCTCTTGAAACCAGGTCCCTGTGGAAAAACTTCGGCGCCCTCACCGTCGCCAACGATATCAATTTCCAGCTGGAACGGGGCGCCCGCCATGCCCTCATCGGCCCCAATGGCGCGGGCAAGACGAGCTTCGTCAATCTGGTGACGGGCGTGCTGACGCCGACCTCCGGGCACATCCTGCTGGGCGGCGAGGACATCACCTCCCTCACGCGCGCCCAGCGGGTCAAGCGCGGGCTGGTGCGCACGTTCCAGATCAGCGCGCTCTTCAAGAAGCTCACGGTTCTGGAAAACGTCACCCTCGCCATCGCCGAGCGGGAGGGGACCGCCAATGACATGCTGCGCCCTGCGGGCCATCACCGGGCCATCATCGAGGAGGCCTATGACCTGCTCGTGCCGCTGGGGCTCGCCGCTGAGGCGCTGCGTCCGGTCACCGAACTGGCCTATGGCCGCCAGCGCATGATCGAGATCGCCATGGCGCTGGCGCTCAAGCCGAAGGTGCTGCTGCTGGATGAGCCCGCCGCCGGCGTGCCGCCGCGCGAAACCGGCGCCATCATCGAGACCATCGAGCGGCTGCCCGCCGACATCGCCGTGCTCTTCATCGAACATGACATGGAGCTTGTCTTCCGTGTCGCCCAGCGCATCACCGTGCTGGTGCAGGGGGCGGTGCTGGTGGAGGGCTCGCCCGCCCAGATCGCCGAAGATCCCAAAGTGCGTGAAGTCTATCTTGGGGAGAGCAAACACTGATGAGCGCAAAGAGCGAAGGCCTCGTGCTCACCAATGTGCGGGCGGGCTATGGCGAGACGGTCGTCATCGACGAAATCTCCTTCACCCTGAAGCCCGGCGCCACCCTGGCGTTGCTCGGCCGCAACGGCGTGGGCAAGACGACCCTGTTCTCCACCATCATGGGCCACACCACCATGCATGGCGGCTCCATTCGCTTCAATGGGGAGGAGATCGGCAAGCTTCCCCCCTATCGGCGCGCTCTCATGGGGCTGGCGCTGGTGCCGCAGGAACGCGAGATCTTCAAGTCGCTCACGGTGGAGGAAAATCTCATCGTGGCCGAACGGGCGGGCCGCTGGTCCCTGCAGCGGGTCTACGAGTTCTTTCCGTCTCTCGCCGGTCGCCGCAAGAACCGGGGCGACCAGCTCTCGGGCGGCGAGCAGCAGATGCTCGCCATCGGCCGCGCCCTCATGGGCAACCCGTCGTTCATTCTCATGGACGAGCCCATGGAGGGCCTCGCGCCCGTCATCGTGGATGCGGTGCTCGATGGTCTCGAACGGTTGAAAAAGGAGGGCGACACAGCCCTCATGCTGGTGGAGCAGCACGCACGCCTCGCCCTCGATTTCGCTGACGATACGATGGTGCTGGATCGCGGGCGCATCGTCTTTTCCGGTCCAAGCCGGGAGCTTGCCGCAGAGCCCGAAAAGATGGCGGCCCTGCTGGGGGTGGCGGGACGATAATTCGCCTCAGCCACCAATCGCTGTCGCAAAGATCGTGGCGGCGTCTGGCGAAGCTGCATCGTCTGCGAAAGCGACGAATGTGTCAGGCCGCACCAGGATCAGCCGCGCCTCATAGGCGCTGCGCCCCTGGGTGAAGGAATCCCGCACCACCTTCAGCGGCACGCCCCGCGCCTTGGCGGCGGCTTCGAAGGCGGCGACGTCCTGCGTCGCCGCGTCAAAGGCGAAGAGGGTGAAGCCGGCGCCCAGCTCCTCGAACACATTGCGGCCGCTGGAGAGGAGTTGCGGCGCCAGATGGTGGCCCGCCCGGGCCTTGAAACTATGGGAGCCCACGGCGCCCGTCGAACCGCCAGCAGCGCCCACCACCAGCGGCGAGCCTTCGTAATTGGGCTCGAAACTCTGGATCTCCCCGCTCACGCCCGAAGCGCGCACCGCCCAGGCCTTTTCGAAATCCTCACGGTCGCGCTGGGGATCATGGGCGCGCAGGAAGGCGCGGTCATCTTCGATATAGTTCACGATGAAGTCGCGCGCGGTCGACACGAACACCGGCTGGCGTTCCGCGCTATAGGTTTCCAGCAGCCCGGGCGCCGCCCAGCCCTGCAGGGTGGCCGCGAGTTTCCAGCCGAGGTTGCGCGCGTCTTCAAGGCCCGTATTGATGCCATAGCCCCCATAGGGGGGATGGCTATGGGCGGCGTCGCCCGCGATGAACAGGCGCCCCGCGCCATAGGTGTCCGCCACCGCCACGCGCAGGTCCCAGAAGCCGATATGCTGGAAGGCGCAATCGAAGGGCGCCCCGACCACCTCTTCGAGATAGGCGTGGAAATCGAAATTGTCCCGCGTCGTGCCCACCGGCACGGGCGCATGGAAGAACCAGGTCTCGCCCGTGTCCACGCGGCCGAAGAAGCGCCAATAGCCGTCGAGTTCGGGATGCAGCACGTTGAAGAAGGACTTGCCCTTGAAATGGGCCAGCAATTCGTTCAGGCGCTTCGAACGGAACACCAGCAGGGCCATGCGGCTTTCGTGGTCCGAGGAGGTCTGGGTGAGGCCCGCCTGTTCGCGCACCAGGGAGCGGGCGCCGTCGCAGCCCACCGCATATTGCGCGCGGATCTGGCGCTGCGCCCCATCGGCGGAGGCGATGGCGATGGTGACGCCTGCGGCGTCCTGCGTCACCTGCTGCGCGGTCCAGCCATAGAGGGTGGTGATTTCAGGCAGTTCGGCCGCGCGGGCGCGCAGGGCCGCCTCGGTCTCGTATTGCGGCAGGCGCTCGTTGTCGCAGAAATAGTAGGGGCGCACGATGACGCGCTGGTACCAGTCGTAATGATAGGGGCCGAGCAGCGTGCCATAGGCGGTGAGGCCGCCAATGCCGAAATCCACGGGAATGGGGGAGGCGGCGCGCACGGCCTTTTCGAGGCCCCAAGCGTGGAAATGCTCCATGGTGCGCTGGGTCAGGTTCTGGCCCTTGGGGATCGGCTGGGGCTTTTCGTGCCGCTCCACCACCATGCAGCTAACGCCGCGCTGGCCAAGTTCGATGGCGAGCCCCATGCCCACGGGACCGCCGCCCACGATCACCACATCCGCCGCTTGCTTGTCCATTCGCCTACGCGCTTTCACTTGATTGAAGCAACTACTGCGGGTTTATAGGCACAAAGCGCGGCGGGTCAAAGGCGTCCGGCGCGGCGATGGCGCCTGAGCCATGGATGATCTAACCTTCGCCGTGAAGTCCCTCAAGGGGGCGGGTCATGCGGATGACGCGAATGAAAAGGGTGGAATATGCGCATTGTCGCACTTGAAGAGCATTTCACATTCCCCGAACTCCAGGGCCGGATCGATCCGGCCCTCGTCGTCAAGCGGGGATTTCCGCCGCCGGATGCGCCTTCCATGCGCCCGGAGATCGACGAACGGCTGAAGGATTTCGGCGCCGGGCGCATCCAGTCCCTCGACGAATCCGGCATCAGCTTGCAGGTGATGGGCCCGTCAGGCCCCGGCGCGGATCTTCTGCCCCCCGGCGAAGGCCCGGCCTTCGCGCGTGAATTGAACGATGCGCTCGCCGCCCAGATCGCCCTTCATCCTGACCGCTATGCGGGCTTCGCCCATCTGCCGCTCACCAATCCCGAGGCCGCCGCCGACGAGCTCGAGCGTTGCGTCAGCAGGCTCGGCTTCCACGGCTGCATGGTCAATGGCTCCACGGACGGCAAGTTTCTGGACGATCCCATGTTCGAGCCGGTGCTGGCCCGCGCGCAGGCGCTGGACGTGCCGATCTATGTGCATCCCGGCATCCCCCCGCAGGCGGTGCGCGAGGCCTATTATGGCGGGTTGAAGGGGCCGCTGCCCACGATCTTCGCCCGTGCGGGCTATGGCTGGCATGCGGAGACGGCGGTGCATATCCTTCGCCTCGCCCTGTCGGGCGCGCTCGACAAATATCCGAAGCTGCAAATCATCATCGGCCATCAGGGCGAAGGCCTGCCCGCCATGCTGGATCGGTTCGAGGAAACCTTCTCCGGCGCCGTGCCGAAGTTCCTTGAGCGCCATCCCGCCCAGACGATTCTCGATCAGGTGCATGTGACCACGAGCGGCTTCTACAATCTGCCCTCGTTCCTCATGCTGATGCAGATCTTCGGCGCCGACCGCATCATGTTCTCGGTCGACTATCCCTTCAGCTCCAATACGGTGGCGCGTGCCTTCCTCGACAGCCTGCCGCTGTCGCCCGCCGACCGGGTGAAGATCGCCCATGGCAATGCGGACAGGCTGCTGAAGCTGAAGGTCTAGGACGCAGCATCAGTCGCCGCTGAAAAGCGTGAACAAGCCCGCCTTCGCGCGGGCTTGTTCCTCGTCGCCTCAGGGCAGGGCGAAGACGTAGATCGCGTTATGGGCGCGCGGCGGGCGCAACTCCTTGGCGACCTGCAGGGGGCCGGCCGTGCCCGACTGCGCATCGCCCGTATAGATGGCGATATATTGCTTGCCCTTCACCGAATAGGAGATCGTGCTGGTCTGCACGATGCCGCCCACCAGCTGCTCCCACAGAACCTCGCCCGTGTCCGCATCAAAGGCGCGGAACCGGCGGTTCATGTCGCCCCAGAACAGAAGATCGCCGCCGGTGACCAGCGCCGACCCGTTGCCCGGCGTCGCCTGCGAGTAGATGCGCTTCATCTCGCCGGTGGAAAGATCGATGCGCGCCATGCCCATATAGGCGTTGATGTCCGCGCCGGGGCGCAGGATGCCGTTGCGCGGGCCAAAGCCCTGCGGGTTTTTCGCATTGGCCGTCATATCGAGGCAATTGTCGTTGAAGGGCACATAAAGCGCCTTCTTGCCGGGATGATAGGCGGTGGACCAGAAGCTGCGGACATTGTGGTAGCAGACGATCGAGCGGTCCCCATCCTTCTTGAAGATCTTGTCCCAGTTGATATGCACCCGCCCGGTTTCCACATCGATGTTGGAGATGTTGAACTCCGGCACGTCATAGGGGAAGGGCGAGGCCCAGAGGAACTGGCCATTGTCGCGGTCGAGGGCGAAAATGCCGCCAGCCTCGCCCACCGCGAAGACCATGTCGCGGTCCTGCCCGCGCGGGATCGTGGGATTGATCCATTTCACCGACTTGGGATCGGGATTGAAGGGCGCGCGCACCAGCGTGCGTTCGTGGATGTGGTCCGCATCCCAGTCATCGCCGGGCAGATGCTGATAATGCCATTTCAGCTTGCCGGTTTCCACGTCCAGCGCCACCGTCGTATTGCTGTAGAGGTCGGCCGGCGAGGTCTTGCTGATCGCCTCCGCGCTGCCATGGCGGGAGAGGCGCGTATAGGGCTTGGGATTGGAGATCGCCCAATACACCAGCTTGCGCGCGGGATCATAGGAGCCCGGCAGGCCCCAGGAGCTGGCGACGCGCTTTTCCGTCTCCAGCTTGCCCCAGGAATCGCCCCCGGGTTCATCGGCGGCGACGGTGGTGAAGAATTTCCAGACTTCCTTGCCGGTCTTGGCGTCATGGGCGGCGATGAAGCATCCCACCCGCGTTTCGCAGGTGCGGTTGGAAATGACCTTGCCCTCGGCGACGATCACGCCACCGGTGTGCTGGGTCTTGTCCTTGTAATCATGGGCCTTGGTTTCCCAGCGCAATTTCCCCGTTTTGGCGTCCAGCGCAATGATGAACCCATCGGGGGCGTCGTAATAGATCATGTCCTCCCAGATCGCGAGGCTCTTGCTGCGCGCCGTCGCCGGGCCGCCAATCGCTTCCGCCATGTCGCGGGGATAATTGCGGGTATATTCCCAAAGCTGGTCGCCGGTGGTGGCGTCCAGCGCGATGATGCCTGCGCCCGGCCGGAAGGAATACATGACGCCGTTGTAGACGATGGGCGTCGATTCCTGCGTGCCAGCGGGCAGGCCGCGCGACCAGGCCATGCGCAGGCCCCGCACATTGCTCTTGTTGATCTGGTCGAGGGGGCTGAACCTCTGTTCGTCATAGGTGCGGTTGAGCATCAGCCAGTCGGCGGGATCGGGATTCATCAGGGTCTCGCGCGTCACCGGCTTGAAGTCCGGCGTCTGGGCGAAGGCCCCTCCGCCAAGCGCCATCAACACGCTCGCGGCCACATATTTCAGCGCGCGAATGGATTTCGTGCGCTTCTTGCTGTTAGACTGCCCCATGGTTCGCTCCCCTGGCGTAATGCCTGCGGCGCCCTTGTGGACGTCCGCCGATTGGGGGGAATTGGATCATTCTGCGTCGGATAAGACAAGGGGAGTTTGGTCCTTGAAGAAGTTTTGCATCGCAACAGTGTCGCTCGGCCTTGTTCTTTCGCAGGGCGTGGCCTTGGCGCAGGACGCGGAGAAGGCGCGCGCGGGCGAGCAGGTCTTCGAGACCAATTGCGCCCCCTGCCATGGCGAGCGGATGAGCAATCCCAACGGCATTTTCGACCTCACCACATTGCGGGCCGAAGATCGTCCCCGTTTCGACAAGGCGCTCGCCAATGGCAAGGGGCAGATGCCCTCCTGGGCCGGTGTGCTTTCGCCAGACGAAATGGATCAGGTCTGGGCCTATATTCAATCCGTGGGCGGCTGACGCCTGCGTGGCGCAAGCGCCTGCAAGAGAGGGCGTTTCATGTCCATGAACCCCGGCGCAGATGAGCGCTGCGCCGGGGCTCCTGATGTCAGAGTATGAAGTCCGAGGCGTGCAGCACGAGCGTGCCCGCAAGCTTGATCTGGAAATCAA
>CANCSY010000036.1 GCA_947380915.1 Beijerinckiaceae bacterium
ATCTCCAGCACGCCAGCCATGGCGTTGATGAGGATCGGGTAGAACACGCCCGTCGCCACCATCACGATCTTGGAGGCCTCGCCGAGGCCGAAGATCAGCAGGATGAGCGGCAGGATCGCGCTCTTGGGGATCGGATAGGTGGCCATGATGACCGGCTCCACGATCACCCGCAGGGTGCGATACATGCCCATCGCGATGCCGAGCATCAACGCGGGCACGCCACCGAAGAGGATGCCCCAGAAAAGGCGCTGCAAGCTGGCCCAGACATGTTTCTCGAGCTGGCCGTTCTGGATCATGTTGGACATGACCTGGAAGATCTTGGAGGGCGCGGGGAAGAAGCGCACGTCGATGAAGCCTGCGCGGGCGCAAAGCTCCCAGATCAGCAGCAGAAAGAGCGGCGAAACGATGTTCATCGCGCGCTCGACGGACTCGCGGCTCCATTTGCGACGCGATGTCGCGAAGCTGCGGGTTTTCAGATTGGCGTCCTGGGCGGCGTTGGTCATGAGGCCCTCCCTTCATCCTGAGCGCGGGCGCGCTGCACTTCATCGCGCAGGTGGCCCCAGATGTTGTAAACGAGTTCGCCATATTCGGGGCGCGCGCGCAGTTCCAGCACGCGGCGCGGCCGCTCGAAGGGCACGTCCACCATGACCTTGCTGCGGCCGGGATGGGCGGTCATGATCATGATGCGATCGCCCAGGGTCACGGCTTCGTCGACCGAATGGGTGATGAACATCACGGTCTTGCGGGTCTCTTCCCAGATGCGCAGCAGCTCTTCCTGCAACAGCACCTTGTTCTGCTCGTCGAGCGCCGAGAAGGGCTCGTCCATCAACAGAATGTCAGGGTCATTGGCGAAGGCGCGGGCGATGGAGACGCGCTGGCGCATGCCGCCGGAGAGCTGGTGGGGATAGTAATCGTGGAAGCGCGAGAGGCCGGTGCGGGCGAGGTAATGGCCCACCACATTCTTGACTTCACCCCTGGGCACGCCGCGCATGTTCAGCCCATAGGCCGCGTTCTCCCAGACGGTCATCCAGGGGAACAGCGAATCGCCCTGGAACACCATGGAATTGCCCGGACGCCCGGCGGCCGGAGAGGCGATCTCGAGGGAGCCGGAGGAATGTTCCTCGAGGCCGGCCAGGATGCGCAACAAGGTGGTCTTGCCGCAGCCCGAGGGGCCGACGATCATGAAGAAGCAGCCCACGGGGATGTCGAGATTGATGTCGTCCAGCGCGACGAAAGGGCCGGTCTTTGTCTGGAAAACCTTCGACAATCCGCTAATACGGATCTTGATGTCCGTACTCGCTGCGGCCGCACCTTGCGGCGACGTGGTCGTTGTCATGAAGTGCTACCTTGTTGCGCCGGGCGATCAGCCCGCACGAATGGAACGCAAATGAATTGAGGCGTCATGCAAGCAGATCCGCGCATGCGCTGTACAGTTGACTGTCTGCGACGACAAGTCGGGCCAACGGCATGCTTTACTCCCCATCACCACAAAAGCCGCCGGACATGCGCAGCGCATTTCCCTGGCGGCTGTGTGATCCTGCCAATTCTCGTTGCGAAACCTGGCCTTGGACGCCCTCGGCGGGGCCTTCGAAACCAGCTTCGCGGGGGACCAGAGGTAGCGAGAAAGCCCACTTGCGTCAATGAATTTCTGGACGCCGGCCCCCCGCAAAACCGCCCCCGCAGGCCACATTCCTGCTGGTCAAAAGACAGATCAAGCCTTCGTGATCGCGTCAGGCGGCCGGGTCGAATTCCCCGGGATCGAAGTCCCGATGGGTGGAGCAGAATTCGCAGGTCACGCCGATGCGTCCGTCGTCGCCCACCATGTCGCGGCGCTCCTGGGGGGTGAACTGGAGCAGCATGTCGCGGATTCGCAGGTCGGTGCAGCGGCAGGCCTGACGCAACGGGCGCGGCTCGAAGACCTTGACGCCCCGCTCGTGGAACAGGCGGAAGAGCAACCGCTCGCTCGACAGGAGGGGATCCACCAGTTCGTGATCCTCGACGGTCCCGGCAAGCGCCCGCGCCTCGGCCCAGGCGTCATCCTCCGGGATCTCCTCCACCAGCGCGCCCGCAGGGGCGTCGCCGGGCGGCAGATCCGGCGCACGGCGGCCTTCGGAAGCCTGCGGCAGAAATTGCACCATCAACCCGCCAGCCCGCCAGCTCGAACCCTCCCCGGTCACGCTCTCGGCCACGGCAAGGCGCACGAGGGTGGGGATCTGCTCGGATTGACGGAAATATTCATGGGCAGCTTCTTCAAGGCCCTGCCCGGCCAGCGCGACCAGGCCCTGATAGCGCGAGAAGTCGCCGCCCTGTTCGATGGTGAAGGCCAGATGGCCCTTGCCCAGCAGCGCGGCGGGAGTCGCCCCGCCCTGCGCTTGCGCCTGCGCCAGCCGCTCGGCGTCGAAACGGGCGAAAGCGCGCAGCCGGTCCGGCGCGTCGAAATCCACCACCAGCATGTCCACCGGCCCGTCGCTGCGGGTCTGGAGCTGGAAACGCCCCTCCAGTTTCAGCGCGGCGCCCATCAAGGCCGTCAACGCCGCCGCCTCGCCCAGCAGGCGCGCGACAGGGGCGGGATAGCCGTGGCGGGCAAGGATGGCGTCCACCGAAGGGCCAAGCCGCACCACGCGGCCGCGCACATCCAGCGGCTCCACCGCGAAGGGCAGCGCCACATCGTCCAGACCGAAATCCGAGACCGGACGCGATTGGGGGGGCATCATGCGGGCAAGGCTCCCAGGCACCAGGCGATGACGCCCTTTTGCGCATGCAGCCGGTTCTCGGCCTCGTCGAAGACCACGGACTGCGGCCCGTCAATGACCTCGTCGGTGACCTCCTCGCCGCGATGGGCGGGCAGGCAATGCATGAAGATGGCGTCCTTGCCCGCCGCGCCCATGAGGCGGGCGTTGACCTGATAGGGCGCCAGAAGATTGTGGCGACTGCGCGCCTCGGTCTCGTCGCCCATGGAGACCCAGCAATCGGAGATGACCGCGTCGGCGCCGTCAACGGCGGCGAAAGGATCGGTGGTCAACTCCATCCGCGCGCCATTGGCCTGCGCCCAGGCGATGAGGGAGGCCGGAGGGGCAAGTTCAGCGGGGGTGGCGATGCGGATGGTGAAATCGAAGCGCTGCGCCGCATGGACCCAGCTCGCCAGCACATTGTTGGCGTCGCCGGTCCAGGCCACCGTGCGGCCCTTGATGGGGCCGCGATGCTCCTCGAAGGTCATCACATCGGCCATGACCTGGCAGGGATGGGTGCGCTTCGTCAGCCCATTGATGACGGGAACGGTGGCGTGGGCCGCCAGCTCCACCATGTCCTGGTGATCAAGGATACGGATCATGATGGCGTCCACATAACGCGACAGGACGCGCGCCGTGTCGGCGATGGTCTCGCCGCGCCCCAGCTGCATCTCGGCCCCGGTCAGCATGATGGTCTGACCCCCAAGCTCCCGCATGCCCACATCAAAGGAGACCCGGGTGCGCGTTGAAGGCTGGTCGAAGATCATCGCCAGCACCTTGCCGTCCAGGGGACGATCCGCGGCATTGACGCCCTTGCGGCGGACAGCCTTGATCGCGGCGCCGGCGTCAAGGATGCGGCGCAGCTCCTCCGCCGGAATGTCGGACAGATCAAGAAAGTGCTTCGCAGGGGTCTTCATGATGGCGATCCGTTTCTCTTGGCGGCGAGATCCGCCTCCAGATGCTGGCAAGCCCGCCCGAGCCTGGCGACGGCTTCCGCGAATTCTTCCTCGCCAGCAATGAGCGGCGGCAGCAGGCGCACCACATTGTCGCCCGCAGGGATGACCAGCATATGCTGCGCGCGGGTGGCGATGGCGAAATCCGTGTTGGGCACATGGGTGCGGATGCCCAGCATCATGCCCTCGCCGCGTATCTCGGCGATGATCTGCGGATGGGCGTCCTGCAGGGCGGCGAGGCGCTGCTTCAGTTCGAGGCCCTTGCGGGTCACCTCGTCGAGGAAGCCTGGCGCCAGCACCACATCAAGCACGGCGTTGCCGCAGGCCATGGCGAGCGGATTGCCGCCATAGGTGGAGCCATGGGTTCCCGTGACCATGCCGCGCCCGGACTCGCGGGTCGCCATGAAAGCGCCCAGCGGAAAGCCGCCGCCGATGCCCTTGGCGGTGGCCAGAATGTCGGGGGTGACGCCCACCAGCTCATGCCCGAAGAGCTTGCCCGTGCGGCCCATGCCGCTCTGTACTTCGTCCACCACCAGCATCAGGCCATGCTCGTCGCACAAAGCACGCAGTCCCCGCAGGAAGGACGCCGGGGGAACACGGATGCCGCCCTCGCCCTGGATCGGCTCCACCAGCACGCCGGCCGTCTGTGGCGTGATCGCGGCCTTCACCGCATCCAGATCGCCGAAGGGAACGGGGTCGAAGCCCTCGACCTTGGGGCCGAAGCCCTCGATATATTTGGGATTGCCGCCCGCCGCGATGGTCGCCAGCGTGCGCCCGTGGAAGGCGCCCTCGAAGGTGATCAGCCGGAACCGCTCGGGATGGCCGCCCGCCGCATGATATTTGCGGGCGGTCTTGATGGCGCCTTCCAGCGCCTCCGCGCCCGAATTGGTGAAGAAGACATAGTCCGCAAAGCTGGCCTCCGTGAGGCGCTTGGCCAGAAGCTCGGCCTCGGGGATGCGGAACAGGTTGGACACATGCCAGAGCTTGCGGCCCTGGTCGATGAGCGCCTCGACCAGATGCGGATGGCCATGGCCCAGGCAGCAGACCGCGATGCCCGCGCCGAAATCGAGATAGCGGGAGCCATCGGTGGCCTCGAGCCAGCAGCCCTCGCCACGCGCGAAAGCCACATCGGCGCGCGCATAGGTCGGCAGGATCGCCGAGGGCGCCTGGGGGGCGGAGGACAGTTGATCAGCCATGGGACTCTCGCGCTGGACAGCCTGAAAACCAAACGCCGCCCTCGTGGGCGGCGCCATGTATATATAGCATAGACTGTATGAAATCGCAGGCCCATGGTCAAATACAAGCCCTGCTTCAGGCGGTGGCCCCACCGGAGGGCCACGTTCACGGTTTGACTCCGAAAATCGCCGACCGGGCGCAATCGGGCTGGGGAAAACAGAGAGCAGAGGCCCCGGATGCTTGGACCTGAATCAACGGCTAGTGTAGCGTCCCCTTCGTCGAATACGACATATCGTGTTGCGGACCATCAAGTGAGCGTAAGGCGTTTGTACGACGACGATGAGAATCGTTGCCGTTGTCGCTTGCGCGCTCCTGGTTCGGCTGCATTGTTCTAGACTGGATGGAGGACGCATGTCCTGGACTGATGAGCGCGTCGAACAGTTGCGAAAGCTTTGGCTCGATGGAAAGAGCGCGAGTCAGATCGCCGCGGAACTCTCCCATGGCATCACCCGCAACGCCGTGATCGGGAAGGTTCACCGCCTCGGCCTCTCGGGCCGCGTCAAGAGCCCCACTCAGGCGGCGCCCCGCCCGCGCCCGGCCAAGCCGCAATCCACCTCCCACAGCTCCGGCTCGGGCTCGGGCGCAAGCCATGGGACAGGCGGCGCCAGCCCCGGCATGATCCAGCGCAGCCAGACCGCGCCCCGCCAGTCCATGCCCATGTCGCGCGGCGCCACCGCGCTGGCCTACGCGCCACGGGCTGATCTGGAGCCGGTGCTGCGTCCCACCGAAGAGGTGGTGATCCCCATGTCGGAGCGCGTCACCATCATGGAACTGAAAGAGTCCATGTGCCGCTGGCCCCTGGGCGATCCCGCCACCCCGGAGTTCCGCTACTGCGGCACCAAGTCGCCGATCGGCGACACCTATTGCACCCATCACGCCCGCATCGCCTACCAGCCGAGCCAGGATCGCCGCCGCGACCGTGATCGCCGCGCCCAGCAGCTCAGCCGCATGTCCTGAGTTTTCGTTCCACGCAAAAGCCCGGCCGCTGCATCAGCGCGCCGGGCTTTTTCTTGCCTGCTTGCAGGGCCTCAGGCCTTGCCGAAAGTCTCGTCGAAGGAATAGCCCGCGCCGCGCACGGTGCGCAGGGGATCGCGCTCGCGGCCGCGCACGATGGCCTTGCGCAGGCGCCCCACATGCACGTCGACCGTGCGCTCGTCGATCTCCGCCGCATCGCCCCAGACCGAGTCCAGCAGTTGCGCGCGGGTGAAGACGCGGCCGGGCTTCTCCATGAGATGTTCCAGCAGGCGGAACTCGGTCGGGCCCAGATGAATGTCGCGCTCGCCGCGACGCACCCGCCGGGCCGTGCGGTCGAGCATCAGCTCACCCGCCTGCAAGCGGCCAGCGATGCGCTCAGGCCGGGCGCGGCGCAGCAAGGAACGCACCCGCGCCATGAGCTCGGGCACGGAAAAAGGCTTCACCACATAGTCGTCGGCGCCAATGGACAGGCCCCGCACCCGCTCGCTCTCCTCGCCGCGCGCCGTCAGCATGATGACCGGCAGATCGCGGGTCGCCTCGCGGGCGCGCATGCGGCGGCACAGTTCGAATCCGGAGACGCCCGGCAGCATCCAGTCGAGGATCACGAGATCGGGGCGCGTCTCGCTCAGCATGATCTCGGCGTCATCGCCGCGCTCGGCGCGGGCGACAAGATAGCCCTCGGCTTCCAGATTGTAGGTCAACAGAAGACTCAGCGCCGCCTCATCCTCGACAACGAGGATGCGGGGCATGGTGGCAGATGCGGGCTCCATTATTTGCCACCCATGACTTCGCCCTTCGGCCGATCCATCGGCAACATCTCTCCGGTGAGAATGTAATGGACGGTCTCCGCGATATTGGTGGCGTGATCGCCCACGCGCTCCACATTCTTCGAGCAGAAGAGAAGCTGCGCGCAGATGGTGATGTTGCGCGGATCTTCCATCATGAAGGTCAGGAGATCGCGGAAGACGGAGTCTTCGAGCGCGTCGATTTCCTTGTCGCGCAGCCAGACCGCATCGGCGCGCTCCACATCGCGCTGGGAATAGGCGTCGAGCACGTCCTTCAACTGCAAGGCCGCGAGCTCGCCCATGTGCCGCAGGCCGATCATGGCGCGCGGCAGACGTTGCTCATGGGACAGGGTCACCGCCCGCTTGGCGATGTTCTTGGCCAGATCCCCCACGCGCTCGAGATCGCCGGAGATGCGAATCGCAGCGACGATTTCGCGCAGATCGATGCCCACGGGCTGGCGCCGCGCGATGACGGAGACTGCCGTCTCCTCAACCTCACGCTGGAGCATGTCCAGCCGCTTGTCCATGGCGATGGTCGCCTGCGCCAGATTCGAATCCAGGCGGATCAAGGCGTCAATGCCATCGGCGAGCATCTTCTCGCCGATGCCGCCCATTTCAGCAATCTTGCGGCCGAGCAATTCCAGCTCGCGATCAAAGGCCCTGACTGTGTGCTCGCTTGTTCCGTCGTTCATCTTGATCCCCCCGTCAGCCGAAGCGGCCGGTGATATAATCTTGTGTGCGTTGTTGCGAAGGCGATGTGAACATCTTGTCCGTGTCGTCCATCTCGACCATCTCGCCCAGATACATGAACACGGTCTTGTCCGAGATGCGCGCGGCCTGCTGCATATTGTGGGTGACGATGGCGATGGTGTAGCGGTCGGACATTTCGTCCATCAGTTCCTCGACCTTGGCCGTCGAGATGGGATCCAGCGCCGAACAGGGCTCGTCGAAGAGAATGACTTCCGGCTTGATGGCGACCGTACGCGCGATGCACAGGCGCTGCTGCTGACCACCGGAGAGGCTGAGGCCGCTGGCGTCAAGCTTGTCCTGCACCTCGCCCCACAGGGCTGCGCCGCGCAGCGCTTCCTCGACGCGGCCATCCATTTCGCTTTTCGGCAGCTTCTCATAGAGGCGGATGCCGAAGGCGATGTTTTCATAGATGGTCATGGGAAAGGGCGTGGGCTTCTGGAAGACCATGCCGACGCGCGCGCGCAGCAGGTTCAGGTCGAGGCCCGGCGAAAGGATATTCTGCCCGTCCAGCAGCACCTCGCCCTCGGCGCGCTGGTTAGGGTAAAGCTCATACATGCGGTTGAGCACGCGCAGCAGCGTGGACTTGCCGCAGCCCGAGGGACCGATGAAGGCGGTGACCTCATTGGTGCGCAACGACAGGTTGATGTTCTTCAGCGAGGGCTTTCCCGCGCCATAATAAAAATTGAGATTGCGAATGGCGATTTTCACGCCTTCGGAGTCTTTCGCCATGGTTTGCGCGCTCGACATCTCGTTCATTTCGGGTTCCTCCCGCCGGACAGGCTCCGGGCGACAATGTTGAGGGAAAGGACCGCCAGGGTGATCAGCAGCGCGCCCGCCCAGGCGAGGCGCTTCCAGTTGGGGTCCGGATTATTGATGAAATTGTTGATGGTGACGGGCAGGTTGGCCATGGTCTTCAGGAGATCGACACTCCAGAACTGGTTAGACAGCGCGGTGAAGAGCAGCGGCGCCGTCTCGCCGCTCACCCGCGCCACCGCCAACAGAAGGCCGGTCACGAGGCCCACACGCGCCGCGCGCCAGGTGATCTTGCGGATCATGTAGGACTGCGGCATGCCCAGCGCGACAGCGGCCTCGCGCAGCTGGATCGGCACCAGCAGCAGCATGTCTTCCGTCGTGCGCACGATGACCGGCAACGCGATGACCGCCAGCGCCAGAGCGCCTGCGAGGCCCGAGAAGCCGCCCATGGGCACCACGACAGCGCCATAGACGAACAGGCCTATGATGATGGAGGGCGCGCTCAGCAGGATGTCGTTGATGAAGCGGATCACCGAGGTGATCTTCGAATAGCGGCCATATTCGGCCATGTAGGTGCCCGCGAGAATGCCGATGGGGGCGCCCACGCCAATGCCCAGAAAAGTCAGGATCAGGCTGCCCACGATGGCGTTGAGCAAGCCGCCTCCCTGCGCATTGGGCGGCGGAGTCATTTCCGTGAACAGCGCCACGGAAAGGCCCGCAAAGCCATTCCAGAAGAGCGTGAAGAGAATCATCGACAGCCACACGAGGCCGAAGATGGTGGCCCCCGTGCAGAGCGTCATGGCGATGGAGCTTGTGCGGCGGCGGCGCGCGTAGAGCGGGTTCATATCAGACTCCCTGCTTGCGCTCGAGCCGCATCAACATGAGGCGGGCGGCGGCCAGGACGAAGAAGGTGAGCACGAAGAGCAGCAGGCCCAGCAGGATCAGCGCGGATTGATGCAGATCCCGGCTCTCGGCGAATTCGCTGGCGATGGCCGCGGAAATCGTGGTGCCCGGCGCGAAGATCGAGCCCGAGATGCGGAAGGAATTGCCGATGACGAAAGTCACCGCCATGGTCTCGCCCAGCGCCCGGCCCAGCGCCAGCATGATGCCGCCGATGACGCCCACGCGGGTGTAGGGAATGACCACGCGGCGCACCACTTCCCAGGTGGTGCAGCCAAGCCCGTAAGCAGCTTCCTTCAGAACGGGGGGCACGGTGTTGAACACATCGCGCGCAATCGCCGTGACGAAGGGCAGGATCATGATGGCGAGGACGAGCGAGGCGTTGAAGAGGCTCAGATTGCTCGCAGGCCCCGCGAAGATCACGTTCAGGATGGGGATATTCTCCACCGCATCGGCGATGGCGGGCTCGATCTTGTCGGCCAGCAAGGGCCCCAGCACGAAGAAGCCCCACATGCCGTAGATGATGGAGGGAATGCCCGCCAGCAGCTCCACCGCCACGCCCACGGGGCGGCGCAGCCATTGCGGGCAAAGCTCGGTGAGGAAGATGGCGATGCCGAGCCCCACGGGCACGGCGATCAAAAGCGCGATGAGCGAACTCACCAGCGTGCCATAGATGGGGCCAAGACCGCCGAGCACCGGATTGGGCCGCGCATTGGGCGCCCAGCGCTGGGTGGTCAGAAAGTCAATTCCGTAAGTCGAGATCGCGGGCCAGGCGCCGATGATCAGCGAGACGATGATGCCGCCGAGCACCAGCAGCACCGTGGCGGCCGCCAGTTGCGCCATCCATCGAAAAGTAGAATCGCCCGCCTTGAAGGACGCCAGCGCCTGTGCGCGCCAGGCGTTGGTAGGCGCGGCGGCTGCGCCTTCTTGCACAATAACATCCGTCATCAGAAAATCCCCGTAACACGCGGAAACTCTTGTTTTATCTCTTGTCCGCAGATTTTACGTCTTATCCGCAGAGCGGAAAAAAGGGGGAGGTCGCCCTCCCCCTCAATCACATTACTTGTTCTTGATGCTGTCAGCCCAGGTCTTGCGGACCAGCGTGGCCACCGAGGCGGGCATGGGGATATAGTCGAGCTCTTCGGCCATCTTGTCGCCCTTGGCGAAGGCCCAGTCGAAGAACTTGATCGCTTCCACGGAAGCGGCCTTGTCCGCCGGCTCGGCGTACATCAGGATGAAGGTGGCGGCGGTGATCGGCCAGGAGGCGTCGCCGGGCTGGTTGGTCAGGATCTGGTAGTAGCCGGGGGCGTTCGCCCAGTCAGCGTTGGCGGCGGCGGCCTGGAAGGCGGCGACGGTCGGCTGCACGGACTTGCCGGCCTTGTTGATCATGCCCGTATGGGTCAGCTTGTTCTGCTTGGCGTAGGCATATTCCACATAGCCGATGGAGTTCTTGGTCTGGCCCACATTGCCAGCCACGCCATCATTGCCCTTGGCGCCAACGCCAACCGGCCACTCCACAGCGGCGTCCGCGCCGACCTTGTCAGCCCATTCCTTGCTGGCCTTGGACAGATAGTCGGTGAAGTTGAAGGTGGTGCCCGAACCATCCGAGCGACGCACGACGGTGATGGCGGTGGAGGGCAGCTTCACAGAGGCGTTCAGCTTCTGGATCGCCGGATCATCCCACTTCTTGATCTTGCCGAGATAGATGTCGGCCAGGGCCGCGCCATCCAGCACCAGCTCGCCGGGCTTCACGCCCTCGAGGTTCACGACCGGCACGATGCCGCCCATGACCATGGGCCACTGAACGAGACCATCCTTCTTCAGAGCGTCAGCCTTGAGCGGAGCATCGGTGGCGCCGAAGGTCACGGTCTTGGCCTGGATCTGCTTGATGCCGGCGCCCGAACCGATGGACTGGTAGTTGAGGCCATTGCCCGTCGCAGTCTTGTAGGCGTCAGCCCACTTCGAATAGATCGGGAAAGGGAAGGTGGCGCCAGCGCCGGTGATGTCGGCGGCCTGCGCAGTGGCGCCGGTGAAGGCGACGATGGCGATCGCCGCAGCGCGCATCAGGGGTTGGAAGGTCATGTGAGTCTCTCTGGTTGGAGCAGTCCGGCGGATCCAGATCTGCCTTGCTTGAGTCCTAAACTTTCGACGTGCTGTTTTTACGACGTTCACATGACCGATAAATGACAGTCTAATTATCTGAAAAATATAAGGTTTCAGGATCGCGGCAGAATCGCCTCGAAACAGGCGCCCTCGCCCGGCTCGCTGGCGATGGAAAGGCGCCCGCGATGGCGTGCAACAATGTGCTTGACCAGGGCAAGCCCGAGGCCAGTGCCGCCCTTGGCGCGGCTCGCGCCCGCGTCCGCGCGGTAGAAACGCTCCGTCAGGCGCGGCAGATCCTCGCGCGAGATGCCCCGGCCATGGTCGCGCACCCGCAGCCGCGCCTGCTCGCCCTGCTGGCAAAGCGTGATCTCGACGCTTGTGTCCTGATCGGGCAGCGAACCATAGGTGATGGCGTTGCCGACGAGGTTCTCCACAAGGCGGATCAGTTCATCGCGGTCGCCCGGAATGGTCAGCGTGGCGGGCGCCTCGACCTTGAGGGAGACGCGGCTCTCCTGAGCAATGAGGTCGAGCCCGTCCACCACATGGAGCACCACGCCCACAAGATCGGTGGTCGTATTGGGCCGCAGATGCGCCTGCTGCTCGATGCGCGACAGCGAGAGCAGATCGTCGATCAGGCGCTGCATGCGCCGGGCCTGATCGCGCATGATCGCTAGAAAGCGCACCCGCGCAATGGCGTCGTCGCGTGCGGGACCCTGCAAGGTCTCCACAAAGCCCAGCACCGAGGCGAGCGGCGTGCGCAATTCGTGGCTCACATTGGCGATGAAATCGGAGCGCATGCGCTCCACCCGCAGGGCCTGGGTGGTCTCGCGCAGGCTCACCACGCAGAGCGTTCCCTCCGCCATGGCGAGGGGCGCCACGTGAGCCTCGAAAACACGCTCCACCGGCACACGCTCGCGCCAGTTGACGCCCTCCGCCGGGGCGCCCGCCAGCACCCGCGTCGCCGCATCCAGCACATCGGGCGAACGCAGGGTCAGCGCCAGCGGATCGCCCGCGCGGGCGGCGGGCAGAAGCGCGCGCATGGGCTCGTTGAGCGTGCGCAGCCGCGTGTCGGGCCCCACCAGCAGGGCCGGGTCACGCAGCGCATTGAGCAAAGCGGCGCAAAGGGCGGTTTCGTCCATGGCCTTGTCCACCGTGTCTCCTGGCAGGCTGTGAGATAATCCCTTTAATGAACGCGCGATTCTCATGACAGAATTACGACAAAGGCGGCGACGGAAGGCGACCTTGTCACAATTCCCTAATCGAGATCGGCCCGCTCGCGCCGCCCATCCTCTTCGCTCCTGCGCGCCATGGCTTCGCGCAGGGATTTCCAGCGGCGCATGCTCTCATTGGCGCCCAGCAGGGCCAGCGCCAGAATGAAGGGGCCGATGTAATAGATCATGCGGAACAGCAGCAGCGAGGCCAGCAGCCCCTCCTGCGTGGGCGCATGGACCGCATTGAGCATGGTCATCTCGAAGGCGCCGATGCCGCCGGGCGCATTGGAGGCGATGCCGATGAGGCAGGCGAAAACATAGGTCGCGGCGAAGGTCACGGGGTCCATGCCGTGGCCGCTCGGCAGCAGCACGTAAAGACAGGCGGCGGCGGCGCAGAGCTCGAAGACGCCCAGCATCATCTGGCCGAGCGTGAGCCAGAAGCCCGGCAGCTCCAGCGTCAGGCCCTGGATGCGGGTGCGCCTGTGGGCCAGCGAGACCCAGATCAGATAAGCCGTGATGGCCGCCAGAATGCCAAGGCCAATCGCCACATTCACGCCGACCTTCAGCTTGTTGATCTCGGCGATGCCTGCGGGATCAAAGACCAGAGCCGCGCCCACCACGATGGTCATGCCCAGCCAGAAGGTGACGCCCGCGATCACGGTCAGGCTCGCCACCTTGGCGGCGGTGACGCCCTTCTGGGAATAGATCCAGTAGCGCACCGTGCCGCCGGTGATGATCGGAAAGCCCAGCGTGAAGGAAATGGCGTAGCTGGTGAAGGAGCCCAGCGCCGTCGTGCGATAGGGGACACGCAGGTTGAGCTGGCGCAGGGCCAGGCCGTCATAACCTGTGAGGGCGAGATAGGAGAGGGAGGCGAAGGCGCAGGCCAGCGAGATCTGGTCCCAGCCGGTCGCCTCGAAGGCGGCGCGCAGATCGCGCCAGCTGACGCTGCGCAGGGTGTTGAAGAGAACCACGGCCGAGAGGCCGATCAGCGCGAGGCTGAGGGCGGCGCCCACGAGACGCCAGCGCTTGCGCCGATGCGCCGCCTTTTCGTCAACCGGGTCGAGCAGATCAGGAGCCATGGCGCTCACCACAGGGCCAAGCGCGGCTGCTTCCTTGTCGATATCTGGTTCCGGCCGGGCCATCACACGTCCATGGAGCCGGGCTGGCTCGTCAGGACCTTATGAAGTCCACGCGCAAGAGTGGCAAGCCCCACAGCCAAGCCTGAGGAGCCGCAAGCTTTCTTCAACGCTTCCAAAGCTGCGCCCAGAGCCCCGCAAAAGGGTCGAAGGAGAAGCGTATGCGATGCCGACCCGGCCCCAGCCGAACGGCGCGGAACATGACATTGGCTTGCAGGATCGGCGCGGGAACGCCATCCACCTGCGCCGACCACCAGGAATGCCAGATGTCATTGAGAACGAGGTAACAGCCCTCGGTGGAATTGGCCTCCACCACCACTTCCGTGTTGCGGTAGGACAGGATCTTCGCCTCTCCCGGCGGGCCTTGCAGCGGGACGCCCGCCTCCTCGCCATCGAGCAGAACCGTGCGGGTGAAATTCACCTCCGGCCAGCCCCCTTCATTCAGCATCTTCTCGATATCCACGATGAGGGCCGAACCGGGCGCGAGCACCCGCGGCAAGGCGCGCGGGTTCTCCCAGAGGAAGCCATCCTTGGTCTGGCCAATGAAGGTGAAGTCATTGGGATCGAACTCCTTGTCCATGCGCTCCAGCGGATAGCGCGACACAAGCAGCCGCACCCCCAGAAGGTCAGCCATGGGCGAACGGAAATGCGCGTAAAGCGGCGAGAACGTGCGTTGCTCGGGGACCGAGACCTGATCCTGGGCGTTGGTGGCGTCGGTGAAAAGCTTCAGGCGGATGGGATTGAACCCCAGATCATGGTCGAAGCCATGGACGAGGCCCAGATTGGGCCATTCGTAATCGACGGCCGCCAACTCCACCCGGTCGCGCCGATCAGGCGCCGCATGGGCGGCGAGGCGCTCGCGGATGAGGGACAGGGTCTCGTTGGTCGAGTCAGGATGCAGCTCGTCATAGGTCGAGGGCGCAAGGCCCGTGGATTCATTGGGCCGGTTGCTGATCGCCAGATCCAGCGTCATCAGCCCGGCCAGCGCCGCCAGTCCCAGATAGGGCGCGCGGCGCAGCAAGGCGGGCGCCATGAAAAGCGCCGCCACCGCCATCGCCAGGGAGGCCGCTCCAATGACCAGCGCGCCCGAGGCCGGCCCGAGGCGCCCCTTGTCGAAGGCGAGGAACAGGCACAGGCCGAACAGCAGCGCCACCAGGCCCGCGCCCGCCTTCATGCCAACCCGCTGCGCGCCGCCGACAATCACATGCACCCCATAACCCGCCAGGATCGCCAGCAAGGCGCAGAGCGGAAAGGTGGCGTCGGCGGGACGCCGATAGAGTTCCACGCCCGGGATCCAGAAGGCCAGCTCGAAGAAGGGCGTGTAGCGGCCCACCGTATAGAGCAGCATGAAGATCATCATGGCGAGGAAGACCCGCACCGCCCGGTCGCCCAGGGCCACCGCTGCGCAGGCCAGCGCCGCCAGCGGCAGGGCCCCGAAATAGATCGCCCCCATGTTGCGCGCCAGCGCCAGATCCGTCTCGCCCCAGACGAGCGCGGACGGAGGCCCCCAGAAATCCTTCATGGGACCATCGACGCCGAAGAGATTGGCGACCACGGCCGACAGCAGCGCCAAAGGCGGCAGGGAGCCACGCGCCGCCTCATCGAAATCCATGCCCGGCCGGTTTGAATCATCGGCCAGGACAATCGTGAAGGCGATGGGTATGGCGGCCGTCAGCACGCCGCCGACGAAGCCCATCGAAAGCGGCGGGAGGGCGCGCCAGAAACGCCGCCGCATCCCCTGCCCGTCCCACACATGCCAGATGGCGTAGGCCGCCAGAATGAAGATGCACAGAAGCGCGATCTGGTCGCGCCCCAGCGCCATGAAGCCCGCCAGCACGCCCGCAGCAAAACCATAGAGCAGGGAAGATCGGCTGAGCGCCCGCGACAGGGCCAGCAGGGTCAGGGCAAACCAGCAAAGGGAGATCACCTCGCCGATATGTTGCAGGCGCCAGGCGGCCGAGCCCCCGAAGGAAAAGGCGAAAGCCGCCACCAGCGCGCCAGCGGGATGCCAGCCCCGATCCCTGAAGAAGGCGATCAGCGCCAGCCCCGCCAGCATGAGCATGCCGAAGACCACCCCATCCACCGCGCGGAAGGAGGGGGCCGCGTTGAACAGCGCCAGCAGGAAAAAGGGCGGGGAGAAGATCTGGGATTGGGGGTCGGCGATCTGCGGAAAGCCCCCGAAAACATTGGGCGTCCAGAAGGGACTGTCGCCAGCCGCCAGCGCCCGGGCCAGAAACACGATCTGCGGATAGGCCTGCGCCTTGGCGTCCCATGGAATCGTCACGGCGCCCGACAACCATGGCCAGGCGAGGACGAGGGCCCCCGCAACAAAGGCGAGGCCGGCGAAGGCGTAGAGCCGTCCGGGAGGCCTGGACGGCTCGCTTTGGAGAGACATGCACCTGATCCGATGGGTCTGATCCGCAACGTAACGGCAGGTCCTATAGCCTATTCCTTGCCGCCCGTCTGCGCTGGCGCGCCATCCATATCAAGGAAGTGTCCGGCCCGGTCGCGCTTGGACGCGAGGTAGCGCACATTCTGGTCGGTGGTGCGGCCCTGAATGCGCCGGTCGGAGACGACCTCAAGCCCGGCGGTCTCCAGCGCAGCCATCTTGAGGGGGTTGTTGGTCATCACATGGACCTGCGTCACCCCGATCTGCTTGAGCATTTCAGCAGCGAAATCAAAGCCCCGCTGGTCATGATCGAAGCCCAGCACCTCGTCCGCGTCATAGGTGTCGAAGCCCTGGGCCTGGAGCTTGTAGGCGCGCATCTTGTTGGACAGGCCATTGCCCCGGCCTTCCTGGTCAAGATAGAGCAGCACTCCGCCGCCATTCTCGGCCATGAAGCCGGCGGTGTGGCGCAACTGGTCGCCGCAATCGCATTTCAGGCTGCCGAAGAGATCCCCCGTCAGGCAGGCCGAATGCAGGCGCACCGTGACGGGCTCCGCGAAATCGGGCTTGCCGACGATGACCGCCACCTGATCGCGCAGGCCTTCGCCGCCGCGAAATATGACAAATTCTGTGTCCGGCGCCCCTTCGAGCGGCACCGGGGCGCGGCCCACGATATGAAGATCGCGCACGGCGTTGCGGCGAAAGGCTTCGATGGCGGCGACCTCGACCCGCACCAGGCCCTCGCCTTCTATGTCGCGGACGGAGACCGGGAAGGCGACGACCGCAGGCAGCACAAGGGCCACGCGGACCAGTTCAAGGGCGGCGAGATCAAGCCTGCCAAGGGTGGCCACAGGCGCGTCGATGCGCGCGCCCAGCTCCAGCGCGAGCGTGGCGATGCGGGCAAGATCGATGGTCGGCAGGGCGATGGCGCCGGGCTTCACCCGGTCGAGGCCAAGACGGCGCAGGCGGGGGGCCGGCAGCAGCAGGCGCGCGCGGCGCTTGCCCAGCGCCTCGAAGGTCGCCACATGGCGCTCATCCAGCGCCTCGACGCAGAGAATCATGAGATGGGAGCGGCCAGCCTTGACGATGACGGGGCGGCCTGCGCGAACTTCAGCGAGGGCGCGCTCGACAGCCACCTGTCCAAGTCCACCCTCTGCGTCTAGAATGTTCTTGATTTCGGACACGCTACCCCCAACTGGACAGTACCCTGGTGGCTCAGTTACGAGCGCTGCCGTCTACTGGATGGGTTGCATACCTCAGATCCTGCCCATTTCATAGGAGCCCTGATGATCTGGGAAGCAGCCGGAGCGCAAAAAAGCCGCATGGAAAGCTCATTCGCAGACCCCTTCCAGCCCATTACGCAGGCGCCGGGCGACCGGCCCTTCGTGATTGCGCAACTCGGCCAATCCCTCGATGGGCGCATCGCGACCGTGACCGGCGAGTCCCGCTACATCAATGGCGCAGCCGCCCTCGACCATCTGCACAGGCTGCGCGCGGCCGTGGATGCGGTGGTCGTGGGGGCAGGAACCATTGTCGCCGACGATCCCCTGTTGACCGTGCGGCGCGTGGCGGGCAGGAGCCCGGCCCGCGTGGTCATCGACCCCTCGGGGCGCCTCGACGCCCAGGGCAAATGGCTGACCCGGGACGGAACGCCCCTGCTGCTCGTGACCGCTGGCGCGGCCTGTCCTGAAGGCGTGGAGCTGGTGCAGCTGCCGCTTCACGAAGGTTTGATGCGCCCCGCCGAGATCGTCGCGGCGCTATTTGCGCGGGGCTATCGCAAGCTGCTGATCGAGGGCGGTGCGCGGACCATCTCGTCCTTCATCGATGCGGGCTGCGTCAACCGACTGCATCTGTTGATGGCGCCGGTCATCATCGGTTCGGGCAAGACGGGGCTGGAGCTCAAGCCCCAGGGCGACCTGTCCCGCGCCCTGCGCCCGCCCACCAGCGTGCATCTCTTGGAAGGCGGCGAGGCGCTTTTCGATTGCGCGCTGATGTAGCATGTTGGGGTGAAAGGGAGGCACAGCTCATGTCCGATCCGATTCGCCCGCCGGTTTATTCGCCCGTTTCCAAATGGATCCACTGGATCACCGCGCTCTGCGTGCTTGGGATCATCCCCGGCGGCATTCTGATGACGCATATGGAGGAGGGTCAGTTGCAAAACCAGATCTTCGATATGCACCGCTCCTTCGGCGTCGTGGTCTTCGCGCTGGCGCTTGTGCGCGTGATGGCGCGCAAGATGTTCGGCACGCCCGCGCCCCATGCATCCCTGACGCCCTTCGAACGCCGCGCCTCGGTGGCGGTGCATCACTCGCTGTTGGCGCTGTTGTTCGTCATGCCCGTGCTGGGCTGGCTGATGACCTCGGCCTATCGGGTGGATGTCTCGGTCTTCGGCCTCTTCACCCTGCCCCACCTCATGCCCAAGAGCGAGCCCATCTATGACGCGCTCTCCGCCGCCCATGGCTGGCTGGGCTATCTGATGGCGGCGCTGATCCTCTCCCATATCGGGGCTGCGATCATGCACACGTTCATCAAGCGCGACGGGGTGTTGCAGCGGATGCTGCCCGCTTCGGGGGATTAGGACCGACCCGTTCTCAGACCCGTCCCCTCAATGCGCCACGCCCAGATAGGCGTCGCGCACCGCAGGATCATTGCGCAGTTGCTCGGCGGGGCCATGGACCGAGATGCGGCCGTTTTCCATGACATAGCCATAGTCGGCCACCTCAAGGGCGGCGGCGGCGAATTGCTCCACCAGCAGCATGGTGATGCGCCGCTCCTTCAGCCGCGCCACCGTGGCGAAGACCTCCTCCACCAGTTTGGGCGCAAGGCCCATGGAGGGCTCGTCCAGCAGCAGCACTTCGGGGTTGAGCATCAGCGCCCGGGCCATGGCCAGCATCTGCTGCTCGCCGCCCGAGAGGGTGCCCGCCAGTTGGGTGCGGCGCTCGCGCAGGCGCGGAAACAGCTCGAACATGCGGTCGAGATCGGCTGACGTGTCGCCCTTCGGACGCATGCCCGTGAAGCGGGTGAAGGCGCCCAGCAGCAGATTGTCCGTCACCGGCAGGGTGGGGAACACGCGCCGCCCCTCCGGCGAATGGGCCATGCCGCGCCTTGTGATCTCGTAGGAGGGCAGGCCCGCGATGTCCCGGCCGCCCAGGCGGATGGCGCCGGACTGGGGCTGGATCATGCCCGAGAGCGCGCGCAGGGTCGTGGTCTTGCCCGCGCCATTGGAGCCGATGAGGGTCACCAGGCGCCCCTCCGGCACCTCCAGGCTGATGCCGTGGAGCACCTGCACCTTGCCGTAACCTGCGACCAGATTTTCGATCGTGAGCATGGCGATCTCCTCAGGCGGCTGTTGCGGCGGCGCCGCCGAGATAGGCTTCGATGACGCGCGGATCGGCCTGCACCTGCGCCGGTTTGCCCTCCGCGATCTTCTGTCCGAAATCGAGCACGCTGACCGTGTCGCAGACGGACATGACCACATCCATGTGATGCTCGATCAGGATCACCGTGATGCCCTGATCCCGGATCTTGCGGATGATCTGCACGAGGTCCTTGATGTCGGGGGCGGTGAGGCCTGCGGCGGGCTCGTCCAGCAGCAGAAG
>CANCSY010000037.1 GCA_947380915.1 Beijerinckiaceae bacterium
GCCTTGATCTGCCAGGCGGTTCCCACCGCAGGGCCGACCTGCGCGAAGCCATTGGTCTTGAACGAAAGGCCGTTCAACTCCCAGACGACGCAGGCGCCATCCCGCGCGTTCTGGAACAGAAGGTCGCCTTTGGCGTCGCCGTCGAAGTCCATCTTGAATGTATTGTTGTCGACGCCATTCGTCAGCGTGATCTTCATGTTCTCGCTGTCGCTCCAGGCCCCGTCGGACGCATCCACGGTGATATCATAGACATGATCTCCACCATAATCCGCCGGGCGCTCGTAATCATGGGCCTTGCTGAAACTCAGGACGCCCGTCCGCGCGTCGATGCTGAAATGGTCCTTGTCCACCCCGCCCGTGATCGCATAGGTCATCGACGAAACGCCAGCGGCATGGGTGGCGGCGACCTTGTGGAAGCCAAAGCCCACAGCCACATTCTCGCTCACGCTCATGGAGGACGCCGATGTGATGACGGGTGGATTTTCATTCACATCTGTAAGGGTGATGGCGACCTCTTTCGTCGTTGCGTTTGTTCCATCGGACGCCTGCACGATGATGTCATAGACACGGTTCTGGCCAGCATCGTCCGGATTTTCATAATCAGGCGAGGCCTTGAAGGTCACGGCGCCGGTCGAGGCATTGATCGAGAACTTCGCATCATCCGCCCCACCCCCGAACGAATAGGTCAGCGTCGTTCCCGCATCCGCATCCGTCGCCGAGACCGTAAAGACCGCCGAGGTGGGCGCAACAGTCTCGGCCACCCTGGTGCTTGCGCCCGACGTGATGGCGGGCGTGTTGTCGTTCACATCGGTGAGCGTGATGGCGACGGCTTTTGTCGTGGCGTTTGCTCCATCGAAAGCCCTCACGATGATTTCATAGATATTGTTATGGTCGAAGTCCGACTGGGTCTCGTAATCCGGCGAGGTCCTGAAGGTCACGGCGCCGGTCGAGCCATTGATCGAGAACTTCGCATCGTCCGCCCCGCCCCCGAACGAATAGGTGAGCGTCGTTCCCGCATCCGCATCCGTCGCCAAGACCGTATAGACAGCCGTGGACGTCAACACATTCTCAACCACGCTGGCGCTGGCGACCGAGGTGATTGCGGGAGCGTTGTCGTTCACATCTGCCACAGTGATAGCGACGGATTGCGTCGTGGCGTTGGTTCCATCCGAAGCCTTCACCGTGACGTCATAGACATTGTTCGCGTCGGAATCACCGGGGCGTTCGTAATCAGGCGAGTTATTGAACCTCACTACGCCCGAAGCGCTGTCGATCGAGAACCTTAACTGATCGGCGCCGCCCACGATCGAATAGGTGAGTTGCGCAGTGAGGTCCTGATCGGTCGCGCTCACCGTAAAGGCCACAAAGTCCGTATCGACAGTCTCGGTGACGCTGACGCGTGCCGGCGACGTGAAGACGGGCGTATATTCATTCATATCGGCGAGCGTGATGGCGACCGCTTTTGTAGCAGTCAACGTTCCATCGGACGCCTGCACGACGATGTCATAGACATTGTTATGATCGGAATCCGATTTGCTCTCGTAGTCAGGCGAGGCCACAAACCTGACCGCGCCCGAGGTGGTGTTGATCGAGAACTTGTCCCGATCCGCGCCGCCCACAATCGTATAGGTGAGGCTGGAGTTGGGGTCGTTGTCGGTCGCGGACACCGTATAGATCGCCGCGCTCGTCAATGCATTTTCAGCGATGGTCATTCTTGTCAGCGAGGTGATGCGGGGCGCATCCTCATTCACATCGGTGAGCGTGATCGCGACCGCCTTCGTCGCAATCTTCGATCCATCGGACGCCTGCACGATAATGTCGTAGATATTGTTCCTGCCGGAATCACCGGGGCTTTCGTAATCAGGCGAGGCGAGGAAAGTGACTTCGCCAGAGGATGCGTCGATCCTGAACTTGGCTTGGTCGGCGCCTCCCACAATCGAATAGGTCAGCGTCCCCGCCGTATCCGCATCCGTGGCCCTCACCGTATAGAACACTTCGTCCAAGCCGACATTCTCGGCCACGCTGGCGCTTGTCCCCGAGCCTATGACAGGCGTGAATTCGTTGACGTCGGTGAGCGTGATCGAGACCGATTTTGTCGAGATGTTCGCGCCGTCCGAAGCCTGCACGATGATGGCGTAGACATTGTTATGGTCAGCATCCGACCTGCTCTCGAAATCAGGCGACGCCACGAAACTCACTGCGCCGGAGGTCGCGTTGATCGAGAACTTGCTCTGATCGGCTCCGCCCACAATCGAATAGGTAAGTTGCGCCGTGGCATCCGCATCCGTGGCGCTCACCGTATAGACCGCGGCGCTCGTCCCCTCATTCTCGGCAACGGTTGCGCTGGTCGACGACGTGAGAACGGGGATGTTGTCGTTCCGATCCGTGACGGTGATGGTGACGGATTGTCTTGTGATCAGGGTTCCATCAGAGACCTGAACTGTGAGTTCGTAAGTGTTATCCTGATTGAAGTCGTATGGTTTTTCTGCATCCGGGGATGTGCTGAATCTGACGGCGCCGGTCGAGCTGTCAATGACGAACATCGATTTGTCGGGGCCGCCAGCGATGGCGTAAGTGAGCGTTGCTCCGGCATCAACGTCGCTCGCCCTCACGGTGAAGACGGTGTCCGTTATCGCGATGTTTTCCTCTACGTTGAAATTGTTCCGGGAAATGATGACGGGCGCGGTCTCGGGTGCGTTGGTGACAACGATGGTTACCGATTGCTGCTTGAGAAGCCCGCCGTCCCACGCTGAGAGAACGATATCATAAACATTGTTTGCTCCGTCGTCGGCGGGGTTGGAATAATCCGGGGGGATTTTGAACGTCACCACGCCTGTGCGGGAGTCGATATTGAAGTCGTCGCTGTCTTTGCCGCCGGAGATCGTGTAATTCAGCGTCGTTGCCGCGTCAGGATCGTTGGTGGACAGGGTATAGATCGGGGCGCCTGCGCCGACATTTTTTGCATTGACCACAACTCTGCTCGCCGAGGTTATGACGGGCGCCTCGTTCATGTTGGTGACGGTGATGGCGACTGTTTGGCGGGTCGTCAGGGCGCCATCGGAGGCCTGAACCTCGATCTGATAAACATTGTTGTGGTCATCATCGCCTGGCGCTTCAAAGTCAGGAGATGTGTTGAAGCGGACGTTCCCGGTGACGGGGTCGATGGTGAAGAGCGCCTTGTCCACCCCGCCGGAGAGCGAATAGGTGAGAGAGCGCCCTTCGGGATCGACGCCAAGAACCCGGTAGGCGGACATGCTGGTGGAGGCGTTCTCGGCGAAACTCGCCGTCGTAGGCGAGAGGATCGTCGGAGCCTCGTCCACATTGTTGACGGTTATGGCAACCGACTTCTTCGTGACCAATACGCCATTGGAAGCCGCCACCTCGATATCGTAGCTCCTGTCCCGATTGGCGTCGGAAGGATTTTCATAATCGGGCGCCGCAACAAACGTGATGTCGCCTGTGGTGGCGTTGATGCTGAACAGACCTTTGTCGGCGCCCCCTGTCAGCGAATAGGTCAGAGGCGTCCCTTCGGCGTCAGCGCCCGTGACTTGGTAGACGGACGTGGCGGCTGATGTGTTTTCGTCAACGCTTTTGGTCGCGGCCGAACTGATGGTGGGCGCAGTCTCAGCCACATTGGTGATGGTGACGGCGACGGCCTGGGTCCCCACCCTCGTTCCATCTGACGCCTGGACTATGATGTTATAGACATGGTCTGCGCCGCTGTCGGAGGGCGTTTCGTAATCCGGGGAGGATGCGAATCTCACCGCGCCGCTGACCGGGTCGATGGTGAATGCGGCCCCGTCAGCCCCGGTGGCGATGGAATAGGTCAGCGTCGCGCCAGGATCTGGATCAAAAGCCGTCACCTGATAGATGCCCGTTGACGTCGAGACATTCTCCGCCACCGTGATGGTGGTTTGCGACGAGATTGTTGGGGTTGTGCCGGCGACGAGCGAGAGATTCGCGATGTTGAAGAGCCCGTCCGAGAATTGCAGGGCCTCGATATTCGTGACTGTGTCCGTCCCGTCCCGATTGGCGACTTTGTCGGTGATGGTGTAGGATGAGCCTACCAGCTTGATGGTATATTCGCTGCTGGCGCCCGTGAAGCGCGCGATGTCGTAGCCTGTGCCGCCATCCAGCGTGTCATTCCCCGCGCCGCCAATGAGCGTGTCGTTAAAGGCGCCGGTCGTGAGCTTGTCATTGCCTGCGCCGCCTGACCAGTTGATGGCGGTCGCCGCCCAGGTAAGCGTGTCATTTCCGGAAGTCGGCAGAAGTTCCGCGATTCCCCGCGCATCAAGAGTCGAGTTATCGCTGAAGCGGAGCGTTTCAACCCGCTTCAACGGATCAGTCCAGTTCTTCAGGGTGACCTTGTCGGTGATGACGCCGGGGTAGGCTGGGTCAGTAACCGAGATGACGAGATCGGCGCCGGAGAGGCTGAAGGTGAGTTGGCTTTTCAGTATTCCGGCGCCGAAGGATAGCACATCCGCGCCAGCGTTTTGCGCAGCCAGAGAGCCGTAGTCGTCATAGATCGTGTCGATGCCATCGCCACGATTGAAGACATAGATATCATTGCCGAGACCGCCGTAAAGCGTGTCGTTCCCCAGGCCGCCAATGAGCGTATCATCGCCGGCGCCACTGGTCAGCGTGTCATTTCCCCCGCCGCCATCCATGGAGTCGTCGAAGGCGCCTGTGGTTACATTGTCATTTCCCAGGTCGAGGGACAGATTGACGGCCGTGTCGAGCCAGTTGAAGGCGTCATTGCCCGTGGTGGCGAGCCTTTCGACAATCTGGCGTGCATTCAGCGTCGAGTTATCGGCAAACTGGATCGTCTCGATCCTGTTATATGTGTTGAACCAGTTCTTCAGGGTGATCTTGTCCGTGAGGCTGGCGAGCGCCTGCGACGGATTTGCACGGTCTTTCACGCCAACGATCAGGTCGGCGCCTGATATGGAGAACCACAGGTCGGCTTGCGCAATATTAGCGCCGAAAAGCAGCTTGTCCTGCCCCCCATCCAGTTGAATGGTGGGGCGATAATCGTCGTTGATCGTGTCTTGGCCGTCACCGCGGTTGAAAATATAGACGTCATTTCCTGCGCCGCCATAAAGCATGTCGGAGCCAACGCCGCCGATCAGCGTGTCGCTTCCCTCCCCACCATCAAGCGTGTCGGAGCCTGCGCCGCCATCAAGCAAGTCATATCCGCCAAAGCCGTACAGCTTGTTGCCGACACTGTTGCCTGTGATGATATTGTCGAGCCCGTTGCCCGAACCATTTGCCGCTGTGCCCGCCAGGGTCAGTTTCTCGATGTTGTTTGTCAGCGTATAATCCGACAGGGTGGAAATGACGGTGTCCGCCCCTTCGCCTCCCTGCTCCAGGACCGTGTCGCCGACCTTATCTACGTAATAGGTATCGTCACCAAGACCACCGACCATGTAATCATCGCCAAGACCGCCATCCAGCGAGTCGTTGCCCGCACCGCCGTAAATCTTGTCATTGCCATCTTCGCCAAAGAGTTGATCGGCGCCTTCATCGCCCATCAATGTGTCCTCGGCGGCGCCGCCATAAAGCGTATCATCGCCCTGGCCACCGGACAGGCTGTCGGAGCCAACGCCACTCTTTATCAGATTGCCAAATAGGTTTCCGACGCCCGTGAAATTGGAAGAGCCCGTATAGGTGAGGTTCTCGACGAAGCTTCCGGCGCTGGAATAGTCACCCAGCCTATAGGTTGCAAGTGAGGTGAGGATCGTGTCCACGCCCTCGGCGCGATTTTCGTAGACGACATCGTTGACGTTATCGACGATGTAGGTGTCGTCGCCGGTTCCTCCATAAAGGGTGTCGGCTCCATACCCGCCGTCGAGCGTGTCCTTTCCAGCCATGCCGTAAAGAACGTTGTTTTGTCCATTGCCGAGGATGTAGTTATCCAACGCATTGCCCGTCCCCATGATGGCGACATTGGGGGCGCCATCGAAAGCTATATCGCCGACGAGGGTCAGGTTTTCGACATTGTCCGCCAATGTGTAGTTGTTGATCCAGGTCGCAACTGTGTCTTCGCCGTCGCCAGCGTTTTCCTGAACCTTGTCGCCCTGATCCTCGACATAATAGAGGTCGTCGCCTGCGCCGCCGATAAAAGTGTCGTTACCGGCCCCGCCGATCAGAATATTGTCGGCGCTATTCCCGGTGATGGTGTTTGCGAGCCCATTGCCTTTGGCATAGCGGGCTGTCGATCCCGTCAGGATCAAGTTTTCGACCTTGTTTGTTTCTATCGTGTAATCAACGGATGAATAGATTGTGTCAGTGCCTTCGCCATCATTTTCCACGATTTTGTCGTAGATGTTATCGACATAGTAGGTGTCGTTACCCTTGCCACCGATCATGGTGTCCTGGCCGCCGCCTCCTCTGACGATATTATCCGCGTCATTGCCGGTGAGGATGTTATTTTGACTGTTTCCCGTCAGATTTATCTGCGAACCTATGAGGGTGAGATTTTCGATTCCGGCCAAACCTGCAATGGAGTAGTCGACGTCTTTCGCTATAATCGTGTCGTGGGTTTCTTGGACTGAGCCATCGGCCTTGTACTCGTTTTCAACTTCGATGACGCGGTCCCCGATATTATCGACGATGAAGGTGTCATCCCCGGTTCCTCCATCCATTGTGTCGGCTCCGGCGCCTCCGTCGAGGGAGTCATTGCCGTCATTTCCCTGTATGTTGTTGGCAAGGGCATTTCCCGTTATGATATTGGAGCTTGCATTTCCATTTCCGTTCAGGGCGCCGGTCGTCAAAGTCAGATTTTCGACATTGCCGGTCAGGGTGTAATTGGCAAGGGAGGAGATGACCGTATCCGTTCCCTCGCCGGATGCTTCAATGACCTTGTCGTTGCTGGCGTCCACATAATACAAGTCGTCGCCTGAGCCGCCGGTCATGCTGTCATTGCCGGTTCCGCCGTCCAGCGTATCGGCGCCAGCGCCTCCATTCAACGTATCGTCGCCGCCGAGGCCTTTCATTAAGTCCCCGGTGCCTGAATCATCAATTATGTCGCCATTTTCGGTTCCGATCTTCGGAGTCGGCGCGGTTATCTGAGTTCCATTGTCCAGATAGATTTTGATGCGATCGCTGTAGTTGTAATTAAACCAGCCTACGATGATGAGTTTCGAACCGTCGGAGAGGGTTCCTGTGAGATCCCCGCTGTTGGTCGGGCGGCTCCAGGTGATATCATCGCTGTTGATGCCATTTTTGAAGACGATCTTGTCTAGGGTGCTTTCCCAGCGGTCAACTCTGTCGGTTCCATATCCTCTTCCGAAAATATATGTATTTTGGCCCTTGTTGCCGCCCAGGAAATCATCTCCCGCGCCCCCGTCCAGCGTATCGTCGCCGTCTCCACCCTGTAGTGAATCGTTGCCGTCTCCGCCAATGAGGTAGTCGTTGCCTGCGCCTCCGTTAAGCGTATCGTTGCCTGCGCCTCCATCGAGCGTGTCGTCGCCGCCATTGCCATTCAGGATATTGTTGGAGGTGTTGCCAGTGATCTTGTTGTCGGCATCGTTGCCGTTGGCGATACTTCCAGCGGTCGTGAGGCTCGCCGAGAGCGTGAGGTTTTCCAGATTTGCCGCCAGCGTATAGTTGGTCACGGAGGAAATGACCGTATCATTTCCCTGCCCGGCGTTTTCTATGATCTGGCTGTCCAGGTTGTAGAGGTAATAGGTGTCGTTGCCCTGGCCGCCTCTCATTGTATCGACGCCGCCAAGGCCATCGATCACGTTATCGCCATCGTTGCCGATGAGCAGATTGGCGCCTGTGCTGCCGGTCGCGGTGAGATTCGCCGCCCCTGTCAGGGTCAGGTTCTCGATGTTGGTTCCCGCAAGGGAATAGTTGATGCTTGATATGATGGTGTCGGTTCCCGAACCTGATACGGCAAGTTCGGTGACGACATCATTCTGGTTATCGACGTAATAGGTGTCATTACCTTGGCCGCCAATCATCGTGTCCTTGCCGAGGCCGCCGTCGAGAATATCATCGCCAAGGCCGCCGTTGATGCTGTCATCCCCCGCCAGCGCCAGCAGGCGGTCGTTCTCGTCCGTGCCGTTTATAGTTTCCCCTCCCGCCGTTCCATAGGTCGGGAGGACCACAGGGAGAATTGTCCCGTTGCTGAGCGTTACCTGTAATGTATTGGCGGGGGATTTGAACCAGTCCACCAGAGTGATTTGGTCCGCGCCGCCGCGCAGCGTGCCAACCAGTTTATCGCCGATGCGCTCCCACGTGATGTCGGTGGGGCCTATGCCTGCGCCGAGGATCAGGCGGTCCATGCCGCCATCGCCCTGATAGATCGTGTCGCGGCCGGAACCGAAGCCGAAGACGTAGACATCATCGCCGGCGCCCCCGCGCAAGGCCTCATCGCCGACGCCGCCGTCCAGCGTATCGTTTCCTGCTCCGCCCAGAAGCGTATCGTTGCCCGTTCCACCATCAAGGAAGTCGTCGCCATCCCCTCCATCAAGGGTGTCCGCGCCTGCAAGGCCGAAGAGTTTGTCGGCTCCGCCATAGCCCAGGATCTGGTTGTCGGCGGAATTGCCGGTCAATGCATTGTTTGAATCGCTGCCTTCGACGCGGACGAGGGCGCCGGTCAGAGTCAGGTTTTCGACATTCGCATATTTGGCGTCTTGCAGTGTGATGTAGATCGAGGAGATGATGCTGTCGGCCCCGCCAGTTGCGGTTTCAACCACAATATCGGCAGTGTTATCGATGTAATATGTATCATCCCCACTGCCGCCGACCATCAAGTCGGCGTCTTCTCCCCCGTCGAGCGTGTCATTGCCGGTCCCGCCGTTGAGCGTATCGGCGCCGGTCAGTCCATAGAGGGCGTCATTTCCGGCATTGCCATTCAGGACATTGTTCGCCTGATTGCCGGTGATGTTGTCATTGCCCGACCCCGCATTGACATTTTCGATCAGCGATCTGAGGTCCGCAAGTTGAGTGTCCGGGTCATAGGCGAGGTAGGCGTTGGCCACATTGCCCGGGATAGTCGCTATTGCAGGATCATTCGCTTGAGGCAGCAGATCAGTGGATATGGTGCTCCAGGCGCCCGGGCGCAGGTCGATGGTTTGCGCCCTTGTGAAATTGGATAGATCATAGGTGTCTATACCGCCTCCATCCCAAAGAGCTTCATAGACCCGGGGCAGGATTGGGTCTGGTTGCGTCGTCTTCTGGCCATTGCCATTCTGGATGGATTTGGCGCCGGTGGCCGCATCCCATGTATAAGTGGTGTCGGCGCTGTTGTAGCCGTAATTTGTGCCCCACTTGTATTGCAGCGCCCTGATGTCATCGAGGCCAAGGGATTGCGGGTTGTTATCATTTGGGCTGCCTCCGCCAACGAGAGGCGATGCATAGGCGACTTGCGAATAGCCATAGCTGAAATGATCCGCCGGCAGGACCCCCTTGAAACCCGCTGCGACGTCCTGACCATGGCGCAGGCTCAGGGCGTGGCCGATCTCATGAAGGTAGTTGTGAAACCCGAAGGTTCCCAGTTTGGGGATGACATCGGAGGTGTTGAACAGGAGGGTCGATCCCGCCGAGTTACCCATCGCTACGCCAGAATAGTCTCCCGCGAGATTGTAGGCGGCGAGAATTTCCGGGTTGTCGGTGCTGGGGACCTCTGTGAACGTGAGATTGCAGACGGTGGCGAATTGATTGAGCGCAAGGGTGAAATAGGCTTTTCTGTCCGCGCTTAACGCGACATATGACGAGGCGTCCAGGTCCACTTCTTGCCGGGTTACAGAGAAACCCCAGGTCCATGTGATATGGTTGGTCGGCCCTTCATTTATGACGGCGTCAATGTATTGGTTGTAGCTGCGTTGCAGGTCGGCCATGGCGCCCTCCTTTGGGCGTGTCTTCGAAAATGGGTTCGCGCTTGCGCGTCAGTTTCTGATCAATTTATTTTTGAGGGGGCGATTGGTCGGCGGGGCGCGTAAATATCCGGATGGCGCCCGGAGGCGATCCCTGGATCTTTGTGCAGGTGATTGGCGCTGGCCATTTGTACACTCCTGCGATTTGCTCGGGTCAATTCCGCCAAATAAGACGATGGGGGCGCGTCCGGCCTTCAATCGTTTCCACGTTGTCCATTCGCTCATCCGCAGATGGTCTGGCTCATGGGTTTGAGAGCTGGTTCAGGTTACCCTTCGTCCGTGGCTCGTCATCGCCCCTTCGATCTATGCATAAGTCCGTTCGGCTGATCGCCGGGCTGCAATGCCGATCGATCAGCCGTTCTTGATGCTACGCCCAGCACTTGTGCTTGGCAATAAGATTTCTTTCTATTTTGGCTGGGTGTGGGGCGTTTTGCCCCGTCGGTTCATTTTTCTTGCCGGGGCTCCCGTGCGGTCGCCTCCGGGGTGCTTGTCGAAGGTTGAGATGAGGCCGCAGCCGATCCTGCGTGGTGGGATCTTGCGAAGTAGGATCTTGCGTCCCGGGCCCCGGGGAACCATATAGTGCACCGAGACATGGCGGCCGCGCCATTTTTCGGGCGGACGCGGAGGTGGGCTCGATATGCGTGATCCTTATACGGTTCTTGGCGTCGCCAAATCGGCGGGCGCCGATGAGATCAAGAAGGCTTTCCGGGGCCTCGCCAAGAAGTTCCATCCGGACCAGAACAAGACCGACCCGAAGGCCAAGGAGAAATTCTCGGAGGCCAACAGCGCCTATGAGATTCTCGGCGACGAGAAGAAGCGCGCCCAGTTCGACCGGGGCGAGATCGACGCCGATGGCAAGCCGCGGTTCCAGGGCTTCGATGGTTTCGGGGGTGGTCGTCGCCGTCCCCAGCCCGGCGCGCAGGAATATGAGCACAATTTCAGTGGCGGCGGCGCTGGTGGCCCGCGCGGGGGCTTTGATCCTTCGGATATTTTCGCCGATTTCTTCGGCGGCGGCGCCCGGGGGCGAGGCCGTCCGCGCGCCGCGCCCAAGGGCGAGGATCTGCAAGGCGCGGTCACGGTCTCGCTGACGGAGGCGGTGCAGGGCGGCAGCGCCCGGGTGGCGCTCGCCAATGGCCGCACCCTGGAAGTGAGGATTCCCGCCGGGATCGAGGATGGCAAGCAGATCCGCCTGAAGGGGCAGGGCAATCCCGGTCCCATGGGCGGGGAGCCCGGTGACGCGCTCGTGACCGTGCGCATCGCCAAACATCCCTTCTTCCGGGTGGAGGGGCGCGATCTGCGGCTGGATTTGCCGATCACCCTCTATGAGGCGGTGCTTGGCGGCAAGGTGCAGGTTCCTACCTTGGGCGGCGCGGTGGAGATGACGCTGCCCCCGGGAACCAATTCGGGCCGCATCCTGCGTCTGCGCGGCAAGGGCCTTCCTCCGGCGGGGACTGTGGCGGCGGGCGACCTGCTCGTGACCCTGCGCGTCACCCTGCCGGAAAAGACCGACGCCGAATTCGAGGGACTCATGCGCAAGTGGCAGAGCATGAATCCCTACGATCCCCGCAAGGACATGGTCTGAGCTGGCCTAGCCCAGCCAGTATCCCGCCAGACAGGCGACCCCAGCGCCGGCAAGGAATGCCCCTGCGACGATCACGGCCAGCCTGTCGCGGCGGTCCCAGGGGTCGGCGCACCGGTTCGTCGCCTCCTGAGGTAGCGCGACAGGGGCAGGGGGCGCACGCTCCCCCCTCGCCCTCGCACCGCTGGCCTTGATCAGGGCGGGGGGTGGCGGCTCGGAAAGGATGCGCCCGAAGGTCGCCCGCAACAGCTGGTTCTGCCGTCGCCATCCCCTGACCCGCGCGGCCTCCAGGGGGTTGCGCGCCAGCCAGGCCTCGATGATGGCCTGCCGCTCGGGAAAGCACTCGCCGTCCACATAGGCGTTCAGTTCGGTCTCGCTGATCGGAGGCGGGTTTGCTGCGGGCATGGGACGCCTATTTCACGAGCCGAAGATAGGGTGGGGGATCTGGCTTGCGGCGCGCCTGCCCTGAAAGGCTCGCTTCCAGCGGGCCGCCGAGTTGCTGGCGCGCCCGCGCCACCCGGTTCGCCACCCCTAGGCGCGAGAGCCCCAGGATGCTGGCGGCCTGGGCGTAGGAGAATCCCTCCACCACCACCAGCAGCAGGGCCTCGCGGTCCTCAAGGACGACCTGCGCAAGGGTGTCGCGAACCCCCGGGGCGAGGATCTTGCCGAACGGACGGCTCTTGAGCGGCGCGGCCAGGGTCCGTGCGCGGTTGCAGGTGGTGAGCGTAGCGTAGAGCCACAGCCGTGGGTTTTTGAACACGCCGAGCTGTCCATGTCGCTGGGATCGCTCCACCACCTCGCGCACCATTTCGTCCGCGCAGGCGACGGGATCGGGGCAATCATGGTCCATCAGGCCCCGAGCGTAACGGCGCAGGGCGGGGATATGGCCCTCGACTTCCCCCAAAGGCTGCCGGTTTTCCCTCACGTTTTCGCCCGCCTGTTACAATGATCACAGATTCTAGGGCGGGTCCGTCTGCTTGCCTACCACCCCGTTCGGTCGATGCGGATCCTTCTTTCAGCTGGGCCGGGACCTGCTTTCCGCCAAGCCCGGGCTTGCGCAAAGGCCGCGCAACGCTTAAACGCCGGGCTCCGGCCCAATGGCTGACCCCTCCTTCTGCGAAGCGGATCGAACATGGCGCAAGACGGACCCCAGACTTCAGCGGTGAGCAGCAACATTCTTGCTGGCAAGCGCGGGCTCGTGATGGGCGTGGCGAATAATCGCTCGATCGCCTGGGGCATCGCCAGGGCGGCGCGCGCTGCGGGCGCAGAGCTCGCCTTCACCTATCAAGGTGACGCCCTCGAAAAGCGGGTGCGCCCGCTGGCCGCCGAATTGGACGCCGCTGTGGTTGGCCATTGCGACGTGACCGATCCCGCGTCCATTGATGCTGTCTTCGCCGAGGTCGAGCGCCTCTGGGGCAAGCTCGACTTCGTGGTCCATTGCATCGCCTTCTCCGACAAGGACGAGCTGACCGGCCGCTATGTGGAGACCACCGAGGGCAACTTCACCAAGTCCATGCTGATTTCCTGCTATTCCTTCACTGCGGTCGCCCAGCGCGCCGAGAAGCTGATGACCGAAGGCGGCTCCCTGCTCACCCTAAGCTACTATGGCGCCGAGAAGTGGATGCCCCATTACAACGTCATGGGCGTGGCCAAGGCGGCGCTGGAGGCCAGCGTGCGCTATCTGGCCGCCGACCTCGGTGAGAAGAACATCCGCGTCAACGCCATTTCGGCCGGCCCCATCAAGACGCTGGCGGCCTCCGGCATCGGCGATTTCCGCTATATCCTCAAGTGGAACGAGTACAACGCGCCGCTGCGTCGCACGGTGACCATCGAGGAGGTCGGCGAGACCGCCGCCTTCCTCCTCTCGCCCATGGGCCGGGGCATCACCGGCGAGATCCTGCATGTGGATGCGGGCTACCATGTGGTGGGCATGAAGAACCCTTCGGCGCCCGATATTTCGGTGGCCGGCAAGGATTGACGCTCCGGGGAGAGGATCTGCGGGGTTGATGGCCATGGATACTCTCGCGCACCGCCTGATCTTCATCCGCCACGGCGAGACCGACTGGAACGTCGAGGGGCGCCTTCAGGGTCAGCATGACATTCCCCTCAATGGCCGTGGCCGCGACCAGGCCGCCAGCGCTGGCCGCGAGGCCCGCAAATATATCGCCCGCGAAGGTCTGACCGATCTGCGCTATGTCGCCTCGCCGTTGACGCGTACGCGCGACACCATGGAGCTGGCCCGGGGCGCCATGGGGCTCGATCCCAAGGACTACGCCCTCGACCCCCGCCTCATGGAACTGTCCTTCGGCCGCTGGGAAGGGCTGATCTGGCCGGAGGTGAAAGCCCTTGATCCCTGGGCCGCCAAGGCGCGCGAAGGCGACAAATGGATGTTCCAGCCTCCCGGCGGCGAGAGCTACGCCATGCTTGCGGACCGTTTGCGCCCCTGGCTCGCCACAGTCGCAGGCGATACGGTGGTCGTCTCCCATGGCGGGGTGGCGCGGGTGCTCATGGCCATGATCGGCGGCGTTCCCGTCTCCGACGCGCCCCTGATGGACATCCATCAAGGGCGGGTGCTGATCTTCCGGAATGGCTCCCGCCGCTGGCTGTAACCTTGCGGAGGGCCCGGGCGTTCATCCCGGGTTAACAGCGCAGGCGCGATAAAGAAGCGACGGGGGCGATTCGGCGCCTCCGCGATGGGAGGTAGGTCCAGTCCAATCTGGCTCACCAAGGATACCGCGAACGAGCGCGCAGTGCGCGCATCGGAGTCCGTGTTGTGTGCGTTGACCGTGCGCAGGCCTGAAGTGCGGGCCTGATGAAGGTGGCTGAAATCACAATGAACATGCCGATCGATACACAGGCCAGGGAGATCAGCCGGGTGGTTGCGGAACCGGAGCGCCCGCGCGCGATCCTGCGTGGCCGCGTGGCCCCCTTCCTGCTGCGCGATGAATTGCTAAGCGAGATTTTCGGCGCCACCGCCAGCCTGATCCCCGATCAGCCCTGCATGTATGCGGTCGACCAGACCTTCACCTATGCGGATGTGGACGACAAGGCGACCGCCCTGGCGCGGGGGCTTGTGCGTGAAGGGGTGCGGCCGGGCCATGTGGTCGGCCTGTGGATGCCGCGCGGCCATGAACTGCTCATCGCCCAGATCGCCATCGCCAAGACGGGCGCCGCCTGGCTGCCCTTTGACGCGGACGCCCCGCTCGACCGCATCGCCGTCTGCCTCGAGGACGCCAGCGCTCGCGCCCTACTCACCAGCCCGGCTCAGGCCCCCGGCGTGGAGGGGCGCGTCAATTGCGACGTGCTGACCGAACTCAATCTGATCGACAAGCTCAATACATCCATCGTCAGCGCCCGCGCGCTGGGCGCGACGCCCGATCATCCCGCCTACATGATCTATACCTCGGGCTCGACCGGCGTCCCCAAGGGCATCGTCATCACCCAGCGCAACATCTGCCATTATCTGCGCTCGGCCAATGAAATCTATGGGTTGAACGACAGCGACGTGGTGTTCCAGGGCGCCTCGGTCGCCTTTGACCTGTCCATGGAGGAGATCTGGATCCCCTATCTGGCGGGAGCCGCCCTCTTTGTCGCCAATCCCGCCATGATGGCCGACGCCGACCGCCTGCCCGAACTGATGGAAAGCGCGGGCGTCACCGTCCTCGACACCGTGCCGACCCTGCTGGCCATGCTGCCGCGCGATGTGGCGAGCCTGCGCGTCATCATTCTGGGCGGCGAGGCCTGCCCGCCATCCATAGCGGCGCGCTGGTGCAGGCCGGGCCGCACCATCTTCAACAGCTATGGCCCCACGGAGGCCACGGTGGTGGCCACTGTTTCGGAAGTGCGCCCGGGCGAGGTCGTCACCATCGGTCGCCCGATCCCCAATTACACTTGTTATGTGGTCGACGACGCGCTGAACCTTGTCGATCATGGCGTCGAGGGCGAATTGCTCATCGGCGGGCCGGGCGTCGCGCAAGGCTATTTGCGCCGCGAGGAGCTGACGGCCGAGAAATTCATTCCCAACCCCTTCGATCCCGAAGGGGCGGATCGTGTGCTCTATCGCTCCGGGGATGCGGTGGCGCTTGATCATCGCGGCGACATCCTGTTTCGCGGGCGCATCGACGATCAAGTGAAGATCCGCGGTTTTCGCGTGGAGCTGGGCGAGATCGAGGCGAAGCTACTGGAGCTGGAGGGCGTGGCGCAAGCCACCGTGGTGCTGCGCAACGACGACGGGATGGATCAGCTCGTCGCTTTCGTGATCAGCGATGGCGGTGAGTTCGACCCGCGCGCGCTGCGCACGGCGCTGCGCCAGAAGTTGCCCGCCTATATGGCGCCGGCGCGCTTTGAATTGCTCAATGAACTGCCGCGCCTGCCTTCCGGCAAGGCCAATCGCAACGCGCTCAAGAAGCTGGCGCTCTCGGCCGCGCCCGACATGGGCGAGGAGCAGGAGGAGCCCCGGACCGAAACCGAGGCGAAGCTGCTGGAGGCAGCCAAGAGCGTGCTGCCGCCCCAGGCCATTCCCTTCGATGCGGATTTCTTCACCGATCTGGGCGGCCATTCGCTGCTGGCCGCGCGCTTCCTCGCTTTGGTGCGCAAGCATCACGAACTGGCCTCGCTCACCTTGCAGGATGTCTATGAGGCGCGCAGCCTGCGGTCCATGGGCGATCTGCTCGAGGGTCGCGCAAAGTTCATGGCGCCGCCGCGCGACCTGTCCTTCACGCCGCCCCCGCTGTTGCGGCGCTTCCTGTGCGGCCTCGCACAGGCGATCACCCTGCCCATCGTGCTGGCCCTGATGACCGCCCAGTGGCTAGGCGTCTTCGTCAGCTACATGCTGCTTACGGATGCAAGCGCCTCGCTGCTGCAGGAAATCGTGTCCCTGCTGGGTGTCTATATCTGCATCAACATCGCCACGGTGTTCATCGGCATTTCCATGAAGTGGATCCTGCTGGGCCGCACGAAGCCGGGCCGCTATCCCCTGTGGGGCGCCTATTACTTCCGCTGGTGGCTCGCCCAGCGTTTCCTTGGCCTGCTGCATGTGAAGTGGTTTCAGGGCTCGCCCATCATGCGCCTCTATCTGCGCGCGCTGGGCGGCCGCGTGGGCAATGACGCCTTGATCGGCGAGGCCGAATGGGGCGCGCCCGATCTCATCTCCATTGGCGCAGGCGCGAGCCTTGGCTCCAAGCTCAAATTCGCCAATGCGCGCGTCGAGGGCAATGAGCTCATCATCGGCCGGGTCGAGATCGGCGACGACGTTTATCTCGGCACCTCCTGCGTCATCGAGGAGGATGTGGTCATCGCCCGCAGCGCGGAGGTGAAGGATCTGGCCTCCATCCCCTCGGGATCGCGTCTTGGCGTGGCCGAGATCTGGGATGGCTCGCCAGCAAAGAAGGTCGGCATGGTGGACCTCGACAGCCTGCCGCCGCAAGCCGACGCTCCGCCGCTCGTTCGCGCGGCGCAGACGGCTGTTTATACGGTTCTGCTGCTGGTCATCCCGCCTATCGGCCTGCTGCCGATTTTCCCTGCCTTCTGGATCTTCGACCGGATCGACGATGTGCTCGGCGATATCGACCACATGCTCTATCTCGCCTCGATCCCCGTCATGGCCTGGCCCACCTCTTTCGCGCTGGTGCTCATCACGGTCGGCCTCATTGCATGCGTGCGCTGGATCGTCCTGCCGCGCGTGACCGAGGGGACCTATTCGGTCCACTCCTGGTTCTATCTGCGCAAATGGACCGTGGCGCTGGCGACCGAGGTGACGCTGGAGACCCTGTCCTCCCTCTTCGCCACCGTCTACATGCGCGCCTGGTATCGGCTCATGGGCGCGAAGATCGGCAAGGATGCGGAAATCTCCACCAATCTGTCCGGCCGCTATGATCTCGTCGAGATCGGCGAGAAATGCTTCATCGCCGACGAGGTGATCCTGGGCGACGAGGACATCAGGCGCGGCTACATGCATCTGGAGCGGGTGCGCACGGGGGCGCGCGTCTTCGTGGGCAATGACGCGGTGGTGCCACCGGGGGCGGACATCCCCACCGGCGCGCTGATCGGCATCAAGTCCAAGCCCCCCGCGAACTCGGAAATGTCGCCTGGCGACACCTGGTTCGGCTCGCCGCCCATGAAGCTGCCCGTGCGGCAGAAATTCGATGCGGGCGGCTACTGGACCTATGAGCCCCCGCGCTGGAAGAAGCTGGTGCGCGGCGTGTTCGAGGCGGTGCATATCTCCCTGCCCACCATGCTCTACATCACCTTCGGCACCTGGGCGGTGGAGGTCATCGCCCCCGCGCTTCTGGCCGGTCGTTGGGGCGAGCTGACGCTGATCTTCATCGCGGCTTCGCTGGCGATCTCGCTGGCGATGACCTGTGTGGTGATCGCGGTGAAATGGCTCACCATGGGCCGCTACAAGCCGGTCGTCATGCCCATGTGGTCCTTCTGGGCCATGCGGACGGAGGCGGTGGCGGTCATGTATTGGGGCCTTGCCGGTCGCGTGCTGCTGGAGCATCTGCGCGGCACGCCTTTCCTGCCCTGGGTGCTGCGCCTGCTGGGGGCGAAATTCGGCAAGGGCGTGTGGATGGACATGACCGACATCACCGAATTCGACTGCGTGAAGGTGGGCGACTACGCCGTGCTGAACGCCCTGTCGGCCCTCCAGACCCATCTCTACGAGGACCGGGTGATGAAGGTCGGTCGGGTGCATGTGGATGCGGGCGTAACCGTGGGCGCAGGCTCCACGGTGCTTTACGACACCCATGTGGGCCGTTTCGCCCGCCTCGGGCCGCTGACGGTCATCATGAAGGGCGAGGCGATCCCCGCCAACACCGAATGGGTCGGCGCCCCCGCCCAGCCGCGCCGGTTGGCGGTTGTGGAGGCGGTGGCGCCCCCCTCCATTTGACCCCGCCCGCGCCCGACCCTAGAAGTCGGGCCTCAGCAGGGTCGGGCCATGTCACATAACACTTTCGGTCATCTGTTCCGCGTCACCACTTGGGGCGAGAGCCACGGTCCGGCCATCGGCTGCGTCGTGGACGGCTGCCCCGCGCTGATTCCGCTGGAGGCGGCGGATCTCCAGATCTATCTCGACCGTCGCCGCCCCGGCCAGTCGCGCTTCACGACCCAGCGGCAGGAGCCGGACCAGGTGAAGATCCTCTCGGGCGTCATGGGGGACGACGCGGGCCGCCAGGTCACCACCGGAACCTCCATCGGGCTATTCATCGAGAATGTGGACCAGCGCTCCAAGGACTATGGCGAGATCAGGAACGCCTATCGCCCCGGCCATGCGGACTATGTCTACGACGCCAAATACGGCCTGCGCGATTATCGCGGCGGCGGGCGCTCCTCGGCGCGCGAGACCGCCATGCGGGTGGCGGCGGGCGGGGTGGCGCGCAAGATCATCCCGGGCGTCACCATTCGCGGCGCGCTGGTGCAGATGGGCCCTCACAAGATCGACCGGGACAACTGGAGCTGGGACGAGGTGGACAACAATCCCTTCTTCTGTCCCGACGCCAAGGCCGCCGCCCAGTGGGAGGGTTATCTCGATGGCGTGCGCAAGGCGGGCTCATCCTGCGGCGCGGTGATCGAGCTGGTGGCCGAAGGCGTGCCCGCCGGCTGGGGCGCCCCCATCTATGGCAAGCTCGATGCGGAGCTGGCCTCGGCGCTCATGTCCATCAATGCGGTCAAGGCGGTGGAGATCGGCGACGGCTTCTCCAGCGCGGCGCTCAGCGGCGAGGAGAACGCCGACG
>CANCSY010000038.1 GCA_947380915.1 Beijerinckiaceae bacterium
CAAGGGAATCGGTCGAGATGGTGTGCATGAGCGGAATTCTTCTGGATTTGCCGCCGATTTCGATCCGGTGAAAATTCGCGTCGAGACAGATTTTGCGGCTACTTGTGAAGTGTTCGTAATAGCCGGTCCGTGAAGCTGGTCGGGTTTGCGCCGTTGATCGCATTTTATCTGACAGGGTCGCGTCATCTTTAGCGGTGCGCGCCCTCGCCAGGACTGATAATGCGGGCCATGGCCCAGCCGGGCGCTCCAGACCGAATGTAAAAGGTCCAGACGGCGCCATTGTTTCCTTTGATTTCATAAATGGGTAAAACATTTAGCGCTGATTTTTCCAAATCGTTAATGAGATCCATCAATAAAAGATCATCCGCTTGACGGCCCTGGATCGTCGCAAGGCGGGTCTGGATATCAATGTCCTTCAGTTCCACATTGCCCCAGGCCACCATCATGACCTTGTCAACGCCGACTTGCTTGACCACGCGCCGTGGTTCCAGATTGAACCGCTTCGAGTGGGCGGCGATGACCTCTTCAGCCGATTTTTCAGTCAGCGGGATATTATCGAATTTCTGGCTTAGCAATTGGAGCCGGTCCTGCGGATCGAGGAAGATCGAGGTGGAGGCTGAAACCTGTTTCCACTCCTTCTTCTTGCGGCATTCCCGGTCGGCGCCCGTCCAGCGGCTGCGAACGCAGTCAAATGGCTCAAGCTCCTCGGGACTAATACGAGAGCCCAGGGTAAATCCCTCGATCGCAAAGGTCTGCGACTGCGCGACGGCTGGCGTCGGCAGGTTGAGGCCCAGGGTGAGGCCAATGATCAGCAGCAGAAGGCGGCAGGCGTGGCGCATTGAGGGTCTCGATAAAAAGCGAATGTTTCTGGCCCATTAAGCCTAGCACCAGGCAACAAGCTGGGCAAACCGGTGTGGGGGTGCGGATTGATCTGCGGCCGCGCAGCATTCTATCGCCGTAGCTTGCCAGAAGGTCGAATATTTCGGCCTCCCCCACGTCTCGCATAGGCCCGAGCCTTGCAAGAAGGACCATTTTGCGGTCTGATCTGGCAAACGACAAGAGAGGGACGGACGCCAAGGGTTGCTACGCGCATGGATAAGAAGCTGATGCCGGCGGGGCCAAGTTTCAAAGGCGGTCAGCATTCCATCCGCCCACCATCCGCAGCGCTGCGCAGGTTGTCCCAGTCTCGTCATAGGCATCCGCTGCGCGCTCGCGCAGCCAGCACAAAGGGACAGACATGATGCGCGCGCCGCAGATCACCGAAGGCCAACGGCGTCTCACGGAGATGGAGTTTCCCACATTCTCGCAGGCCGAAATGAGCCGTCGGCGTCTCGCAATCGGGGAATTGATGGCCAAAGCCGACGCAGGGGCGGTGCTGTTTTCCGGGGGCGACCGCAAGGGGTCGGCCACGCAATGGCTGACCGGTTGGCCAAGCACCAGCGGGCATTTCGTGATCTTCACGCCCGGCGATCAGGATAGGCTTTATGTCAAGAACCCCAACAACGCCGCACTGGCGCGAGTGCTCTCGCCGCAGACCGACGTATGCTGGGGCGCGGAAGGCAGCCAGACGCTCGCCATTCGCGAACTTGTGAAACGGGTAGGCGCAGGCGCGAGGGTCGGCGTGCTCGGATCCTATGGCCACGGCCTGCATGAGAAACTGGTCGAGGCGGGACTATCGCCGGTGGATCTGAACAGAGGCTATACACGCCTGCGCATGATCAAGAGCGCGGAAGAACTGGACTGGTTGCAGATCGGCTGTGCGCTGACCGACCTCGCCGTCGAGGCGCTTGAGCGAGAGACGAAGCCAGGGCTGAGCGAATATGAACTCGCCGGAATCATCGAAGGCGCCTATACGCCGTTCGGCGGGATGACACAGATCCATTACACCGGCGTCACCTCGATGAGCGATCCCGAGTGCTGCGTGCCCTCGCAGATCGCACGCAACAGGGTTGTGAAGGCGGGCGACATCGTGTTCACGGAAATCGCCGTCTCCTTCTGGGCCTATCCCGGCCAGATCCAGCGCTCCATCGCGGTCGCGGCGGACCCGACGCCGTTATATCGGGACCTCCACGATGTCGCGCAGGAAGCCTATGACGCGATTTTCAAGACCGTGCGTGCAGGCGCCCACTGCGAGGATTTGCTCGACGCCGCCTCCTGCATCGCCGCCAGGGGCTTCACCATTTGCGACGATCTGGTGCACGGTTACGGCGGTGGCTACCTGCCGCCGATCCTGGGTACACGCGAACGTCCTTCCGCCGCAGTCCCCGACATGCGGCTTGAAGAGAACATGACCATCGTCATCCAGCCCTCGGTGATGACGCTGGATGGCAAGGCCGGCGTGCAGACCGGAGAATTGGTGCGCGTCACGAAAGACGGCGCCGAGCGCATGCACAAGGCGGCTCCAGGCTTCCGCCGCACAGCTTGAAGGAGGATCATATGCGCATCATAGCTCTGGCGGCAGGCTTCATCGCCTTCGCCGCTCCGCAGGCCGACATGACGGCGCGCGCGGAATTCAATCTTGCAGGCAAGACGGTCAGTGTCACCGTGGCGGGCGGCGTGGGTGGCGGCGTGGATCTCTATACGCGCCTGTTCATCAATTACCTGCGACTTCAATTGCCAGGCCAACCATCGATGGTCGTGCAGAACATGCCCGGCGGCGGTGGCCTGCAAGGGGTGCAGAACGTCTACAACATCGGCGCGAAGGACGGCACGTCTATCGGCGTCACGCCCGCAGGTCCCATCAAGGAGCCGCTCATGGGCAGCGGCAAAGTGAATTACGACTTGCGCAATTTCCGTTGGGTCGGCAGCATGACGTCCGAAGACACGGTCTGCCTCGTCTGGCACACATCGCTGGTGAAAAACCTCGAGGACGCACGCCAGCGCGATGTGCCGATCTCCGCGACGGGCGCGGCCTCGAACTCCACGCTCGGCCCCCTGTTGATGAACAACCTTCTGGGCACCCGTTTCAAGCCGATCTCAGGTTATGATGGCGGCACCTCCATGCTCGCCGTGGAACGCGGCGAAGTGGACGGACGTTGCGTGACGCTCAGTTCCGTCCTTGTGAGCCAGCCGCGCTGGCTGACTGACAACCTGATGCGCATTCTCTTCACGATCTCCAAGATGGATGACGTCAAGGAAGCCGCCGGGGCCCCCTATGCACGCAACCTGCTCAAGACCGACGAAGAGCGCGCAGCCTATGACTTCTTTGGCGCATCGGATGAAATCCAGAACCCGTTCTTCCTGCCGCCCGGCACGCCCGACGATGTGGTGAACGGCTATCGCGCAGCTTTCAGCAAGGCGATCAATGATCCCGCCTATCGTCAGGAATCCTCCGCGCGCAACCAGCGCGTGGAGCCTCTGGACGGCGCAGCCGTGGAAAAGGTGATCGCCGCGATGTACGCCACGCCGCCGCAGGTGATCGAGCGCGTTAAGCGCGCGACCAGCCTGGCCAGCAGCAAATAGGCGACCAAAGCCGCCTATTCTTCGAAGCCGGTCGCGATGGCGCGGCCGGCCAGATCCACCCACACCCGCTCCGAGCGGAAGGGCTTTCCGGCGATCCGGTCGACAAGCCAGTCGGCGAGCAGGACATTCTTGTCCTCGCCATTGTCGGCGCTGGGCGAATCCCCCACGCCATGATTGGCGCCCTCATAGATCACAAGACGCTTCGGCGCCTTGATGAGCTTGAAGAGATTCTCCGTGTGCTCGATTGGCGAAAGCTGATCATTTTCGCCGGCAATGGCCATATAAGGGCACACGATCTTCGGCGCGACGGGGCGCAGGTCGATCTTCTGGCAGAAGGCGTCGAAGGCGGCCTCGTCATCATAGCCCGACATGAACATGAAGCGCGCCTTGAAGGTGGGCGAGGCGAGATTGAAGATCGTGTTGCAGCCCGGCTCCTGACAAACACCAGCCACAGCATAGCCCTTGACCTTGTCGCCTAGCGCGGCAGCGGCCACCGTGCCGAAGTAGCTGCCGAAACTCGATGAGCGGATCGCGAGCCTGTCCGTGTCCACATGCGGATGTTTCGCCAGCCAGTCATGGATCGCCAGACCCGCTTCGCCGAAATTGCTCTCGGTGAAGAAGATCCCCCGCGAAGCGGCTTCTGCCTGCCCTGGGCCGTCGATGGCGAGTACGGCGAGACCACGCGCAAGAAAGCGGTCGCCATAGATGGAGACCATGTTCTCCTTGCTCCCGTCCATGCCGCCAATGGAGATGATGCAACCGAATTTCTCGCCCGGGGCGGGCTTGCGCGGCAGATGGAGATAAGCGGGCAGCGACTTGCCCTGGAAAGGCACTTCCACCTTCTCGATGGGATGCGGTGCGAATTGGATAAATTTCGCGTAGCAGGCGTTCATCGCTTTCTCGGCGGCGTGCAATTGCTCGCAGGCTTCGAAGAGGGGCCAGCATGACGATGCCCAAAGGAGCGCGGCGGCGATATAGCTTTCGGCCGCCGTGACGTGCCGACCTTCGTTCTCATAGGCCAGCGCCTTCGCTTGGCGCTTGCGCGCTGCGGCGGCGAACTCACGATGGATGTCGTCGAACTTCTTGATGCGGCGCGCGACGGCCGCAAAATCCTTCTCGGCGGTCTCACCGCCAGGCTTGCTCTTGGATGCGATACGGTTCTGGTCCCAGTTCACGCCGATGGTGCGGATGATCGCGTCGAGCAGCCAGCGCTGCTCCTGCCACCTGCGGATGCGCCCTTCGATTGCTGCGCTCGCCATGTCTTTCCTCCCGATTTTTTTGGATCATTCCCGACATGCCTGCGCGCAGGGATCGCCTGCGCGCAGCGTCGAGTTGCAAAGATGTCCCGCCGCCTTGCGGCGGGCGCGCCTCACCAGGTCTTTTCAACCGGATTGGCGATGGCTTCCTCCAGGGGATCAGCCGGACGGAACAGGGTGGCGGGGCGCAAGCGCCCGTCAGGGCCGACCTGATCCATCTCGCAATAGATCTCGAATTCGTAGCCATCGGGATCAAGGAAATTGATGCTGGTATTGCAACCCGCACCTTTGCGACCCTCGAAAACGATCGGGATGTTGTTGGCCTTGAGATAAGCCTTCGCCTTCTTCAAGACTTCGACATCGTCGACCTCGAAGGCGAGATGCTCCACCTGCAAGCCCGTGGTCATGTCGCGCTTGGGCTGTTTGCCAGGTTTCATCGGACGCAGGCCAATGGCGTGATGATCCGCGCCGCAGCGGAAAAAGACCATGCCATGGCGATTGCGATCAGTCTCCTCGAAACCCATGACCTCCGTCCAGAACTTCACCGAGCGCTCGATGTCGCTCACCTCGTAGACGAAGTGGCCGAGCTTGTTCACCTTGATGGGGGATGAGCCTGCATATTCGTCAGGATGGAATTTCTCGGCGTCATAGACGTCTTCACGACGTGAAGCGGTCCTTTCGTGAATACCCATTGACTGTCCTCCGAATGTTTTGGTCGGTCGATATTAAAGGCGTCGGCGCCTGAAAACTGCCCCCTGCGAGGCGACCTCACCTCCAGTGTCAGCGCAGGCGCAAATTTGTCAAGGCGACCCTTGGCCGCCCCGGTGGCCCGCCGAGCAATGATCGGCCGCAGGCGCGCCAAACGCTAAACCTGTGGCTTCGCCGCGCAGATCGCGGCGATGGCGTCCAGCAAATGCGTCCCCATGGCGGTCATCTTGTGCCGCCGGGACAGGATCGCGCCAAGATCGACGGAAATGGCCGGCTCGAACAGGGGAGCCACATGCAGCCGTTCATGTTCGTGACGGCCCAGAAAGAAATCTGGAACGGGCGCAACCCCCAGTCCTTCCTCGACGAAACGCAGGGCCGTATACATCTGCTGGACTTCGAACAAGGGCGAAAGCCGGTCGCGGGCGCGCGCCAGGTCCACATCCATCACCATGCGGATTCCCGCGCCCTTCCAGGTGCTGATCAGCGCATGGTCACGCAGATCGGCCCAGCGCAGGCGCTCCCTGCCCGCAAGCGCATGACCCTTCGGCATGGCCGCGACAATGCGGCCGCGCATCAAGGGGCGAAACTCCAGCGTGGGATCATGCTGCACGAAGGAGGTGATGCCGAAAGCGGTCTCCCCCGAACTCACGGCATTGACCACCTCATTGGTCGTCATGTCGCGTACGCTGACGCGCGTGGCGGGATAGCGGGCATGGAAAAGACGCAGGGCCTCGGGCAGCAGGCGATGGGCGATGGAGGGGATCGCGCCAATGGCGATGCTGGAGTTGCGGGGGCTGTCGTCGCCCTTGAGGGAAATCACGGCCTCGTCGAATTGCGCCAGAATATCCGTCGAACGCTCCAGCAACTGCCGGCCGCCAAGGGTCAGGGTGACCTGGCGGGTCGTGCGGTCCAGCAGGCGCACGCCAAGCTGCTCCTCCAGTTTCTGCACCCGGCGGCTGAGCGCGGAGGCTGACATATTGAGCCGCATGGCGGCGGCCTTGAAATTCAGGACGGCGGCCACCGCCGCGAAAGCCTCGATGTCGTTGACTTCAAGATTGATGCGCATAGCGGGATAATCAATCTGATAATTGCGCTTTGTCAATTACCATGTGCGCCATAGGTTCAGCCGAACGGATGCGGATCAAGGGAGTGTCGGGAATGAGCGGAACGCCGGTGGAAGCGCGGAAATTCGTCGAGGGCGTGGGCGGACGTCTGTCCTCCTCCAAGTCCCAGACCTACGCCAATGCGGTTCTGGCCATCGAGGGCCGCAACAACCCCTTCATCGCGAAATACATGCTGGCGGGCGACCTGGCCTGCGTGCTCTCGGCCCATGAACTGGGTGTCACCCCCACTGCCGACGCCAAGGCTCTGGCGCGCTGTATCATCGACCTTCTGCCCGATTGCGAGCGCATCTCGCGCGATCGTTCCATCGGCGACATCGTGGTTTCCCGTGAATTGTGGATCGTGGAGGCGGTCGGTCAGGACGCTGGTTCCTGGCTGCATGTGGGGCGCAACCGCGCCGAGAGCCTGCGTGGCTCCCTGCCGCGCATGTTCTTCCGCGACGCCCTGCACCGCGAGCATGTGGCCCTGCGCCGCCTCGTCAAGGCCCTGCTCGACCGCGCCGAGCCCAACATGACGGCCATCGCGCCCTTTTATCACCATCTGCAACACGCCGGGCGCACCTCGCTGGGCGAATATCTGCTGTCCTGGGCGGCCAGCTTCAACAAGCATTTCGAGCGCATCGAACAGGCGGACAAGCGCCTTGATCTGGCCCCGCCGCCCAATTGCGGCCGCGACATCGTCGTGGACCTGATCAACCGGGTCGGCCATCGCCTGGGCTTTTCCGAGGTCGGCAAGGTCTGGCAGGAACTGTTCATCACCGAAGAGCATTTTTCCGAACCCTTCTTCATTCTGGCGCAAATTGCCGTGGGGCTGGGGCGTCTGGCGGAAGATCTGCGTCTGTTCATGACCTCCGAATTCGATTTCTTCGAACTGGCGGACGAGCATGCCTCGGGCAGCAGCGGGCGCCCGCAGAAAAAGAACCCCTTCGGCCTTCAGGCGGTCATCAATGGCGCCTCGGTGGGCGCGGGCCGTCTGGCCAGCCAGTTCGCGGCCAATGTGACCCTGTCGGAAGAAGCCGATTCCACCTATCACGCCTACCACCTCTATGAATTCTCGCGGGATGTGGCGGCCTGGACCGAATTCATGGCCGACGTGATCGAGAAGGGCGACTTCAAGCTGGGCGAACTCGAGTCGAAGTCGCGGCTGGGCTTCGCTGGCGCCCGCGAGGCGCTCGACGTGCTGGTCTATGAGCACAAGGTTCCCTATCGCTTCGCCCACCGGGTCTGCGGCGAGCTGGTGCGCGTGGGCACAGACGGCGCATCCCATGACGAAATCGTGGCGACGGTCGCCGAAAGGCTCAAGGATCATCCCGCCATCGATTGCGATCGGCTGGTGCGCATCGCCACTGGCGAGTCGACCGAGGCGATCCTGCTGAATCTGCCAGCCTTCCAGGCGGTTTACGATGGGGTCAGCGCGAACCTGCAAAAAATCGAGACGCAGGGCTGGCCCAACGTCGTCGAGGACGCCATCGAGAAGCTGATCGCGGAAGGCGAGAAGCTGGTGAGCGCGTAAGGGCATGAGCAAGCGCATCATTCTCGTCCATCCCTATGCGCCCACCATGGCGCCGATCATTGAGGCTTTCGCGCGCCTGTGGCCGCAGGCGCAGGTGCTGAACCTGCTCGACGAGAGCCTCTATGCGGATGTGGGGGCGGATGGCGTGCTTGCCGCCGACGTGTTCGACCGTATCGCAGCGCTGCTGCAGCATGCTTGCGCCAGCCGCGCCGATGGGGTGATCTTCACCGGCGCCACCTTCAGCCCGGCGGTCGAGGCCGCCCGCGCCTCCCTTGACCTGCCCGTATTGAAGGCGGACGAAGCCATGTGCGAGGAGATCGCCGCATGTCGGGGCCGCGTGGCGATTCTTTGCACCGCGCAGCGGGCGCTGCCCGTCATTCGCGCAGGCGTCGAGGCGGCTGCGGCGGCGCGCAGCTCAAAGGCCCCCGAGATCGCGGAGATCTGGGTCGAGGGGGCGAAGGATGCTCTGGTGGCGGGCGACACAGCCCGTCACGACAGGTTGATAGCGGCGGCCATGGAACAATTGGACGGCTGTGACATGCTGGCGCTGGGTCAGATCTCCATGGCGCCCGCCCGTGACTTGCTGTCGCCGGAGCGCGCCGCGCGGGTTCTGGCTAGTCCCGACGCGTCCGTCCACATGATGCGCAAATTGCTTGCATGAGTTGATGACATCCAGGGGGGAAGAATGAAAAAAGACCTTATCCGCCTAGCCGTGACAGCGAGCCTCATGGCCGTGGGCGCGACCTCGGCCCTCGCCCAGGGCGCAGGCCCCGCCGATCCCAAGCTCCAGGCTTCCTGGGCCTTCATGCAGAAGGAAATGCCGGGCGTGCCCGCCTCCCTTCTGGAGGAGGCCTGCAAGGAAGGACGGGTGATGCTCTATCACGGCACCTGGGTGCAGGCGCAAGACGCCCAGGTCAAGCGCTTCCAGGAACGCTTTCCTTGCGTGAAGGTGGAGAAATTCACCGCCGACACCGGCCAGAGGCAGGAACGCTGGCTGGCGGAAATTCGCGCCAACCGGCATGTGGCCGACATCGTGCAGGACACCGACCCCGGCTTCCTCGACGCCCAGTCGGCGGCAGGAACCCTGCTCGACTATAAAATCTCGAACGACGGCGCATTCGATGAGGCCGCCAAGCGCCAGGGCTTCTGGTACGCCTCGCGGGTGGCGCTGGTGGGCATTGCCTGGAACACCGATCTGGTCAGCGAAGAAGAGGCGAAGAAGCTGCTGCGCTGGGAAGGAATCGTCGATCCCGTCTGGAAAGGGCGCGCGGCCGTGGTTGACCCTGCGGCTGGCGGCGTCGCCTATCTGCCCTGGTATATCTGGCTGAAGCAATTCGGCCCGGACTTCCTGCAAAAGATCGGCGACCTGAAGCCGCGCATCGTCTCCGCCATTGTTCCAGCCTCCGCCTCGCTGGCCTCCGGCGACATCGCGGTTCTTTTCAACGCCAGCGAGACCGGGCTTCTGCCCCTGCTGGATCGCGGCGCCCCCATCCGCTGGTCCCTGCCCGAGCCCGGCATCGGCCCCATGACGGGACAGGCCATCGCGCGCTTCGCCCCCCATCCCAACGCAGCGAAACTCTTTCAGGAATATTCCTTCACCGAGGAAGGCTATGGAATCTGGCAGAAGCTGGGCGGCGCCCCAGCGAGGCGGAATTTTCAGGATCAGCGGCCAGTGGCGAAAGAGAAATGGTACAAGGTGCCCGCCGTCTTCGCCCCCTATGACCGCGCTGACGCCTCCACCAGCCTGCAACCGGTCATGGACGCCTATCGCAAGCTGGTTGTCCGCCCGCAATGACGCAGACGCGCGCGCAACAAGGCCCGTTCATCATTGACGGAGGCCGCCTTGGCGGCTTCCTGTTCCTCGCCTTTTTGCTCGCGCTCGTCGCTGCGCCCATTCTCTATGTCATCTATGGCTCCTTGCGCACCGGCGCGCCCGGCGCGGCGGACGCCGGATTCACGCTGGAGAACTGGCGCACGGTCTATCTCTCGGCGCCCTATCTGAAGGCGCTGTGGAACACGCTGGCGCTCAGCGCCATCGTCTCCGTCCTCGCCCTGCTGCTGGGCGGCGCGCTGGCCTGGCTTGTCGGCCGCACGGACATGCCCGGCCGCAATCAGATGGCGCTGCTGCTGGTGGTGCCATTGCTGATCTCCAATCTCATCACCACCCTGGCCTGGATTGCGCTGGCGGCTCCCAATGCGGGTTTTTTGAACGCCTGGTTCCGCTCGCTGACGGGTGTGCGCACCCTGCTCGACATCTATTCTTTTCATGGCATCGTGCTGGTGCATGTGCTGCACTACGCCTCCTTCGCCTATCTGGCGCTCTTCGCAGCGCTGCGCTCCATCGACGCTTCCCTGGAGGAGGCCTCCTACATGCTGGGCGTCGGCCCGGTCCGCACGGGCTGGCGCATGACCCTGCCGCTGATCGCGCCGACCATGGCGACCAGCTTTCTCATCATCTTCGTGCTGGTGGCCGAGAACTTTTCCGTGCCCACGCTGCTGGGTTCGCCCGTAGGCTTTCACACACTGCCCTCGCTGATCTATCAGAACATGGCCGTGACCCCGGCGCACCCCACGCTGGCGGCGGCTGCGGGCACCATGCTGCTCTGGGTCGCGCTGATCGGGGCCGCCATACAGCGCCGCATCACCCGCAACGCCAGCCGCTACGTGACCGTGACCGGCAAGGGCAACCGCTTCCGCCTTGTGCGCCTCGGGCCCTGGCGCATCGCCGCCTTCTGCTTCGTGGCGCTCTATCTGTTTCTGGCGGTCATCCTGCCCTATTTCGCCCTGATGCTCGGCTCTTTCATGAGCTTCCTGACCGCGAATATCCGCCCGAGCGTCTTCACTCTGGAAAACTACGCCACCATTCTTGTAGGCGACAATCTGAAGCCGGTGCTGAATTCCCTCCTGCTATCGGCGGGCGGAGGGCTTGGCCTGACCATACTTTACCTCGGCATGAGCTTCTTTCTGGAACAGACCAGCAAGAGCTTCGCGCGTCTGGTGGACTATGTGACGATGCTGCCCTCAGCCATTCCTGCGCTGATCCTGGGCGTGGGGCTCATCTGGACCTTTGTGGGCTTGTCCGCGCCCATCTATGGCACGATGGCCATTCTGTTGATCGCTTATTTTCTGCGCAATCTGGGTTATGGGCTGCGGCAAGCCAACAACGCCTTCAGCCAGATCGCGCGCGAATTGACCGAGGCTGCGCGCATGAACGGCGCTACCCGCCTGCGCGCCCTGTGGGACATTGCGATCCCGCTGATCCGGCCCGCGATCCTGTCGCTCTGGACCATGTTGTTCATCTTCATCTTCATGGAGGTGAGCGCCACGATCCTGCTCTATACGCCCGACACGCGCACCATGCCGACGGTGCTGTGGAACTACATGAGCTCGGGCTCGCAACCCCACGCCTTCGCCATAGCGGTTGCGCAGGCGACGCTGGTGTTCATCGTGCTTTATCTGGCGGATCGCAGGTTCGGCCTCCTGCGCAAGACCTTGGAACGCTGACCATGCTGGACCTCAAAGCCACGCCCGTTCTGGATGTCCGCTCGCTGACCAAGGCCTTTGGCGCGATGAAGGCCGTCGACGCCATTTCCTTCACGGTTCATACTGGCGAAATTCTCGTCATCGTCGGCGGAAGCGGCTGCGGCAAGACAACGACGCTGCGTTGCATCGCGGGCCTCGAAGATCCCACCGATGGCGAAATCCATCTGGATGGCGCGCTGATCGCGTCATCGCGCAAGTCCGTGGCGCCGGAACGACGCGGCATCGGCATGGTGTTCCAGTCTTATGCGCTCTGGCCGCACAAGACGATTTTCCAGAATGTGGCCTATGGGCTTGAACGGCGCGGCCTCAATGGCCCGGAGATCACGGCGAAGGTCCAGGAGGTGCTGAGCCAGGTCAGCCTGCAGGATTTCGCCGAGCGCTACCCGTCAAGCCTCAGCGGCGGCCAGCAGCAACGGGTGGCGCTGGCCCGCAGCGCCGTCCTGCGCCCAAAACTGCTGCTGCTCGACGAACCGCTAAGCAATCTCGACGCCAAATTGCGTGAGCGCATGCGCGACGACTTGCAGGAGATGATACGCATGTTCGGCATGACCGCGATTCACATCACCCACGACCAGGAAGAGGCCATGGCGCTGGCGGATCGCATCATCTGCATGCGCAGCGGCCGCATCGAACAGATCGGCGCCCCACGCGAGATATACCGATCGCCGATTAACCGCTATGTCGCTGATTTTATTGGATCATCAAATATTCTGGAGCCCCGCGCCGTGGCGTCGACGCCTGGCGGTAGCCGCGCCGATTTTGGGGCAGCAAGCCTGCTGTCGACGCAACCGGTGGATGCAGCCTGCTCACGCCCGGTTGTCGCCGTGCGCGTGGAGGCGGTGGAACTGCATGATACCTCTCCACCAGGCCCCAATGTCCTCGAAGCGAAAGTGACCAAGGTCACCTATCTGGGCAGCCACAGCCTCTATCATCTGGAATCCGGCCCCCTTGCCATGGTGGCCCAGAGCACAGCCGATTACACGCCGGGTCAAACCGTCCACCTGTCGATCGACCCCGCAAATGTGCGCCTGATCGCGCCCTGACGCATGGACGTCCGGCCCTTGGTGGCCGAATGAAAGATCTCACCTGTTTGCCGTGAACCCGGACATTCACAGGTCTCCCGAAATATGCAAGACTGATCCAATGGCGCGGCCAACAAGCGTCAGGATTTTTTGGGAGATGTCTGCAATGCGTCTCAATGGAAGAGTTGCGAGCACCCGCGCCTCGACGCCTGAGCGCGCGACTCTCGCCATCCACATTCCCATAACCATGGTCGGCGGCCGCGCGCTGATTTCGAGCCTGAAAAGGGACATTCGCCAATGATGAAACTGACCGCCTCGAAAGCTTCGCCCTTTGTGCGCAAGGTATTCATCACCATCGCGCTGAAAGACTTGCGGGGGCAGGTTCAAACGGCCGACGATAATGACCGCACGATCCGAGCGCAAAACCCCTTGCACAAGATACCCACCCTCCTCCTTGAGGATGGCGAATGCGTGCACGACAGTCATGTGATCTGCGAATATCTTGATCTGCTGAAGCCCGAACCACGCCTTTTCCCCTCCCATATAAAACAGCGCGTCAAAACCCTGACCCTGGCGTCCCTGGGCGACGGCATCATGGAGGCTGCGTTGCAGGTGATGTTCGAGTCGCGGTTTCGCCCTGCTGAGAAAAGAGTAGAAAGTTGGGTGGATCGGCAACAGAGCAAAGTTGATGCGGGCGTCGATTGGCTGGAAAACAACATTCCCGTCATTGGCGACCACCCGGACTATGGGCACATAACCATAGCTTGCGCGCTGGGATATCTCGATCTGCGCCAAAAGGGCGCCTGGCGCCATGACCATCCCCGGCTTGTCGCATGGCTTGACGAATTCGCCGCGCGAGTCCCCGCCTTTGGTGAATCAATGCCTGAAAAATAATCGACCGAGCGAATGCGGCCTTCCTGCTGCAAAGCGGCGAACATAGCAGAGGCAAAGAGGCGCGCGCCAATCGCAACTGTTGCGAGCCTTTTCAGGGCTTTACGTGAGGAGGGCACTCTACCGATCGTAGCGTTGCCGTAAATCGGGGGCATTGCGGTCCTGCAAAGCCCATGCGATGATTGTGGGAGACAAGAATAAACCGGGGGGAACGATGACCGAAGCGGTTGCGCGCAATGATATGGCGGCGCTGGATCCCGAGCGCTTTACCGGCAGCACGGAGAGAACGCGCTACGAAGACTTCTTGTCGGTCGGCCCCAATTCGCTCGCAGGTCGGTTGCTGCGCATGCATTGGCAACCTGTATTTGTCTCGGAAAATCTTAAATCGGGCCGTCCGGTCCGCATCAAGATCATGGGCGAAAGTTTCACCTTGTACCGCGGCGCGAGCGGCGCCCCCTACATGGTCGGAGCCATTTGCCCCCATCGTGGACTGCAACTCTCGACGGGTCGCGTGGTCGGCGAGAACATCGAATGTTTCTATCACGGCTGGACCTTCGACGGCGCCGGCCAATGCGTTGCCCAGCCCTGCGAGCAAAAGAGCTTCGCCCACAAGATCACCATTCCACACTATCCCGTGCGCGAATATCTCGGGCTCCTGTTTTCCTATCTGGGCGAGGGCGAACCGCCTGAGCTACCCGAACTCGATGTCTTCGCGGGCGAGGGCTTTGTCGAGTTGCGCGAGGAATTTCGGCCATGGCCCGTTTTCACGCAGATCGAAAACAGCGTCGATGAGACCCATTTCAATTTCGCCCATCGCCGCAGCAAATTCGACGACATCGGCATGAACAAAGCCATACCGGAATTGACCTGCGAGGAAACGCACTACGGCTTGATTCGCAGGGGGCGGCGGGGAGCATCAGTCCGCACCGGGCATTTTTTCATGCCGAACTGGAGCCTGTCGTCGATTTATGAGCACAAGAAGGGGTGGGCTGAACATCTGGTCTGGCGTGTTCCTGTCGATGATGTGTCCCATATCAGTTTCATGGCGGACTTCATCTATAAAATCGGTGAAGACGCGGAAGACTATAAACGAAGCCAGGTCGCCGCGAAGGAACGGTTGGCGAAGCTCGAGCCTGCGATGACGCTTGTGAACCGGGTGATCGCAGGCGAAATGCACGCAGACGACATTCCTGCCGACAGGCCGGACATCGTCATGATCCAGGATGCGATTTCCTGCGTGGGGCAGGGCGCGACGCGCGACCGAGAGTCCGACATTCTCGGCGCCTCTGACCGCGTTGTCTCGATGATCCGCAGACTTTGGACGCGCGAAATGCGGGCCATCGCGGAGGGGCGCCCTGTAAAACACTGGAAGGCGCCAAGAGACCTCCGGACAACAAAGGGGATCGAAGGCGGATAATTGAATGGATACGCTTGCATCGATCACTTGGCGGGATGGCGAGTTTCAAGGTTAAAAGCACGGCGCAGACAAGGATCGCATTTTCCAACCTCGCTGTTAAATTGAAATGCTCGGGAGTTTCGACAGATGGAGAAGAAGACCCTCATAAGCTCGGCAACCGCCTTCATAATGGCGTGCTTGGCGCCATTGCCACTGCTCGCCCAGGCGCCGACTGATTTTTACAAGGGCAAGACAATCACCCTTCAGATCGGATCCGGCGCCGGTGGTGGCTACGACATCCTGGGACGAATGTTTGCTCGACACATGGGCAAATATATTCCCGGCAATCCAAACATCATGCCCCAAAATGTCCCGGGTGGCGGCAGCCTGTTCATGGCGAATCAGTTTGCGAGCATTACGGTTCGCGATGGCTCCGTTTTCGGAATTTTCAATACCGGCATGGCCCTGACGCCACTGCTCACGCCCGGTGTCGTGAAATTCGATCCACGCAAGTTCCGATTCATTGGCTCCCCAAATCGTGAAGCTCATGTGTTGATCGCTTCCGCCAATAGTCCCATCAGATCCATGGATGATATTTTCTCCAAGGAGATGATTGTCGCGGCGACTGCGCCGGGAGGCGCCCCATTTGACTTTCCGTTGCTCACGAACGAACTGTTAGGAACGAAGTTCAAGATCGTCGTGGGCTACAAGAGCAGCAATGACGCCAAACTCGCCACTGAACGCGGTGAAGTGCATGGACAGGCGGGGCATGGTTGGACAGCGGTGAAATCTGAATATGCTGACGATCTTGCAAAGAAACGGATCCTGGTGGTGGCTGCCTTCGGCATGCAGAAGCATGCGGACCTGATGGATATTCCCCTTCTGCCCACGGGCAAGACAGAAGAAGAAAAGCAACTCTTCAACTTGATGTATTCGCGCCAGGTCATCGGGCGCCCCCTGATGACGCCCCCGGATGTGCCTGCGGATCGTCTCAAGATTTTGCGTGACGCCTATGCCGCGACCGTGAAAGATCCCGCCTTTCTCTCTGAAGCTGAAAAGTTCATGGTCGACATAGATCCTGTATATTATGACGAACTTGAGAGACTTTTGACGGAGCTCTACGCAACTCCGCCGCAAATCGTCAAGCGTATGCAGGAAATTCTGGAAACATCAGCCAGCAAGTAGAGATACGCATGGCATTTGTGCGCGAGAGGCGCCGAATGTGATGCTGAGGAATCAGGAGGGATCATTGGTCAGTTACAATGTGCTTGAAAAGCCCACGATCAAGAATCTGAGGGAGCGCGCAGATCTGTCGCTGGCTGCGCTGGAGAAAGCCGTCGCGCGCGATCTGGAAATACTTGAATATCCTTCGAAGAGCTGGATGCCGGCCACCAAAGGTCCTGACGGGCAGCATGTCTATGATGTGATCGTCGTCGGCGGCGGGCATTGCGGCGTTACCGCAGGCTTCGCATTGATACGTGAACGCATTTCGAACATTCTGGTTCTTGAAAAGAGCCCACCAGGCGCCGAAGGTCCCTGGCAAACCTATGCGCGCATGCCCGATCTGCGGACTCGCAAGGCGGTGGCTGGCAATGAACTTGGTTATGTGAATCTCACCTTCCGCGCCTATTACGAGGCGCGAGAGGGTGAAGAAGCATACGCGGAGTTGAAGCGGATCTCTTGCGACGAGTGGACCTGTTACCTTCTATGGCTCCGCAAGGTGCTCAAGATTCCCGTTCAGAATGGGACTGAATTGCTCCTTGTGGAACCCGAGGGAAAACTGTTCAAGCTTCAGGTGTTGCATGACGGGGAGGTGGAAACCATCTACACGCGACGCGTCGTCATGACCAGCGGCCCTCTTTCCATGGGGGGATCGGTTATTCCGGACATTGTCCACCAATCCCTGCCAACCACCGCTTATCATGCGGCTTACGACGATTTCGATCTCAACAAGCTGATTGGAAAGCGCGTGGTGGTGGTTGGCGCGGGCGCCTCGGCTTTTGACAACGCCGGCGCCGCTTTGGAGGTAGGCGCGGCAAGCGTTGATCTTCTCGTGCGGCGCCCCAAAATTCCACCTGTCAGCGTCATTCGCTGGACAGACACTTCGGGCTTTCTGCAGACCTATGCTGATCTGAATGATGACCAGAAATGGCGCATGATTCATCAGGTCCAGAGAAACGCCGCCCCGCCGACGCCCCGGGCCCTGAACCGCGTTCAAGGTTGGCAAAATTTCAACATTCACTTCAGTTCCCCCATCGTGGGCGCAAAGATGAATGGCGATGAAGTCGAAATTACAACGCCGAACGAGACACTGCATGCGGATGTCATTCTCCTGGCTACTGGTTTCATGTTCGACTTGAAAAAGAATGCCGCGTTGACGCCTTTTGTCGATCACATCGCCCTGTGGCGCGATCGCTACAAGCCCGAGAAAGCTGGTTCGGACAAATATCTCCAGTCACCGTACCTCGGTCGCAACTACGAGTTCATCGAAAAAGAGCCCGGCGCGGCGCCCTATCTGAAGCACATTTTCTGCTACAATCAGTCGTCAACCCTGAGCATGGGGCCGACCGGGCGCGTCAGTGGTCTCAAATATGGGATCAAGCGTTTGATGATGGGCGTTTGCGGCAGCTTCATGCGCGAAGACTATGACCATCATCTCCAGGCCGTGACGAACTTCAATTTCAATGAATTCCAGGGTCATCCGTGGATGGAGGATATCGGTTAATCATTCCGATCCACAGATACTGGCGAGGATCGCGGGCGCTTCCCGCATGATCCTCGCCTGAATCAAGAACAAGCTGACGCCGCCAGCCGGACCGGACCTGGTTTACTAGTCGCTCAGCAGCGCACGCGCGCGCTTCAGCACATCGGGCGCCGTGGTGAACAGGCGGTCAGCCAGAGCCTGAAGCTCTTCGCCCGTGACAAGGCTGAGATCCGCGCTGGCTCGCTTCGCGTCGGCCACAAGTTCCGGGTCCTGCATGACGGCGACAAGCGCTTTGCGGAAGGCCTCGACCCGGTCCATCGGCACATCAGGCGGAAAGGCGAAAGGGCGACCGAAAGATTGGCGCGCGTATAGCAATTCGAAGATCTGCCGTTCTTCCTCGGTTTTCCCCGTGGGAAAAAGCGGAACAGTCGAAAGGTCAGGATGCTTGTTCATTCCATACTGAGCAAGGATCTTGATCTTTCCCTGCGAGATGAAGTCGCCGTAAACCTGCTTGGCGCTGACCCAGGCCATGCCCGGATAGGCCTGAATCTCACCCCGTTGCATCGCCAGAACTGTTTCGGTGGAGCCCTTGTAGCCAACGACGATTTTCATTTTCGTGCCGATCAACGCATTGGTCACTTTCGGGAATTCATAAGGCGCGGACCCCGGCGCTGTGGCGCCCGCAATGATCTCCATGCTGAATAGATCTTCGAAGGTTTTCGCAGGCGCATCCGCCCATGTCATCAGGACATGACCTTCGCGGTTAGGACTGCCAATATATTTGAATTTCCGCGGATCATATTGGGTGACGGTGGGGTTGAGCAACGGTGTGGTTGTCATTCCGCTGTTGAACAAGCCGAAAACCGAACCATCACGGGGGGTTATATTGCCAAACTGGTTGGCGAGCGCGAGGCTCCCGCCACCTGGAACGTATTGGGTGATGATATTCGGTTTTCCAGGAATATATTGACTGATGTGACGGGATATCAGGCGGCCATAAAGGTCATATCCGTCACCAGGCGAAGACCCTGTCTGCAGAATGATTTGCTTACCCTTATAAAAACTTTCAACCGAAGTCTGGGCGAAGCCGCTTGCGGCCCCGACCGACAAGGTCCCAAGAAACAGAATCGCCCGTGAGACGACAGCCTTGATTGTCTGCTGCATATGACCCTCCCAAGATGTCTTTTTATTTTGGCGAAGCGATGACCTTGCCCCCAACTTTTATCCACTCTGAAGTTCGTTCGGGAGGTTTGGTTTGCCCCGGAGGGCGGGTGTAGCGGCGGGGGACGGTGCGTAGCTGGTGGGGTTGCGCAGCGCCGTCCCCCGACGCGGGAAGGTTTTGGCGAACTCGGTTGGCGTCCGCCAGCCAAGTTG
>CANCSY010000039.1 GCA_947380915.1 Beijerinckiaceae bacterium
AAAAAGTGGAGGCTTCTGTTGCCAGGCGCCTCCGGGCCCCGCCTAAAAGTGCTACCCCTTAGGACTTTGATTTCGGTACTGGCACAGCATTACGCTGCGACGGCCACCGGAGCATAGTTGTCATTGGCAACTACAAGTTTGACCCGATAACGGTGGTATCATGCCGGGCAAAAGCGCACCCTTTACACCCCCCGTCGAACCTATTTCGCCCCCCCGGAGCCCGCCTTGACGGGCTTGGGTGGAGGCGCCGGGTACCGCCCCCGGGTCCGAAAGGCTTATTCCGATAGCTGTTTATCGCCATAGTCCCCTTGCGGGGACACCATGAATATAGGCGGCTATGGGCGGCTTTGAAAGTGGCGCGGGGGCCACGCGGCCGGTCTTTTTGACGAAAGGGGCGATTTCCGGTGGGAAACCGCCCGCCTTGGTTCACAGATGCGCGATCTTGGGCATGACCTCGGTCGAGAAGAGCTGCAGGGAGCGCAGGCCGTCGTCGAAGGAGAGGTTTCCGAACATCATGTAAGCGAGGAGATAGTTTGTCCCCAGTTCGCCCGCCTGCTCGGTCAGCCTGGCCACGACCGTCTCGGGCGAGCCCGCGATCGCCATGCCGCTGATCTCGCAGCTTTCGAAGTCGATGCCGCGATGGACATTGAGCCGCGCGGTGAACTCGTTCGAGCCATTGAGATTGCGGATGTAGTTGAGGCTCGCCAGATGGTGCTCGAAGGCGGGCTTCATGATGCGGCGCGCCTCTTCGTCCGTATCCGCCACCACAATATGGCGCAGCTGGCCGATGGCGGCCCCGCCCGGGAATTCCGCCTTGGGCTGGGCTGCGCCGCCGCGCTTCTCCAGCGCCGTCTTGTAGGCGTTGATGTTCACTTTTGCGTGGGCTGTGCCGCCATTGGCGGTGAAATGCATGCCCTGCTCGCCGGCCCAGGTGGCGCCGATCTCGTTCGAGGAGCCGTACCAGAAGGCCGGATAGGGCCGCTGCAGGGGGCGCAGGGCCATGGGCACGTCTGTATATTTGTAATAGGGGCCGTCGTGGGTCAGCTTTTCGCTGGTCAACCCCTTCACGAGGCACTCATAGGCGTCGAAGAAGATGTTGCGGGAATCCGCGTGATCGACCTTGTGGTAGTTCAGCTCGAAGGGCGAGACGCCGCGGCCCACGCCCACTTCCATGCGCCCGCGCGAGAGGTGATCGAGCATGGCGATCTCCTCGATGAGGCGCAGGGGCGAATAGAGCGGCAACAGATAGCACAGGGGCCCGAAGCGCAGGCGCTTGGTGAGCCGCGCCAGCGCGCCCAGATAAACGCCGGGCACCGGCACCATGTTCAGCGGCGTGCAATGATGCTCGGCCACATGCAGGCAGTAGAACCCGGCCTCGTCGGCGAGTTGGGCGAAGCGCAGGCGCTCGTCGAAGATGGTGGCGAGCGAACGGTCGCCTGTCTGCTCGACGTGATCGAAAAGTCCGACTTTCATGCTTCCTCCGGTTCGTCTGGTGCGGGCCTTGTAGCCGGATCTTCGTCAATATCCAATCGAGCCGGAGCGAATGGCGATATTGCTCAGGGAATGGGCGGCTGATCGTCGCCGATGGTCACACGCTTCATCAGGCGGCGCTCGGTTTCGGAGAAATCCGTGCGGGCATGCATGGTGGCGCGATTGTCCCAGACGATAATGTCGCCCACTTTCCACTGGTGGGCGTAGACGAAGCGCGGATCTTCCGCATGGTCGCAAAGTTCGTCGATCAGCTTGCGGCTTTCATCGCGGTCCATGCCTTCGATATGGTCGGTCATCAGGCGGCAGACATAGAGCGATTTCTCGCCGGTCTGGGGAATGGTGCGGGCCACCGGATGCATGCATTGCGGGCCAGCGCCCTCGCGCTTCTCGGCGGATGTCGCGCCATAGGTGAAGGTGTTCAGCGCCGTCTTGCCCGCGATTTTCTGCTTGGTCTCCTCCGGCAGGGTCGCATAGGCGAGCACCATGTTGGAGAACAGCGTGTCGCCGCCCTCCTTCGGGATCTCCAGAGCCATGAGAGCGGCGGCGCGACAAGGCTGCTTCTGGTGGATGCGGTCGAAATGGAAGGACATTTCCCCGTCGGGCAATTGCCCCAGCGGCTTGCCGTCCTCGCGGATGTTGGAGATCACCATGATGTCGTCGCGGCCCGAAAGCGGCGAGACGATGCGCGACTTTTCGATGGGGCCGAAGCATTTGCCGAATTCCACCAGCTCGGCGTCGGTCAGGTGCTGGTCGTGCAACACGAGAATGTGATGCTTGAGGAAGGCGTCGAAGATGGTCTTCGAATCGTCCGGCGTGATGTTGCGCGCATCAAGGCCGATGATTTCGGCGCCCAGCGGCGCATCCAGCGGCTTCACGGTGATTGCCATTGTCTGCTCCCTCAAGTCCTGCGGCCGCTTCCAGCGCGACGCTCGGTGGACAATGTAAGGGATCAGGAGGCTTTGCGCCAAGGGGTAAGGTGAAGGCGCCCGGGCGCCTGGCGCTTGCCTTCGCCGCCGTTCCCCGCAAAATGCGGGAATCATCGGGAGGATGGCATGAAGAGCTTGTTGAGCCTGCGACATTTGGCGGCGGCCGCAATCGCGGCGGGGCTGGCGGGCGGGGCGGCCCAGGCGCAAGCGCCTGACCCCGTGGCCGGATTTTATCGCGGGCGCAACGTGACCCTGCTGATTGGCTCCTCCCCGGGCGGGGGCTATGACCTCTACGGGCGGCTGATCGCACGCTTTATCGGGCGTCACATTCCCGGCAATCCCCAGGTCATCGTCCAGAACATGCCCGGCGCCGCCTCCAATGTGGCGGCGGCCTATGTGTACAATGTCGCGCCCAAGGATGGCACTGTCATGGGCGCGATCTTCATGGGGGCGGTGGTCGACCCGCTCTTTGGCGAAGCCAAGCGCAGCACCCATGACACCGCGAAATTCAATTATATCGGCAACGCCAACAGCGACGCCTATGTCTGCCTGATCCGCACCGACGCGGGGGTGAATTCGCTCAGCGATGTCTTCGACAAGGAGATCGTGATGGGCGCGAGCGCCGAGGGCGCCTCGACCCGGGATTTTCCGTCGCTCTTGAAGAATCTGCTGGGGGTGAAGTTCAAGATCGTGGCGGGCTATCCGGGCACCCGCGAAATCAATCTGGCGATTGAAAAGGGCGAGGTGCAGGGCGGTTGCGGGGAGACCTGGTCGAGCGTGGCCGCCACCTATCCCGCCTGGTTCCGGGACAAGCTGGTGAAGCCCCTCGTGCAGGAATCCAACGTCGGCTATCCCGAGCTTGACCGGATGGGCGTGCCGCTCTCGAAGGAATTCGCCAAAACGCCCGAGCAGAAGCAGATCCTCGATCTGGTCTACAGCCAGACGACCTTCGGGCGCCCCTATGTGGTTGCGCCCGGCGTGCCGCAGGAGCGGGTGGACGCCCTGCGCAAGGCCTTCATGGCGACCATGACCGACCCTGAGCTGGTGGCCGAGGCCAAGCGCATCAATCTCGACATCGCCCCGATCCCCGGCGAGGAATTGCAAGTCCTCATCGCCAAGCTCTACGCCACGCCGCAGGAGGTGGTGGACAAGGCCAAGGCGGCGCTTGTTTACAAACCCTGAACTTTGTTTCAACAGCAGCTGTATTATTGCCGTGATTATGCTAAAAGGCCGATAGTCGCGGTGGCGGCTTCGGTCGCCTTATTTCGTTATTTTAAGAGGCTTTGATCATGGCTGAAAGTGGAACGAGCCCATCTGGCTCAGCTCCTGATGCAGCATTGGAGTCAACGACTGGCGGCGATTCCGCAGATTTTGAGAGGGGCGTTGGTTTTTCGCTTTGGGGCCTTCTGGGAGCTCTGGTCGTTTCGTCGGTCATGACTCTGGTTTTTGTCAATGTCATCATGCATCAGGGCCAGAACCTGAAAGCAGGCGGCGGCGCACAGGGTGTGGCCGCCTTCGCGGAGCTGGCCATGCTGTGGCTCGCCATCGTATTTTCATGCGTCGCATCGCTTTGTTATTGCTTCGTCGGGCTTCTTGCTTCGAGCGTCTTCAACAAAGGAGAGCTCTGGTTTTTCTCCCTTGCCGGGTTGCTCTCCTCCGTGGTCGTGTGCGTCTTTACCAGCGAATTGCTGGGCCCCGTCAGCAGTTTGATGTTTCCGCTCATTCATGGGGCGGCGACGACGTCGACCTATTGGCTCATTTCGAAATGGCCCGCCGCGTGAGGGGTCGCCCCACGCGGCGGCGTCTGTAGCCTATTCGCTTCCCAGCAGCTTCTTGGCGAGCGTCACGGCGCTGGCGGGCGTTGCAACAATCTGTCTGGCGATCTTGTCGAGGTTCTCGCCGCCGTTCGGCTCGACGGGAATCTGGACCTTTTCGGCTTCGGCAAGGAATTCGGGATCCTTCATGGTGGCGTCGAAGGCCTTGCGCAGCGCGTCCAAGCGCTCCTGCGGCACGCCCGGCGGCAGGAAGACGGCGCGGGCGAATTCGGAGGAGCCGCAGATCATCAGCAGCGCAGCCTTCTGATCCTCGGTGCGGGCGAGTTCCAGCAGGGTCGGCACGTCAGGCAGCAGGGGGTCGCGGGTCAGGCCATCGACCACCAGGGCTTTCAGCTTCTTGTCGCGGATATATTGCGGCGCCTGCGCCACGACGCTGACCCATGAAGCGCCACGTCCCTGGATTTCGCCGCGCTCCATGGCCAGGTTCAGATCGGCGACGCCGTTGTAACCCAGCACGAATTTGAATTTCGTGCCGAGGATTTCATTAAGCGCCTGCGGCACCGTGAAGGTGGGCGAGTTGCGCCCGGTGGCGCCCATGATGACTTCGGTCTTCGTGGCTTCTTCCAGCGTCTGCGCCGGGGCCGTGTGCCAGACGCCTGCGAAATTGCGCAGCGGCGCCATGTTGCCGAGCCAGCGCCATTTGGAAATGTCGTATTTGCCGGCCACATTGGCCTCGGTGAGCTGGCTGGTGACATTGGTCTGCTGGGTCATGCCCATGGTCAGGCCATCCTTGGGAGCGGTATGCTCCATCTGGATGGAGGTGGAGATGCCGCCGCCGACGCCGCCCGCCAGTTTCACCACGATGATCGGCTTGCCGGGAATATGCTTGCCCATGTGGTTGGCGAGCGTGCGAGCGTAGATGTCATAGCTGCCGCCGGCGCCTGCGCCCACGATGAAGCTGATGGTCTTGCCGGTGTAGAATTGTTCAATGCTCTGGGCGCTGGCCAGGGCTCCGGTGAGCGGCAGAAGGGCGAGGCCGAGGGCGAGCTGGTTCAGGCGCAAGGGAGTCTCCGAATGTCAGGGGCTTGGCTTTTGACTGCCTAGCACAGCCCTTCGCGTCCATCCATGGGCGCGGGTTGATGCGACAATTGTAAAGCTCTTGTCAGGGCCATGTGACTGCGCCACTTTCAGAGGGCCTCCTGATGGTCAGGTGGCGGAAAGGCCGCCATGGAAGACGTCATCCAGATCGAAGCAAAGCTCGATCCGCGCCCCTATGGGCTTTTTGGTCTCCTGCTCAGTCTGGGCGGGATAGCCGGGATCGTGCTTGGCGTGCTGGCTCTTGGCCTTGCCCCCTTGCTCGCCAACGGGATGGAATATGTCCTGATCCTGGGCTGCGGACTCTATCTTGCCGCCATTTTCGCCATCTGGGCCATGGCCCGACTGCGGGCTGGTCCCGCCTGGCCCCTGCTTTTGGGCTGGACGCCTTGTCGGCTGGACAGGACCTTCTGGGCGCTTTTGGCGGCGGCCATTGCATATGGGCCCCTGGCCAGCCTTTTGATCAATTATTTCAACCCGGCCTTCAGGCCCCTGTTCACCCTGCCTGATGACATTTTTGGCATCGCCGCCGGCCTGTTTCTGGTCGTGGTTCTCGCGCCCCTGTCCGAAGAGCTTCTGTTTCGCGGCTGGATCTATACCGCACTGCGCTGGCGGTTCAGTTTTTCGGCCGCGCTCTGGGCGAGCGCGATCCTCTTCGCCCTCGCCCATTGGGAATCGACCCATCTCTACGCCTTGGTCATCCTGCCCATCGGCCTCGTGCTGGGCTATCTGCGCGAGCGCACCGGCAGCACAAGGGCCACCGCCCTGTTCCACATGATCTATAATTCCTCCGCATTGGCTCTCAGCTTCTTGGGGAAGGTTTGAGAGAGCAGGGGCGCAGCGCGACCGGATGGGATAGAGTGCGCGCCTGGCAGGGAACCAATATGCAGGCCTATCACGACCTTCTGCGCCGCGTCCTCGACGAAGGCGTCCGCAAATCCGACCGCACCGGCACGGGGACCATCTCGGTTTTCGGCCACCAGATGCGCTTCGATCTTTCGAAGGGCTTTCCGCTGGTCACGACCAAGCGGCTGCATCTGAAATCCATCGTCCACGAGCTTCTGTGGTTCCTGAAAGGCGACACCAATATCGCCTATCTCAAGGCCAATGGCGTCTCCATCTGGGACGAATGGGCGGATGAGAAGGGCGATCTGGGTCCGGTCTATGGCAAGCAGTGGCGCTCCTGGGAGGGGGCTGATGGCCAGACCCATGACCAGATCAAGTGGGTGCTGGATGAGATCAAGCGCAATCCCGATTCGCGCCGCCTCGTGGTCTCCGCCTGGAACGTGGCCGACGTGCCGCGCATGAAGCTGGCGCCCTGTCATTGTCTGTTCCAGTTCTATGTGGCGGAGGGGCGGCTCTCCTGCCAACTCTACCAGCGTTCCGCCGATATTTTCCTGGGCGTGCCCTTCAATATCGCCAGCTACGCCCTGCTGACCGTGATGATGGCGCAGGCGGCGGGCCTGCAACCCGGCGATTTCGTCCATTCCTTTGGCGACGCCCATCTTTATCTGAACCACCTCGATCAGGCCCACGAGCAGCTATCGCGATCCCTGCGTCCCCTCCCGCAGTTGAGCTTGAACCCGGCTGTGGCGTCGCTGTTTGATTATGCCTATGACGACATCGTGATCGAGGGTTACGATCCCTGGCCCGCGATCAAGGCCCCGGTGGCGGTCTGATGGGGGTTCCTCTGGCGATCGTCGCGGCCGTGGCGCGTAATGGCGTCATCGGCGGGAACAATCGGCTGCTCTGGAAATTGCGCAGCGACATGCTTCACTTTCGCGCGATCACGATGGGCAAGCCGATGATCATGGGACGGCTCACCTGGGACTCCATCGGGCGTCCCTTGCCCGGTCGCGAGACCATTGTGGTCACGCGCGATCCCTCCTTTGCAGCGCAGGGCGCCCATGTGGTCCACAATCCCGAGGCCGCCGTAGCTATGGGCCAGGAACTGGCCGAACGGCTGAAAGCCCCGGAAATCATGGTGGCTGGCGGGGGAGAACTCTATCGTCAGCTACTCGGCGAGTGCGATGCGCTCCACATCACCGAGGTCGATCTGGCGCCGGAGGGGGACGCCTTCTTCCCCGCCATCGACCCCGCGCATTGGCGGGAAGCGGTGCGGGTGGCGCATGATCCGGGGCCTGGCGACGAGGCCGGGTTCACCTTCGTGGACTATGTCCGCGTCTGATTGGTTTAAGGCCCGCCAATTGAAAACGGCCGGGCCCGTGTTTACTTCCATATTGGAAATTCATCCGAGGCGAGGAACCAGATGCCCTGGAGTAATCAAGGCGGCGGTAGTGGCGGCGGCGGCGGACCCTGGGGCAAGCCCCCCAATCAGGGCCCCTGGGGGCAAGGACCCTCGGGAGGCTCGAATCCGCCCGATCTTGAAGAACTGCTTCGGCGTGGGCAGGACAAGCTGCGGCAGGTCTTGCCGGGTGGCGGCTTTGGCGGCAAGGGCGTGGCGCTCGCCGCGCTGCTGGCCGCCGGCGCCTGGGGGCTGAGCGGCTTCTACACGGTGCAGCCCAACGAGGCCGGCCTCAATCTCATGTTCGGGCGCTATGTGAGCAAGACCGGTTCGGGCTTGCACTACAATCTGCCCTATCCCATCGGCTCGGTGCAGAAGCTGCGGGTTGAAGACCGCAACACCACCAGCATCGGCTTTGTCTATCGGGTTGATCCGCGCAGTGGCAATCAGGGCTCCATGGATGTGCCCGAGGAAAGCCTGATGCTGACCGGCGACGAGAATATCGCGGATGTAAAATTCGTGGTGATCTGGCAGATCGACCCGCTCAAGCCCGAGAATTTCGCCTTCAATGTGCGGCGTCCCGAACTGACGATCAAGGCTGTGGCCGAGAGCGCCATGCGCGAGGTCGTGGGCCGCAGCCAGATCCAGCGTATTCTCACCGCCGAGCGCAAGGTCATCGAGCCCGCCGTACAGGAACTGATGCAGAAGGTGCTCGACGATTATGGTCTGGGCGCCAAGATCATCCAGGTGCAGCTCCAGTCGGTTGATCCGCCAGAGCAGGTCATTGCGGCCTTCCGCGACGTGACGGCGGCCCAGCAGGATCAGGACCGATTGCGCAACGAAGCCGAGGCCTACGCCAATCGCGTGGTGCCCGAGGCCCGCGGCGCTGCGGCGCGGATCTCTCAGGAGGCGCAGGCCTATCGCGAGCAGACGGTGGCTGAGGCGCATGGTCAGGCTTCGCGCTTCGCCCAGGTGCTCGAGCAATACAAGCTTGCGCCCGCCATCACGCGCGAGCGCATCTATCTGGAAACCATGGAACGGGTCTTTGGAGGCATGAACAAGGTGATCATTGATCCTGCCGCCTCGCCGCAGGGCGTCACGCCCTATCTGCCGCTCAGCACGCTTGATGCGCAGCAGCCCCAGGCTTCGGGCGCCGCTCGTCCCTCTAGCCAGCAGGGGGGCGCGCGATGAAATCTCCCGTCGCCGTCTTCGCCTCTCTGGTGGCGATCCTTCTGCTTGTGATCGGTTTTGGAACCTCGGCCTTTATCGTGCGCCAGACCGAGCAGGCGCTCGTGTTGCGTTTTGGCGATCCGATCATGGGGCGTGGCCTCATCACCTCTCCCGGATTGCATTTCAAGGTCCCCTTCATCGAGACCGTGGTTTATCTGGATAACCGGATTCTGGATCTGGAGACCTCCAAGCAGGAGGTTCTGGCCAGTGACAACAATCGCATCGAGGTGGACGCCTTCCTGCGCTACAAGATCGTGGATCCCCTGCGCTTCTATCAGTCGGTGGGCACCACCCAGCGTGCTGACGGACAACTCGCCAACGTCCTGAACTCGGCCGTCCGCCGCGTGCTGGGTGAGGCGAACATGCCGCAGATTGTGCGCGACCAGCGCGCCCAGCTCATGGTCCGCATCCGCGAGCAGGTGGAGCAGGAGGCGAGCAAGTTCGGCGTCACCATCAAGGACGTTCGCATCCGCCGCGCCGACCTGCCCAGGCAGATCTCCGAAAAGGTCTTCAGCCGCATGCAGACCGAGCGTGCGCGTGAAGCGGCCGAGTTCCGCGCGCAGGGCGCCGAGCAGGCCCAGCGCATCACCTCCAAGGCCGACCGCGATGTGGTCGTGTTGCGCGCCCAGGCGCAGCAGCAGGCTGACCAGTTGCGCGGCGAAGGCGAGGCGGAGCGCAACGGCATCTTTGCTGAAGCCTATGGGAAGGACCCCGACTTCTTCTCCTTCTGGCGGAGCATGCAGGCCTATGAAGCTGGCTTGAAATCCGGCGATACAAGGCTCATTCTTAGCCCCAACTCCCAGTTCTTCCGCTACTTCGGAAATTCCGGGCGGCAGGGCGAGAGTGGCGCGGCGGCCAAATAGGGCCCTTCGCCGAAAATCAGCCTGCGCGATGAAAAAATCGCGCAGGCCGCTTCGTGAGTCGTGTTTTCGCCCTATTCTGTGGTTCGATTGTCCGGCGCTGCGGGAGCTTCCCGGCGCATTCACCAGGAGAGCATTTCATGGGCTTTGACCCCGTTTCCGTCTTCGGATCGCGCGCCGCCCCGGGCCAGTCGCCCCGGCGCCTGCCTCGCTTTGCGCTCGCCCTCCTGCTGGGTTTTGCCGCCCTGCCAGCCCTCACGCCCGCTGTGAGCCTGCCCGCCTTCGCCAAGGGCCCGGATTCCCTTGCCGATCTCGCCTCCGATGTCAGTGACGCCGTGGTGAATATCTCCGCGTCCCAGACCGTGGACGACAAGCGCACCGCGGCGCCCAACTTGCCGCAGGGCACGCCTTTCGACGATCTCTTCGAAGAGTTCTTCCGACGCCGCGGCCAGGGCCCCCAAGGTGGCCCGCAAGGCGGTCCGCAGGGCGATAACGCTCCGCGCCAGCGTCGCTCCAGTTCGCTGGGCTCGGGCTTCGTGATCGATTCCGCAGGCATCGTCATCACCAATAACCACGTCATCGCCGACGCCAACGAGGTCACTGTGATCTTCACCGACGGACAGCGCCTGAAGGCCGAGGTTCTTGGCAAGGACGCCAAAGTGGATATAGCGGTGCTGCGCGTGAAGCCCGAAAAGCCTCTCAAGGCGGTCAAGTTCGGCGATAGCGAGAAAATGCGCGTGGGCGACTGGGTCATGGCCGTGGGCAATCCCTTCGGCCTTGGCGGAACCGTGACGGCGGGCATTGTTTCGGCCCGCAACCGCAACATCGACAGCGGCCCCTACGACAACTACATCCAGACCGACGCCTCCATCAACAAGGGCAATTCCGGCGGTCCGCTGTTCAATATGGCGGGCGAGGTCATCGGCGTGAACACTGCGATTCTGTCGCCTTCGGGCGGTTCGGTGGGCATCGGCTTCGCCACCCCTTCGGCCACGCTTGAGCCTGTGATCGAGCAATTGCAGAAATTCGGCGAGACACGTCGCGGCTGGCTCGGCGTGCGCATCCAGAATGTGGACGAGACCATCGCGGAGAGCCTTGGTCTGGGCAAGCCGCGCGGCGCGCTTGTGGCGGGAGTCGACGACAAGGGCCCCGGCAAGCCGGCGGGCATCAAGTCAGGCGACGTCATCATCAAGTTCGATGGCAAGGACGTGAAGGATTCGCGTGAATTGCCCAAGATCGTGGCGGCCACGGCTGTCGGTCGCGAGGTCAGCGTGATTGTCGTGCGCGGCGGCAAGGAGCAGGAGTTGAAAGTCACCCTCGGCCGTCTGGAAGAGGGCGAGAAGCAGGCTTCGCTCGATGCGGGCAAGGGCGACAAGGGCGCCGCTCCCGGCGCCTCGGTCGTGCAGAAGGCGCTGGGCATGGAGCTTGGCGCCCTGACCGCTGATTCGCGCAAGAAGTTCAATCTCAAGGACGGGACCGAGGGTGTGCTGGTGACCAGCGTCGAGCCCAACTCCGCCGCCGCCGAAAAACGTATCTCGGCGGGCGACCGGATTCTGGAGATCAATCAGGATGCGGTCTCCAAGCCCGAGGATGTGGCGCGCAAGCTCAAGGAGTTGAAGGATCAGGGCCGCAAGTCTGCGCTCCTTTTCGTGGCCTCTCCACAGGATGACAAGCGTTTCGTCCCGCTGCCCTTGAACTGAAGCTTTGCAATAGATAGATTTGGGCCCGTCCCGCCTTGAGCGGGGCGGGTTTTCTATTGCGGGCCTTTCATGGCGCAAGCCGAAGCGATTTTCTCCGATGCTCAGGCCGATGCGCGTTCCGCCGACCGCTGGAGCCGCGAGATTGGGGGACTGTTTCTCGACTGGGTGGCGGTCCCGCCCGGCCAGCGCTGGCTCGATGTGTGTTGCAGGGATGGCGCCTTCACCGAGGAACTGATCGCCCGCGGCGCCCCATCGTCGGTCTGCGTCATGGAGTTCTCTCAGCGAGAGATCGACCAAGCCCACGTTTTCGACGCCGCCGTCATGGCGCTGGCGATTTCTTTCGTGCCGGACCCTGCGGGCGTGGTCGCTCAGATGGCGCGGGTGGTGCGTCCCGGCGGATGGGTCGGCGCCTATATGTGGGATTTCATGGGGGGCGGCGCGCCCGGCTATCTTATCAGCGCTGGCGCGAAGGATCTGGGAATCACCTTCGCGCGGCCCGGTGGGGCGGAGGTTTCGCGGCTCCACATCTTGCGTGATCTTTGGCGGGCGGCAGGCCTTGTGCAGGTCGAGCCTCGCACCATCCGCATGCGCGTGAGCTATGACAGCTTCGATGACTTCTGGGATTCCAGCGGGAGTGGCGGCGCGACAGGGGTCGCCATCGAGGCGCTATCGCCGCAAATGCGCGCACGTTTGCAGGACCATTTGCGCGCAAGTCTGCCGACTGGCCCCTATGGGCGGATCGAAGTGCCGATCTGGGCCAACGCCGTGAAGGGGCGCGTGTCTGAACCCGCTCCTTGAAGTCACCCTATTCCGCAGCCCCGGTCTTCGCCTGCTCCACGGGCGTGGAGGCTCCGTCTGCATGTTTTTCCATGATGATGCGGCGCTGGTGGAAGGCGGCGAGGGTGGAGCGGTGGCCGATGGAGACCACGGTGGTTCCCGGCAAATTGTCCGCCAGCAGGCGATAAAGCGCCGCCTCCGTGGGCTCGTCCAGGGCTGAGGTGGCCTCATCGAGGAAGAGCCAGTCGGGCCGGGCCAGAAGCGCGCGCGCCACCGCCAGCCTCTGCTGCTCGCCGCCGGACAGGCGCTGGCTCCAGTTGTCCTCTTCATCGAGGCGCTCGATGAAGGCGCCCATGAGCGCGTTCTCCAGCGCCTTGACCAGGGCCGCGTCATCGAAATGGGCTGCGTCCTGCGGATAGGTGACGGCGTTGCGCAGGGTCCCGATGGGAATGTAGGGCTTTTGCGGCAGCAGCATCACGCTGGCGCCGGCTGGTACGCTGATGGAGCCCTTGCCGAAGGGCCAGATGCCCGCCACCGCGCGAAACAGCGTCGACTTGCCCGAGCCCGAATGGCCCGAGAGCAGCAGCGCCTCGCCGGGATGGAGGGTGAGCTGCGCCTTGGTCACGATGACGCGCCCGTCGGGCAGGGCCAGATCAAGATCGGCGATGCCGATTTCGCCGGCGAGAGCAGGCGGGCTCGCGATTTCGCTGGCGTGCTCCATGACATGGGCCTGATCAATGGCCGCATCGAAGCTCGACAGACGATCCAGCACGGCTTTGAAATCAGCCAGCGAGGTGTAGTAGGTGACGAAAAAGTTCAGCGCGCCTTCAACGCGGCTGAAGGCGCCCGCCGTCTGCGACATCACGCCCAGCTGGATCTTGCCAGCGAAATAGAAGGGCGCGGCCACGATATAGGGGATGAAGGGGCTGATCTGCCCATAGGTGGACGTGAAGGCCATCAGGCGTTTGCGCAGGTCGACGATCTGCAGATAGTTTTCGAAGATGCGGCCAAAGCGCCCCATGGCCAGCCGTCGCTCCGCCGTCTCGCCCTTGAGAAGGGCGATCTGCTCGGAATATTCGCGCAGGCGCGCCAGCGAAAAGCGGAAGTCGGCTTCATAGCGCTGGCGTTGGAAATAGAGCCCCACCAGCGACCGGCCGATGACATGGGTGATCAGCGTGCCCACGATCGAATAGAGCAGCGCCACCCAGAAGAGGAAGCCCGGTAAGGCGATATCGGTGCCAGGAATGGTGAAATCCGCCGACAGGGTCCACAGGATCACCGCGAAGGAGACCAGCGAGGAGAGGGTCGAGATCAGCAGGATCGAATAGGAGTAGATGCCATAGCCCACCTGCCCGCCATCGATGAAGCGGTTCACGTCTTCGGCGATGCGCTGGTCCGGGTTGTCGGCGTTGAGGCCCTTGAGGCCCATGCGGTAATGGGTCGAGCCGTTGAGCCAGCGGCCCACATAATGCTCGGTCAGCCAGCGCCGCCAGCGGATCATCAGGATGGATTGCGCGAGGAATTCGATGATGGCGCTGACGATGTAGATGGCCACCCAGAACAGGAAGACCGTGTAGAGCAGGGTCCAGAAGGCCGCCTGATCCTTGTTCTGGATCGCGTTGAACCAATCGCGGTTGAAGAAGGACAGGCGCACATTGATGCCGACCTGGGCCTGGTTCACCACCACCAGAAAGACCACCGCTGCAATGGCGAGGCGGTTTTCGCGCACCTGAAAGGATGGCAAGGGCCAGATGCGCGCCTGCGTCATGCCCTCGCTCTCGAAATAGCGATCCGCGATGGCGCAGATGCTGCGCACGACCTTCAGATGCGACATGGCCCAGACGAGAATGCCGAACATGGCCACCGTCAGCGCCACGCTATCGGGCAGCTTGTAGGCCTTGAGCGATTCAGGCCAAAGCCCGACCACCGACAGCAGGAAGAGCCCGCCGAACAGGACCACTTCCGTGGCGAAGATCACGATGAAGATTTTCAGGAACGTGGAGATGCGCGCCGACTTGAACGTGGCCCCTGCGCAGAGCAGCCCGCCCACCCCCAGAAGGAGCGCCGAGACATCGGACGTTGACCACCAGACCCCGAGGGAGATCACCGAGAGGGCCGCGACGGCCAGACTGAGGAGCGTCATGTCGAATCCTGAAAAGGGCGAGGCCTGAGGGACAAGATAGCACAGGCGCCCGTTCGGACCATTCAAAACGGGAGGATTTGAGGCGCATCCGTCTTAAGAGGGAGGCAAGGGGGCGAGGATCGCCAAAGATGCAGCTGCTCCACCCCCGATGCGGAGATTGATGAGCCTTCTCTCCGCAGGATGTGCGGAGAAAAGCTTTGGCGAGGGTGGGGGCGCGACCCTCGTTATGGCGTCTGGCGCCAAGCGGTGTTGCAAAGCCAGCGCCCCCTTCGATCCCCCTTACGCCATGGCCGCCTTCACGCGCGCGGGCGTGAAGGGGATGTCGCGCAGACGTGCGCCCACCGCATCGAAGACGGCGTTGGCCAGCGCAGCGCCAGCCGGGCCCTGGGAGGCTTCGCCCGCGCCGAGGAAAGGCATTCCCGGCCGGTCGATCAGTTCCACCGTGATGGGGGGAACCTCGCTGAAGGTGAGGATGGGATACGAGACCCAGTCCGCAGTCTTCACGCCAGCCGCGTCGAAGCGCACGGCTTCCTTCATGGTCCAGGACAAGGACTGCACCAGGCCGCCCTCGATCTGGTTCTTCACCCCATCGGGCGCCACGACCTCGCCCGCGTCATTGGCGCTGACCGCGCGCAAGACGCGAATGGCGCCCGAGTTCCGATCAACCTCCACCTCCAGGGCGACCGCACAAAAGGAGGCGAGGCCCTTGTAGCGGGCGAAGGCGATGCCGCGTCCGCGTCCCGGGACCTTCTTCTCCTGCTTCGACCAGCCCAGCATGTCCGCAGTCTTTTGCAGCACGGCGCGGGCGCGCTCATCCTTCAGGTAGCGCAGCCGGTATTCGACCGGATCCGCCTTGGCCCGATGGGCCAATTCGTCGATGAAGCTCTCGATGGCGAAGATATTGGCATAGGCGCCAAGCCCGCGCGTGGAGGAAGCGCGAGCGGCGAAATTGGTCAGGAAGTGGGTGGTGACCGTCTGGCCGGGGAATTCATAGATCGCGATGGCGTTGCGGTCAGCCGCATAGTTGGGCGGGCCGCCATTCACGGGCGTTGGCAGGGCGAAGGGCTTTTCCAGCATGCGCGCCGGCAAGAGATTGCCCGCCTTGCCGCCGGGCCTTGTGCCGTGGGAGGTGGACCAGAGGTCGAGCGACCAGTCGAGAATGTCGCCCTTGGCGTCCACCCGCGCCTTCGTCTTCATCAGCATGGCCGCGCCATAGGGCTCCCACTTGTGCTCGTCGTTGCGCGACCACTGGACGCGCACGGGCTTGCCCGGCACGGCCTGGGCCAGCAGGGCGGCGTCGGCGGATGCGTCGTCGGCGCCATTGTGGCCATAGCAGCCCGAGCCCTGCACATGGCGGCAATGGACCTTGGCCTTCTCGACGCCGAGCATTTCGGCGATGGCGGCGCCCAATTCGAAGACGGCCTGGCTGTGGGAGTCCACGTGTGTGACGCCCTGGGCGTCGAGCACGGCGATGGAGGTCGAGGTGCCGATGGAGGCGTGCATATGATAGGGGCGCTTGTAGGCGGCCTCGACCGTCTGCGCGTCAGCGGGCGTCGCCTTGTTCGGCTGGTCCTTGATGACGGTCAGTTTCTCCGGCTGGGTGAGCATCCAGGCATGGACCGTGTCCTGCGTCTCGCCGGTCTTGGGCACATCCCACTGGGCGATGGTTTGCAGCCGCCCATGGGCGGCCAGGGCCTGTTCCTCGCGGGCTGCGATCACGCCCACGAAATCGCCATTGCGCACCACCTTGACCACGCCGGGCATGTTCTCGACCTCGGCGGCGTCCAGCTTCACGAGCTTGGCGCCATAGGCCGGTGGACGCAGCACGCGCCCATGCAGCATGCCTTGCGGCCGCAGGTCCTGAATGAAAATGAGGTCGCCTTTGACCTTGGCGGGAATGTCGATGCGCGGCACATCCTTGCCCACATAACGGCGCGACTCGCGGGGGCGCAGGGGCGCCTTGCCGGTGGCCTCGATTTCCAGTTCGCGGCCTGCGACCAGGTTCCAGTAGGTGACGCTGGCGCCATCGGGCGCCTTCACGGTCCCGTCGCTCACGGTGAGTTTGGCGGCGTCCGCGTTCAGTTTGGCGGCGGCGAGCGAGACGAGAATCTGCCGCGCCTCGGCGGAGACCTGACGCACGGCGCTGCCGCAATTGGGCATGGAGAAAGAGCCGGTGGTGCCGCCTTCATCGGGGACGAGCTGCGTGTCGCCCGAGGTGATGTCGAGGCGGGCGATATCGATCTCGAGTTCTTCTGCGCAGAGCTGCGCCAGCGCGGTCAGGATGCCCTGTCCCAGTTCCACCTTGCCGACCAGCAGACGCACGCGGCCATTGGCCTCGATACGCAGCCAGGAGGAGACCTTGGGCGACTGTTTGAGGTCGCCCGGCAGGGCGGGGGCGGCAGGCTGCTGGGCCAGCAAGTCGCCGGCGATAGAAAAGCCCAGCGCGAGCGCGCCAGAGCCGAGCAGAAGGGAGCGGCGGGATGTCTGGATGGTCATGGGTCAGCCCTCCTGTGCGGCGCGAAGCACAGCGCGCACCATGCGGTTCTGCGCGCCGCAGCGGCAGAGGTTGCCATCAAGCGCCACGCGCACTTCGCGTTCCGTGGGCTTGGGGTTCTGGTCGAGCAGCGCCTGCGCGCGCATGATGATTCCGTTGACGCAATAGCCACACTGCATGGCCTGTTCGTCGATGAAGGCCTGTTGCAATTTGCTGGGCTTGCCATTGGCGGAAAGGCCTTCCAGCGTCGTGATGTCCTGCCCCGCGACGGCGCCCGCGGAGGTCACGCAGGAGCGTACGGGCTGGCCGTCGACCAGCACGGTGCAGGCGCCGCATTGGGCGAGGCCGCAGCCGTATTTGGGGCCGTTCAGGGCAAGATCGTTGCGCAGCACATAGAGCAGGGGCGCTTCTTCTGCGGCCTGCACGTCATGCGTGCGGCCATTGACCTTCAATACGGGCATGCTCGTTCCTCCATTTTATTGTCAAGATGCGAAGCCGTCCCGTCTTTGTCAATCGAGCGTCGCAACAGAAAACGGCGGGGTGTGGCCCCGCCGTTGAAAACCCATGCGTTCAGGTCAGATCGAGGGTCCGATGGTCACCTTCAGGCTGCCCGCGCCTTCGATCGTGCCTTCCAGCACGTCGCCGGGCAGGCAGGGGCCGACGCCGGCGGGGGTGCCGGTGAGGATCACGTCGCCCGGACGCAGGTGATAGAGCGTCGACAGGTGGGAGATGATCTCGGGCACGGACCAGATGAGGTGACCGAGGGTCGAGTCCTGCTTGGTTACGCCATTCTGGCGCATCTCGATGCGCTGGGCCTTGGGCTCGCCGAACTGGGCGGCGGGCACGACCACGCCCACGGGGGCGCTGAACTCGATGTCCTTGCCGATATCCCACGGCAGCTGCTTGGCGCGCTTCATCAGCTGGAGGTCGCGGCGGGTCATGTCGAGGGAGCAGGCGTAGCCGAAGACCTTGGAGAGGGCTTCTTCCTTTGAAACCCGGAAGGCGGGGGCGCCGATCACCACGGCCAGCTCGAACTCGTAGTGATAGTTCTGGGTGACGGTGGCGTAGGGAATGGTGGAGCCATCCGCCACCACCGCCTCGGGCGATTTGGTGAAATAGAAGGGCTCGTCGCGTTCGACCTGCTGGCCCATTTCCTTCGCATGCTCTTCATAATTGCGGCCTACGCAGAAGACGCGCTGAACGGGGATGCGGTCATCGCTGCCAGCGATGGCGAGGGTGGGCGCCGGAGATGCGGGGAAAATCAGTTTCGACATGAGGACCTGCTGGCTCGTTGCGCCGGGCAGACCCGGCAAAGGACGCCGCAGCCTAGTCATCGGCGGGCGGGAGTCAATCGGTTGAAGGGGTTTGCGCCTGAAGGGCTTCGAACCACGACAGGGCGTTGCGGCTTCTGATAGTGTGCGACAGGATGGAGGATGGGTCATGCGTGTGCGCGGGCAGGAGTATCGCAGCCTCTGGCTGGATGAGGACGGGCTGGGCGTGGTCATCATCGACCAGACGGCGCTGCCGCACAGTTTCGAAACCCGCCGCCTGACCAACCTCGACGACGCCGTGACCGCCATTGCGGACATGTGGGTGCGCGGGGCGCCGCTGATCGGCGCGGCCGCCGCCTATGGCGTGGCTCTGGCCATGCAGGCGGACGATTCGGACGCGGCCCTGCACGAGGCCTGCGAGCGTCTTGTCGCCGCCCGGCCCACGGCGGTGAATCTGGCCTGGGCGGTGGAGGAGATGCACCGCCTGCTCTCGCCCCTGATCCCCATCGAGCGCACCCACGCCGCCTATGCGGCGGCCGCCGCGCTTGCGGACGAGGATGTGGCGATCAACGCCGCCATCGGCGACCACGGCCTTGAGCTGATCCGCGCCATCACGGCGCAAAAGCCCGGGCAGACCATCAACATCATGACCCATTGCAACGCGGGCTGGCTGGCGACCGTGGACTGGGGCACGGCCACCGCGCCGATCTACAAGGCCCATGAGGAGGGGATTGCTCTCCATGTCTGGGTGAGCGAAACCCGCCCGCGCAACCAGGGCGCCTCCCTCACCGCCTGGGAGTTGAGCGAACATGGCGTGCCCCATACGCTGATCGTGGACAACAGCGCGGGCCATCTGATGCAGCTGGGGCAGGTCGATCT
>CANCSY010000040.1 GCA_947380915.1 Beijerinckiaceae bacterium
CCCGGCGACGAGCCCTACAAGGCCCGCTATCTCTTGGAGCAGCTGGGCCTCACCGGCGACGAGGATCCCGCGCGCCTGTCCGGCGGCGAGGCGCGCCGGGCGGCCATCGTGCGGGTGCTGGCGCCCGAGCCTGATGTGCTGCTGCTGGATGAGCCCACCAACCATCTCGATCTGCCCGCCATCGAATGGCTGGAAAAGGAGCTGTCGTCGCTCCGCTCCGCCCTCGTGCTGATCAGCCATGATCGACGCTTCCTGCAAAATCTCACCAACGCCACCGTCTGGATCGACCGGGGCGCGACGCGGCGCCTCGACAAGGGCTTTGGCGAATTCGAGGCCTGGCGCGATCAGGTGCTGGAGGAGGAGGAGCGCGACCGCCACAAGCTCGACCGGCAGATCGCCAATGAAGAACATTGGGTGCGCCACGGCGTCAGCGGACGCCGCAAGCGCAACATGGGCCGCATGGGCCGATTGGCGGAGCTGCGCTCCCAGGTGCGCGAGGCCCGCAAGCTCGTGGGCGATGTGCAGATCAGCGTCTCCGAGGGCACTGTTTCCGGCAAGCTCGTCATCGAGGCCGAGCATGTCTTCAAGTCCTATGGGGAGCGGACCATCATCGCCGACTTCACCACGCGCATCCTGCGCGGCGACAGGGTGGGCATTGTCGGCCAGAATGGCGCCGGCAAGACCACGCTCATCTCCATGCTCACGGGCGTTCTGGAGCCCGACAGCGGCAAGCTGCGGCTGGGCGCCAATGTGCAGATGGCGAGCCTTGACCAGAAGCGCATCGCGCTGGCCGCCGACGAGACCCTGAAGGATGTGCTGACCGGCGGCGGCGGCGATTTCATCGACATCAATGGCGAGCGCAAGCACGTCATCAGCTACATGAAGGACTTCCTCTTCACCCCCGAACAGGCCCGCACCCCGGTGTCGCGCCTGTCGGGCGGCGAGCGCGGACGCCTTGTGCTGGCGCGCGCCCTGTCCTTGCCTTCGAATCTGCTGGTGCTCGACGAGCCCACCAACGACCTTGATCTGGAAACCCTCGATCTCCTGCAGGAGATGATCGCCGATTATCCCGGTACGGTTCTGGTGGTCAGCCATGATCGTGATTTTCTCGATCGCGTCTCGACCTCGGTCATCGTCAGCGAAGGCGAGGGGCGCTGGATCGAATATGCCGGCGGCTATTCGGACATGGTCTCGCAACGCGGCTTTGGCGTGGGTGGCGAGGCGCCCTCGCGCAAGCAGGAGCGCGAGAAAAAGCGCGCCGCAGCCGCGGTGGCCGCGCCCGCCAAGGCCAAGGGCCGCCTCTCCTTCAAGCAGAAACACGCGCTTGAGACGATCCCCCCGCGCATCGAAGCCTTCCGCGCCCAGCAGGCCCTTCTGCAGCGCAAGCTCGACGATCCCAATTTCTACAAGAAGGACCAGTTCGCCTTCGCCAAGGCCACCACGGACTATGGGGACTTGCAGGCGAAGATCGACAAGCTCGAACAGGAATGGCTGGAGCTGGAGATGCTGCGCGAGGAGCTGGAGGGGTAGGACTCCCGCTTGCCATTCGAGCTGATAGATAAATAGGACCGAGGAACATCCTAAATCCTATTGACAAGCTCTAATTCAGGCTTCATAAAGGGATAAAGGATCATCCTTTGTCCTGACTATGGAGCGTCGGCATGGAGGAGATTTACGAAACCCGCTGGACGGATTTTGGTGAATGTTATGAGAGTTTCGAGGGAAGCGACATTGCATCGCTACTCGTGGCGACCGGAGAGTGGCTGGAACTTCTTCTGATGGATTCCAGTGCAGTTGACGCCGCCATGCGTGTCCTGCGTGAACGTGTTTATACCTCAACCGATCTACGTGGCACTGATTTGCCTTGGCGTGAGCTGTTTGAGCGGGTGGACGAAATGTCCCCTACCAGTGCGCAATTTATGGTGTCGCTGAACGCCTTCGCTTATTGGGGACTACCCCCCGACGAGTCTTTTTTTAGGTTGGCGCCCAAAGATGCGGACATTGTACGCGTAGCGGAGGCGCATGTGCTTTACGCTCGCAAGTTGTGTGACGGCATCCCGCGGGGCTGGGGCAGCATTCAGGATCTGCCCAATACAGTCCTTGCGGCCGAAGCCCGGTTTCGCCTCGACACGCAGCGTGACGTCACTCTTGAGCAGTTGGCGGCGCTCGCTCAAATCAGCGCAAAGAGCATCAGGAACATGTTGACCCCTAAAGCGGGCGGCGCCGTTTTGACCACGACCGCTACTGGAGAGATTCCCTATGGGGAGGCGCTACGCTGGCTCCTCAGCAGGGAAAGCTTCAAACCCTCCGTCTGGAAGGAACCCGGCTCAAACTTTCATTTGGCCTCGGCGATTGATACGCAAGAGCTCGGAGAGGTCGTGTTCGTTCCTGTCTCCAAAGACGGTAGCTGGTTTGATCCGGCCTCCTGTCGAAACAAGCGCGGCTACAGCATTGGCCCCAAGGGCGCCGAGAATGATGTTGAAGACTATAGGGAAGCACTCGACCGTCTTGCGCGCATGCCGACGCCATTCTGGCGCCGTCCAAACAGCGTAGGCAACTGGGGCCTCGTTGCTGGAGTGAGTTGGCAGCGCAGAAGCGTTAGCGATCTGAGGATGCCAAAAGAGGGAGACAACTGATGTCTTCCGGTCTGACAATCCATGCGAGCCAGCGACTTGCGCAGCGCGGCATCCCGATGATGGTGGTTGAACTCCTCCAACGGTTCGGTTCGTCGATGCGTTGCGGTGGCGCCGAGCGCTTGTTCTTCGACAAATCAGCGCGCCGACGCCTCAAGGCCTATCTCGGCGGCGCGCGGGGTCTGCGCACTATCGAGGCATGGCTTCGCGTCTACGTCATCGTCGCTGACAATGGCAGCATTGTCACCGTCGCACACCAGCAGGGCCGGTTTCTGCGACCCTGACCCATCCCAACAAAACAAAATTTTTCGTCGCTTAAATCGAAAGGTCCGTTTTATGAAAAACCTCCTGTCTCGTTTCTCGAATGTCATCGCAGACGCCTCCATCGCGCAGATCAGCTCCGACCCAACCCTCGCCGGTAAGCTGGTTCTCGATCAGGACGGGCCGCTCACCGTGACCTATGCACCGTTCGACTATGTCAATACGAACGCGCGAGTGGTGCTGGTCGGCATCACCCCGGGTCGACAGCAAGCGGTGAACGCACTCCTTGAGGCTCGTCGAGGCTTAGTGGCGAGAAATGAACTCGCAGCAGTCTCGAAATCCGCGAAGGAGACAGCCAGCTTCTCGGGTTCGATGCGAACTTCCCTGATCGATATGCTGGACAGCATCTACCTATCCCGTTGGCTAGGCATAGGGTCCTGTGCCGAACTCTTCAGCGCCCGTGCGGACCTCGTCCATTACACATCAGCGTTGCGCTACCCGGTCTACCTAAATGGCCTGAACTATTCGGGGAGCCCAGCCATGGTCTCGTTGCCCCTGCTCCGTCGGCAGATCCTCGATTTCCTGACAGAGGAGGCCCGCATGCTTCCAAATGTGGTTTGGGTTCCGCTCGGTCCCGCTCCGGCTTCGGCCTTGGCCATGCTTTCGCGTGATGGTGTCCTTGATGGCGAACGCATTCTGGATGGTCTGCCCCATCCATCTCCCTCAAACAACGAACGGATCGCCTATTTTCTTGGCCGCAAGGAGCGCCAATATCTTTCTGCGAAAACCAATCCGGTGAAGCTCGATGCTGACCGGGAGCGGCTCATCGGGCGCATGCAAGAGCTGAAGACATAAGTCTGAACCGGCGCGATCTTAAACCGGACTCCCGCTTGCCATCTCCCCCACAAGCGGCAATCATGCCCTCCATAAAAAAGGGAGGTCCCCATGAGAGCCGCAACCTTGATGGCCGCTGTCCTGTCCGGCGCGATCGCCTTCGCCAGCTTCACCGGCGCCTCTGCGCAGGACTACGCCGCCATTCTCGCCGCGCCCGACCGCACGGATGCGGACAAGCAGAATGATGGCAAGCGGCAGGCGACGCAGTTCCTGCCCTTTATCGGCGCCAGGAGCGGAATGACGGTTCTGGATCTGGGCGCGGGGGCTGGATACAGCTCCGAATTGCTGGCCCGCTCGGTGGGCGAGAGCGGCAAGGTCTATGCGCAGAACCCGGGCAAGTCGGAGAAACTCGAAGCGCGCATGCAGACCCCGGCCATGCGCCATGCGGTCGCGCTGGCGCGGCCCTACGAGGATCCCGCGTCTGCGGAAGCGGGCGCCTTCGACATGGTCACCATGTTCTTCGCCTATCACGACACCACCTATATGGAGGTTGATCGCGCGCGCATGAACAAGGCGATTTTCGCGGCGTTGAAGTCAGGTGGTTTCTATATCATCGCCGACCATGCGGCGCGGCCCGAAGATGGCGCCACCGTGGGCAAGACCCTGCATCGCATCGCCGAAAGCGCCCTGCGCGCCGAGGTCGAGGCGGCCGGATTCAAGCTGGTGGCGTCTGGCGATTTCCTCAGGCATCCCGAGGACCAGCGCACGGCGGCCGTGTTCCGCAATCCCACCCCGGTGGATGAATTCGTCCTCAAGTTCCAGAAGCCATAATGGGGCTTGTCGCCGGGGACATGCCGCGCGACAAGTTCACAGCGGTGTTGATGAGCCCCACATGGCTGAAGGCCTGGGGGAAATTGCCGAGCATTTCTCGCAGGTCCGGATCATATTGCTCGGCCAGCAGGCCCACGTCGTTGCACAGGGCCAGCAGGCGCTCGAACAGGGCGCAGGCCTCCGCGTGGCGCCCGATCAGCACGAGATTGTCGGCGAGCCAGAAGCTGCAGGCCAGAAAGCGCCCCTCCCCCGGCGGCAATCCATCGGCCACCACATCGGTCTCGTAGCGCAGGGTCAGGCCATCGCGCACCAGGCGCTTCTCGATGGCGGCGATGGTGCCCAGAATGCGCGGGTCGCTCGGCGGCAGAAAGCCCACCAGCGCCATCTGCAATAGGCTCGCATCAAGCCATGGCCGACCATAGACCTGCGTGAAGGCGTTCTGCGCGGGGTCATAGGCCTTCTCGCAGACCTCCGCGTGGATCTCGTTGGCGATGGCGCGCCAGCGCAGCTGGTCCTCCCGGTCGCGCTCTGATTGGGGCGCATAGGCGAGCGCCCGGTCGAAGGCCACCCAGGCCATGACCTTGGAATGGGTGAAATGTTGCCGCCCGGCGCGCATCTCCCAGATGCCTTCGTCGGGCTCGCGCCACACGGTCGCCAGATGTTCGAGGCTGGCGCGGCGCAATTCGGCGCTGCGGGGATGGGCGGCGATGCCGCCTTTCACGGCCCGCGCCATGGCGTCGATGACTTCGCCGCGCACATCCAGCTGCATCTGCTCGGCCGCCGCATTGCCGATTCGCACGGGGCGCGAGCCGCGAAAGCCGCTGAGCCACGGCGCCTCCCATTCGGCGAGGCGCCGCTCGCCGCTCACCCCATACATGATCTGCATCTGCGCGGGATCGCCCGCGATGGCCCGCATGAGCCAATCGCGCCAGGCGGAGGCCTCGTCGTAATAGCCAAGGCTCATGAAGGCCTGCAGGGTGAAGGTGGCGTCGCGCAGCCAGCAGAAGCGATAGTCCCAGTTGCGGGTTCCCCCGATCTTCTCCGGCAGGGAGGTGGTGGCGGCGGCGACCATGCCGCCGGTCGGTCCAAAGGTGAGGGCCTTCAGGGTGATCAGGGAGCGTTTCACCTGCTGGGTCCATGGGCCCACCGGCGGGCAGCGGTCCGAGAAGTCGCGCCAGTAGCGTTCCGTATTCGCCAGCGCGGTCATGGCCTCCACATAGGGCGGGCGCTCGGAGAGCGAGACGCGGTGGGTGAGCGTGAAGGGCACGCGCTCCCCCGCCTTGATGGCGAAGACGCCCAGAGTGCGCATGTCCTGCCCATGCAGGCGGATGGGAGTCTGCAGGAACAGGGTGTTGGGTCCCGCCACCGCCATCAGGGTCGTCGGGTCCGGATGGGTCACCCAGGGGATGGTGCGCCCATAGTCGAAGCGGATCACCAGCTCCACATCGAAGGTCACGCAGCCCTCGATTCCCTCCACGATGCGGATGAGATCCGCATGCTGGTCGCGGGGCGACATGAAGTCGATCACCCGCGCGGCGCCTGTCTGCGTGGCGAGATGGGTGACGAGGATCAGCGTTCCGTCCCGATAGGCCCGGCGCGTCTCGATCACATCGCGGGCGCAGATGGACCAGTGGCCATTGTCCCGGTCGCCCAGCAGGCGCGCGAAACAGGCGTCGGAGTCAAAGCGGGGCAGGCAGAGCCAGTCGATGGAGCCGGAGCGATGCACGAGGGCCGCCGTCTCGCAGTCCCCGATCATGGCGTAATCGGCGATGCTGGCGTCCACCCTTCGCTCCCTTCGCTGCCCCCTATGGGGATCTAGGGCGCAGGGGGACGATGGCGAGGCTCAGGCGCGTACTTCCTGCCGCTGGAACATCACATAGGCCAGGGTGAAGAGGCCGATGACCGAGGCGAGAAGGCCTGTCACCTGCGGCCAGACCAGCGCCATGCTCTCGGTGAAGGGCAAGGGGCCGGAAATGGCGCCCTGCATCTGGGATTGCAGCACGAGGCCCAGCGAGCGCGTGCCGGGATTGAGGAAGGCCATGGTCGTTTCGGCGAAGAGCGTGTTGGGCGAAAGCCGCGACAGGGCTTGGCCCACCTCCACCGTATAGAGGATCGACATGGGATTATAGGGATCGACCGGCGCAATGATCGGCGTGATCACCGTGATCACCATGTTCCAGAAAAAGGCGAAGAGCAGCCAGACCGCCAGGGAGGCCAAAGCCGCAGTGGCGGCCGAGCGGAACATGACCGAGAACAGCATGGCCAGCCCCAGCCAGACGCCCCCATAGGCGATGGCGGTAATGAGGAAGGCGAAGCCGCGCATCACCTCTTCCGTGCCGGGCGGCAGGCCCAGTTTCACGATGGCGAGGCCGATGACGAAGATCCACAGGGCCGAGAGCATGACGGCGAGGGTGGTCAGCCCGGCCATGAATTTTCCAAAAAGCAGCGCATCCCGATAGATCGGCTGCGCCAGGATGCGGCTCATGGTCTTGCCATTGAACTCGCTGTTCACGCTGTCAAAGCCCAGGGCGATGGCGACGATGGGGATCAGAAAACCCAGAAAGGCCGCGAAGGACGGCAAGGTCTCGCCCTTGGCGGTCGTGAAGATGCGCAGGAAGACGAAGGGGTCCTCGCCCACGGCGTCGCGCACCTCGCCGATGGTGGCGAAGACCGCGCCGGCTCCTGTCAGGAACACCAGCAGTTCGAGCAGGCGCATGCGTGTGCTGGAGAGATTGTCCCCCAGCTCCTTCATCATCACCGTTCCAGCGCCCGCAAGGGCCGAGCCTTCACGCCGCATTGGGTATACCCTCGAAAAAGCGCGCATAGACGTCGTCCAGGCTCGCATGGCCTGCGTCCATCATGGTGAGATCGCCGCCTGCGGCGACCACGGCCCGGGCGATGTCGCCGCGAATGTCCCCCGTCGCCTCGATGCGCAGCCCCGAGCCCTCATGGGTCACGCGGGAGACGCCGGGCACGGCGGACAGCGCCGCCTCAAGGCCGTCTCCATGCGCCTCGATGCGGATGATGTGGGAGCCGCCGAGCACGCTGCGCAGCAGATCCTCCACCCGCCCCATGAGGCCGATCTTGCCCTGGCTGAACAGGGCCACCCGGTCGCAGACAGACTGCACGAGTTCTAGCATGTGGGAGGACAGAAGGATGGTCATGCCGTCCTTCTTGAGGGAACGGATGAGCTCCAGGAATTCGCGGGTCGATTGCGGGTCAAGCCCGCCGGTCGGCTCGTCGAGAATGGCGATGGAGGCGCCCTTCATCAGGATTTCCGCGATGGCGAGGCGCTGGCGCATGCCGCGGGAATAGCCGAGCACCTGCCGTTGTCCCGCCTCTGTCAGGCGCACGCGAGCCAGCGCCGATGCGATGCGCTCGTCGGCTTCCTTGTTGCTGAATCCGCAGAGTTTCGCCGTGTAGCGCAGGTTCGCCACGCCGGTCAGGTTGTCGTAGAAGCCGACCTGATCGGGCATGTAGCCCACGCGCCGCTTGACTTCGAGGGGCTGGCGCAGCGGGTCGAAGCCCGCCACCATGGCCGTGCCCGAGGTCGGTTCGGTGAGGCCGAGCAGCATCAGGATGGTCGTGGTCTTGCCGGCGCCATTGGGTCCGAGCAGACCGAAGACCTCGCCCGGTTCGATGGTGAGGTCGAGCTTGTCGACCGCCAGTCTCGTTCCGTAAGCCTTGGTGAGCTGCTGCGTGCGGATGACCGGTTCGCTCATCTGCGACCGAACCTCCCCACGGCGCCGACCAGCACGAGCAGGGCCGCGCCGATGACCGCTATGCCCGTTACGCCCCACAGGGTCGAGGTGGTCACGGTGACGCGATAGTTCGCGGATTCGGATACGCCTTCGCCCGAAGCGCGCACGCTGACCATGTAGTCCCCGGCGATGGCCTTGGCGCTGGGGGTCAGGAGGGCCGCGACCTTCTGCTCTTCGCCCGCCGCGATTTCGGGAATTTCCTTCGGATCGAAAGAGATCTTCCAGCCGCTGGGCGGGGTGGCGCTGACGGCGACGCCGCGCGCGGGCGCCGAGCCCGTGTTGCGGATGATGAGGGGAATGCTGCGCTCCTGGCCAGCGGTCGCCTCGCCGCTCAGGCGCTCGTCCTGGCCGGTGACGGTGATGGCGGGCTGGCCGCTGATGTCCAGCGCCAGCTTCGCCTGCACGCTCGCCTTGTCGCCGGCGATGGCGAGGGTGATCGGGGTCTCGCCAGCGGGGGCGCGGGGGCCGGGCTTCACGGCGACCGTGATGTCCTTGCTCTCGTTCGCCTTGATCGAGAGGCTGGTGATCTCCTGGGTGCTGTAGCCTTCCTTGAAGGTGGTGGTGAAGCCGCCGGGCGCATCCACGCGCAGGCTCACCGTCATGTCCGCGCCCGATTCGTTCTTCACCGCCACGTTGAAATCGAAGCTCGACTTGGGCGAGCCGCGCAGCACGGGGAATTTCGGCGTCGCCGTCAGTTTCGCCGCCAGAGGCTCCGCCAGCCTGATCGAGATCGGCAGGGAGGAATTGGCGCCATCGCCATTGGCGTTGATGGTGAGCTTGTAATCGCCGGGCTTGGCGGTGGCCGGGATATTCAGTTTCAGATTGAGATTGGCGCGCCCGTCATAATCGACAAAGGCGGCGCTCACGGGCTTGCCGGAGCCCTCCACATCCGCCTTCCAGTCCGCCGGCGTGTCGGCGATGGTGACGGCGGTGCGCTGGGGCGGCAGGCCATAGTTGTAGATCGTGAGGGGAAGGGTGGTCTCCTCGCCCGCGCGGATCTGCACGGCGGGAAAATCCGTTGTGAGATAGAGTCCCTTGATCGCATCCGGGCTTGGATCCTTCGCAAAGGATGTCGAAACCGACGCCAAAGAAACAGACGCCACCATCAAAAGCGCCGACACGCCTGCGCGCATGCGCCACCTCCCCATTTGATAAAAACACCGCCCAGACCGGCCATCCGGTTTCAGGGCGCGAAATGCACGGTCTGATTAGGGCCAAATTTTGACGGAAAGCAAGTCACGCCTGCGTTCCCGGGAATTTGAAGCCCGCCTCAACGTGGTCGCTCGCCGAGGATTTTCAACGCCCGCTCCACGGGGCCCGGATCAAACATCGCCTCTGCGGAGAGTTTCTGCTTGAGATAGCCGCGCCGCATGTAGAAATCCTGCTGGTCCATCAGCGAATCCAGCTCGACCCGCCCGTTGGGGTTGATGGCGGTCCATTTCATCTCCGCATAGATGGCGCGGTCCTTTATGGCCGAATGTTTCACGAAGCCGTCGATCATTTCTTCATGGGCGGGGCCGGGTTGCTCTGCGTCCAGAAAGCAGCGCACGCCCTTGATATAGGCCAGCGTGAAACGATCCAGCGTAGCGGCGTTTTTCGCCGCCCATTCGGAATTGTACATGAGGCCGCTCACCTCCATGCGCGGCTTCACCATTTCATCCGCATAAAGCAGATGGAAGCCGCCGCCCTGGATCGCCGCCGTATCGAAGGGTCCGACGAAAACCCCGGCGTCCACCGCGCCCGTCTGGATCGCGGCCACCGACTGGGGCATGCTCAGATGTTTGGTGTCGACATCATCAAGGCTGAGGCCGGCGGTCTCCAGCGTCTTGCCCAATTCATATTCCGACAGGCCCCCCGCCGCGCTGGTGGCGATGCGCAGGCCCTTCAGGTCCTTCGCTCCCTTGATCTTGCCCTCGAGCCCCTTGCGCACCACGATGCTGTGCCAGACGGGCGCCTGTCCGCGATTGACGAAATAGCGCAGGGGCAGGCCTTGGGCGATGCTGTTGAAGAAGGACACGCTGACGCCGCCCCCCATCATGGCCAGATCGCCGCGCACCATCAGCGGCGTCATTTCCGACGCGGTCTTGAAGGGCGCAATGTCCACCTCGATGTCCTGCTCGCGGAAATAGCCGCGCTCCATGGCGCAGATCAGCGGGCCATCGCCGACATTGGGCACCGTGCCGATGACGATCTTGGTGGCTGCAACCGCTTGTTGCGCCACGAGGGTCAGGCCCAGCAGAAGGGCCAGCTTCAGACGTTTCATCCCGATCTCCGACGCAGCGACGCCCGCGTTTTGCGCCATGGTAGGCAAGCGGGAGGGCGGGGGCAAGCGATCCGGCCTTTCCCGACTTCTCCAGTGGGATTAGAGTGAGCGGTCTGGAGGATGACCTTGATCTCGCAACGCTCACGCTACGCCCTGAAGGCGCTCATCCATCTGGCTCGCCTGAAGCCGGGGACCGCGCGCTCGACCCGGCTTATCGCGGAAGGCGAGCAGATTCCCGCCGCCTTCCTTGAACAGATCATGCTTGATCTGAAACGGGCTGGCTTCGTCTCCAGCAAGCGGGGCAAGGAGGGGGGGTATCAGCTCGACAAGTCCCCGGAAACCCTCACGCTCGCCACCATCCTGCGGCAGATCGACGGGCCGGTGGCGCCGCTGCCTTGCCTGTCGCGCACCGCCTACCGCCGTTGCGAGGACTGCCGCGACGAGGCCGCCTGCGGCTTGCGCGCCATCCTCGCCGACACCCACGAGGCCGTGCTGGCCATTCTGGAAAAGCGCACCCTGGCCGAGGCCCTCGCTCGGGCGGATCTGATCTCCAGTGAGGCGGGAATTTTCGGGCAGGACGTGTTCGCCGGGGCCTTCATTTAATCCAAGTTACGGAAATATATAGGTTTTCAAGAAAAATCCGAGGCCGCTTGATTTCCCGACTAATCCTGTCAAGATTATGGGAATTGAACGGAGAAACCCATGTCCCTCCGCAGCCTCGCCCGCCTCGCGGCCCTCGTCGCCGCCCTCGCCCTGGCACCCGCAGCCCGGGCCGATGTGACGCTCCTCAACGTCTCCTATGACCCCACCCGGGAGCTGTACAAAGCCATCAACGCGGCCTTCGCGGACGCCTGGCGCCAGAGCGCGGGCGAAAAGGTCACGATCCGCGCCTCCCATGGCGGCTCGGGCGCGCAGGCCCGCGCGGTCATCGACGGGCTGAAGGCGGATGTGGTGACGCTGGCGCTCGCCCCAGACATCGACGCCATCGCCGCCAACTCGGGCAGGCTCCCCGCAGATTGGGCCAAACGCCTGCCCAACAACTCAACCCCCTATACCTCGACCATCGTGTTCCTCGTGCGCAAGGGCAACCCGAAGGGCATCAGGGATTGGGACGATCTGGCCAGGACCGGCGTCTCCGTCGTCACCCCCAATCCCAAAACCTCTGGCGGCGCCCGCTGGAACTATCTCGCCGCCTGGGGCCATGCGCAGCGCCATTTTGGGGGCGATGAGGCAAAGGTTCGCGCCTTCGTGGGCGCGATCTACAAGAACGCCCCGGTGCTGGACACGGGCGCGCGCGGCTCCACCATCACCTTCGCCCAGCGGGGCGTGGGCGATGTGCTGATCGCTTGGGAAAACGAGGCCTTCCTCGCCTTCGACGAATTCGGCAAGGACAAGTTCGAGATCATCGCGCCGCCCCTCTCCATCTTAGCAGAGCCTCCGGTGGCGCTGGTCGACGCCAATGTGGAGGCCAATGGAACCCGCAGGGCGGCGCAGGCCTATCTGGAATTTCTGTATACGCCTGCGGCCCAGAAGATCATCGCGAAGAACCATTATCGCCCGCGCGATGAAGCCGCCGCCGACCCCGCCGATCTCGCGCGCTTCCCCAAGCTGGAACTGCTCACCATCGACGCGCATTTCGGCGGCTGGGCGGCGGCGCAGAAGGCGCATTTTGCTGAAGGCGGGTCCTTCGACCAGATCTACGGCACGGGGGGCAAGTGAGGGTCGCCCTCCTCAAGCCCTCCCCCCTGCCGGGCTTTGCGCCCGCGCTGGGGGCGGCGATGCTGTGGCTTGGCGTGCTCGTGCTGATCCCGCTGGCGGCGCTGGTGTGGCGGGCGTCGGGGCTGGGCCTGTCGGGCATTCTCGCAATCGCAGCGCAACCGCGCGTGGCGGCGGCGTTGAAACTGTCTTTCGGTCTCTCGCTGCTGGCGGCTGCGCTCAATGTGGTGCTGGGCGGCATCGTCGCCTGGGTGTTGACGCGCTATGAATTTCCCGGTCGGCGCCTGCTTGACGCGGCGGTCGATCTGCCTTTCGCCTTGCCAACGGCGGTGGCGGGCATCGCGCTCACGGCGGTCTATGCGCCCAATGGCTGGATCGGCGCCCCGCTTGATGCGCTGGGCTTCAAGGTGGCCTTCACGCCGCTGGGCATTTTCGTGGCGCTGGTCTTCATCGGCCTGCCCTTCATGGTGCGCAGCGTCGAGCCGGTCTTGTCGGAAGTGGAGCCAGAGATAGAGGAGGCCTCGGCCACGCTGGGCGCTTCTCGTCTGCGCACCATCTTTCAGGTGGTGCTGCCGCCGCTGGTCCCCGCCTTCCTGACGGGTTTCGCTTTGGCGCTGGCCCGCGCGGTCGGCGAATATGGCTCGGTGGTTTTCATCTCGGGCAATATCCCGCTTGTTTCAGAGATCGCTCCGCTGCTGATCGTGGTGCGCCTTGAGGAGTTTGACGAGGCGGGCGCGACTGCTGTGGCCACCATCATGCTCGCTTTGTCTTTCGCCCTGCTGCTGATGATCAATCTCCTGCAGGCGCAGGTGCGTCGGAGAACCGGTCATGGTTGATCTTTCCCTGCATGAGACCCCCCTGCGCATCCAGCGCGACCGCGATGCGCTGGCCGAGGCGCCAGCCCTGCGGCGTGCGTTGATTGGGTTTGCTGTGACGGTGCTGGCGCTGTTTCTCTTCCTGCCGCTCGCCACCGTCTTCATCGAAGCCTTTGGCAAGGGTCTCGCCGGTTTCATGGACGCCTTGAATGACGCAGACACGCAATCCTCCATCAAGCTGACGCTGATCGTCGCCGCCATCTGCGTGCCCATCAACACGGCCTTCGGCGTCGCAGCGGCCTGGGCGGTGGCGCGGTTTGAGTTCGCCGGCAAGAGCGCGCTTGTGACGCTCATTGATCTACCCTTCTCGGTCTCGCCTGTGATTGCAGGATTGTGTTGCGTGCTGCTGTTTGGCGCGCGCGGATTGCTGGGGCCGCAGCTCGCCTCCCATGGACTCGAAGTGATCTTCGCCGTGCCCGGCATCGTGCTGGCGACGCTCTTCGTCACCTTTCCCTTTGTGGCCCGCGAACTCATTCCGCTCATGCAGCAACAGGGGAGCGAGGACGAACAGGCCGCGTTGACCCTGGGCGCCTCCGACTGGCGCATGTTCGTCACGGTCACCCTGCCCAATATCAAATGGGGGCTGCTTTATGGGGTGCTGCTGTGCAATGCGCGCGCCATGGGCGAGTTCGGCGCTGTCGCCGTTGTTTCCGGACGTATACGCGGCGGCACCAACACCATGCCGCTGCAGGTTGAGGCGCTCTACAACGACTACAACATGGTCGGCGCCTTCGCAGTCGCCTCGCTGCTCGCGCTGCTGGCGTTGATCACGCTCGTCATCAAGACACTTCTCGAGTGGCGCTTTGCGGGCGAATTGGCCCTGCGCCGCAGAACCTGAGGCAACCCCATGGACATCGCGATTCGCGCTTTGCAAAAAACCTTCGGCGCCTCGCCCGCTCTGCATGGCGTCGATCTTGATATTCGCTCCGGCGAATTGATTGGCCTGCTCGGCCCCTCAGGCTCGGGCAAGACAACCCTGCTGCGCGCCATCGCCGGACTTGAAACGCCAACGGCGGGACAGATCCTCTTCGCCGGACAGGACGCTTTGCGCCTGAGCGTGCAGGAGCGGCGCGTAGGTTTCGTGTTCCAGAACTACGCACTCTTTCGTCATATGAGCGTGGCGGAGAATATAGCCTATGGCCTTCGCGTACGCCCGCGCGCCACGCGGCCCGCGGCGCACCAGATTGCGCAGCGGGTGAATGAATTGCTGGAGCTTGTGCAGCTTGCCGGTCTTGACGCGCGCTTTCCCGGCCAGCTGTCGGGCGGTCAGCGGCAGCGTGTGGCTTTGGCGCGCGCGCTGGCGGTTGAGCCGCGCGTGCTCCTGCTCGACGAGCCCTTTGGCGCGCTTGACGCTCGCGTGCGCAAGGATCTGCGGCTCTGGCTGCGGGACCTGCACAAGCGCACCGGCCACACCACCATTTTCGTGACCCACGATCAGGACGAGGCGCTGGAAATGTCGGATCGGGTGGCGATTCTCAATCGCGGGGCGCTGGAGCAGATCGGCGCTCCCGAGGAAATCTATGACTCGCCCGCCACGCCTTTCATCTTCGGGTTCATCGGCGATTCAAATCATTTGGCGGTTGATATGTCCAATGGCCGCGCCCGTCTTGGGGCGGCAGTGCTGGGCCGCGTCGCTTCGGGGCTTGAAGGCGCGGCGGAGCTTTTCTTCAGGCCGGAAGACGCAGTGCTGGAGGAGGCGGGCGGGCTTCTGAGCGGCGAGATCACAGCCGTGCGGCGGCAGGGCGCGAAACGACGCGCGGATGTGCGGCTGGATCAGACGGGCGCCATGATCGAGGTCGATCTACCCCATGGCGCGATTGTTCAAGCCTCGCAGCGCGTTGGCCTGCGGCTGGAGCGCGTCGGCCTTTTCATGCAAGGACGCCGCGTGAGTTTGCTGGGTGAGGCGCGCCGCGCCGCGTGACTCAGGCGGCGAGCTTTGTTTCGCTTTCCGGCGTGCTGAAATAGGAGATATAGCGCGGGTCGATTTCGGCCACGGGCATGATGATGAAGACGTCTGTGGTGCCGAACTGGCGGTCGCTCACCGCCTCCGCGCCAATCTTCGCGCCGATGCGGACATAGCCCTTGAGCAGGGGCGGCAGTTTCGCCAGGGCCTTGCGGGGTTCAAGGTCTGGCGTATTGGCGGCGTTGATGGCGATGCGCCGCGCGGGCAGGGCGCGCGTGGCCCAGACATCGTCAGGGGAGGCCGCTGCGCTCAGCCAGGCCAGCGTCGGCGCATGGGGCGCGGGGTCGGCGCCCGGCAGGCTCGCGCAGCCGATCATCACATCCATGGAATGGTGGCGCACATAGGTCCAGATGCCCCGCCACATCAGTTCCAACACGCGCTTGGAGCGCCAATCCTTATGGACGCAGGAGCGGCCGAGTTCCAGAAAACGCTTGCCAGCATGACGCGCCAGCAGGGGCGCGATGTCGAATTCGCTGGCCGAATAGAAGCCGCCATTGCGCTCCGCCACGTCCTGCCGCAGCAGGCGATAGCAGCCGACGACCTTGGGCTTGCGGCGCCCGAAGCGGGTGACGGAATCATGGTCGATGACGATGAGATGATCGCAGATGCGGTCGAAGGCGCAGAGGTCGCGGCGGGTCAGCGCTGTGCGCGCGTCCGCGATGGCGCCGCCCTCTTCATAAAAGACCTTGTAGCGCAGTTTCTGCGCCTTGCGGATATCGCGCTTGTGGGTGGCGAGGCGCACCTCCAGCGAACCGATCCGGCCCAGGGACGCCGGCAGTCCCTGCAGGTCACGCACGGGTTTGCGTCCTGGAAACAGAGCGATTGTCTGGGGGATGAAACCCCTGGTGTTCCGCCACGCCTGAGAGGCCGCCTTGTACATCTTTTGATCCTCGCAAGGTCGTTTCAGACCCTTGCGTCAGCTTCATCATGATTCGTAGACAGTTTGATGACGATTCAGGCTGGCCGCTCCCATTGCGCCAGCACCTCCTCGATGCGCCGCGCCACATCGACGGGATGGGTGCGCACCACATCATGCAGCGCATCGAAGGTGCTGAGGCTCCAGCTTTTGTCTTTGCGCAGGCCTGCGGCGATGGGCTGGAAAGGACTGGGGTCATAGGCCGTGCACAGGGCGTAATGGCGAGGCGGCCATGTTGTTTTGTCCGCGCGCGTGGCCACGAAAGGTTCGCTGAAGCAGGCGATGGGATGGGCGGTGAAGAGCGGATCGAAACGCGGCGCATAGGCGTTGTCGCTGTTGCGGGGGGCGCGTGCGCGCGGAACGGAAAGGCCGCCGTCATGGGCCTGCGCCGCCGCTCTTTGGGCGGCGGCCCGCGTCTCGCCCGCCAGATCCCAGACGCTCTGACCGTCGTCGGGCACGAAGGCGTCGATATAGATCATGCCCTTGATTCGGCTGATGTCCCGATCCGCCGCCCCGGTGATCGCCATGCCCCCGTAGGAATGGCCCACGAGGATCACCTCGCGCAGATCATTCCAGCGCATGAGCCCCGCGATGTCAGAGATATGGCTGGAGAGATTCACATGCTCCGGGGCGATGTGGCTGCGCTCGGCCAGTCCTGTGAGGGTGGGCGCATGGACTTCGTGGCCAGCCGCGCGCAGCAGGGGCGCCACGCCGTTCCACGACCAGGAGCCGCTCCAAGCCCCATGCACCAGAACGATGACCGCCATCAGCCCCTCCCACATCAGCCCTTGGACCGGGGCCGCTCATTGATTAGGCTGGTTTTCGACAAAGGCAAAGGGAGCAAGCCATGCAGGGCAAGATCGGTCTTGAGGAACATTTCGCCATTCCTGACACGCTGATGGATTCGGCGGGGTTCGTGCCGGACGATTACTGGCCCGAGCTGGAGGCGCGTCTGTTCGACATCCATGGCAAGCGGCTGGAGCTGATGGACAAGCACGGCATGGAGATGATGATTCTCTCCCTCAACGCGCCCGCCGTGCAGGCCATCATCGACCCCGCCAAGGCCAATGAGATCGCCATGCGCGCCAATGACTGGCTGGCGGAACAGGTGGCTCTGCGCCCGGATCGCTTCCAGGCCTTCGCAGCCCTGCCCATGCAGGACCCCGACCTCGCCATTCGCGAACTGGAGCGCTGCATGAAGGATCTGGGCATGCGCGGGGCGCTGGTGAACGGCTTCTCCCAGGCCAACACGCCGGAAAACTGCCTCTATTACGACATGCCGCAATACTGGCCCTTCTGGGAGGTGGTGCAGAAGCTGGACGCGCCCTTCTATCTGCATCCGCGCAATCCCATCGCCAGCTGGGCGCAGATCTACGAGGGCCATTCCTGGCTCATGGGCCCCACCTGGGCCTTCGGGCAGGAGACGGCTGTCCATGCGCTGCGGCTCATGGGCTCGGGCCTGTTCGACGCCTATCCCCGGCTCAAGATCGTGCTGGGCCATATGGGCGAGGGTCTGCCCTTCAGCATGTGGCGCGTCGACAATCGCAACGCCTGGGTCAAGGCCACGCCCAAATACAAGGCCCAGCGCCGGATCGCCGATTACTTCCACGAGAATTTCTGGCTGACCACCTCGGGCAATTTCCGCACCCAGACCCTGATCGACGCCATGCTGGAAATCGGCGCGGACCGGATCCTCTTCTCCACCGACTGGCCCTTCGAGAATGTCGACCACGCCGCCGACTGGTTCGACACAGCCTCCATCAGCGAGGCGGACCGACTGAAGATCGGCCGCACCAACGCCATGAAGCTGTTCAAGCTGGGCAACGAATAGGGCTCAAGCCGCCCGCGCCATGCCCTGCAACTGCCCGCGATAGCTCAGGGCTTCGGCCAGATGCAGGCGCCCGACCTGCGCGGCGCCGTCGAGATCGGCGAGGGTGCGGGCCAGTTTCAGCACCCGATGATAGCCGCGCGCCGACAGGCGCATGCGCTCGGCCGCGTCTCGCAACAGGGCGAGGCCCGCCGCGTCAAGCGCCGCCGCATCCTCGATCACGCTGGGGGGCGCGGCGGCGTTGGTGGCGACCCCGGGCAGGCCCATGGCGCGGTAACGCTCGGCCTGCACGGCTCTGGCGGCGGCGACCCGCTCGGCCACATCCGCCGAGCCCTCGGAGGGGGCGGGCAGGATGAGGTCGGCTGCGGTGACGGCGGGCACGTCGATGGAGAGGTCGAAACGGTCGAGCAGGGGGCCTGAGATGCGCGCCTGATAGGCGGCGATGCAGCGTTCGTTCTGCTGCCTGCGGCAGGTGTAGCCAGGATCCGTCCCATGGCCGCAGCGGCAGGGATTCATGGCGCCGATGAGCTGGAAGCGGGCGGGATAGGTGACCCGCGCATTGGCCCGGGCGATGGAGACCTCCCCCGCCTCCAGCGGCTGGCGCAGGCTGTCGAGGGTCTGGGGCTGGAACTCCGGAAATTCATCCAGAAAGAGCACGCCGTTATGGGCCAGCGACACCTCGCCGGGCCGGGCCTGCGCGCCCCCGCCGATGAGGGCCGCCATGGAGGCGTTGTGGTGCGGGGCGCGGAAGGGGCGGGCGTTGGTCAGCGCCCCGCCCGCCAGCTCCCCGGCCACCGAATGGATCATCGAAACTTCCAGCAATTCGCGCGGAGTCAGCGGCGGCAGGATCGAGGGCAGGCGCGCCGCCAGCATGCTCTTGCCCGAGCCCGGGGGGCCGCTCATCAACATAATTTATCCTATTAAATAATTTTTTCTCCCATCGCCTGAAATGATTCGCATAATCGGCGA
>CANCSY010000041.1 GCA_947380915.1 Beijerinckiaceae bacterium
GTCACCGTGGACGGCATGAATGTGCGGGCGGTGCGCGCCGCGACCCTTGACGCTCTGGCGCGGGCGCGGGCGGGGCAGGGGCCCTCTTTTCTGGTGTGCAACACCTGGCGCTACGGCGGCCACCACGCCGGCGACAAGCAGGACTACAAGGATGACGAGGAGACGAAGCGCTGGCAGGCGCTCGACCCGCTGATCACCTTCGCGAAAACCCTGGTGGCCGAGAAACTGGCCGCCGAGGATGAACTGGCGCTGATCGAGGCGGAGGTGGCCGGGCAGGTGAAGGCGGCGGTGGCCTTCGCCCGCGCCGCTCCCCAGCCCGCGCTCGAGACACTGGAGCTGCATGTCCATGGCTGAGATGATCACTTTTCGCGAAGGGGTTCTCGAAGCCCTGTTCGAGGAGATGCGCGCCGACCCCTCCGTGATCCTCATGGGCGAGGATGTGGGCGCGGCGGGCGGCGTGTTCCAGCAGACCAAGGGCCTCTTCGAGGAATTTGGCGCGCGGCGCATCATCGATACGCCCATCTCCGAATCCGGCGCCTTCGGCATGGCCATCGGCGCGGCCATGGCGGGCATGCGGCCGGTCTTCGAGGTCATGTTCGGCGACTTCATGACCCTGTGCATGGACCAGCTCGTCAATCAGGCCGCCAAGGTGCGCTACATGTCCAATGGCGCGGCCAGCGTGCCGCTGGTGCTGCGCACCACCATGGGGGTGGGCGCGGGGCTGGGGCCGCAGCATTCCCAGGGCTTCCACGCCTGGGCGGCCCATGTGCCGGGCCTCAAGGTGGTCGTGCCCTCCGACGCAGCGGACGCCAAGGTCCTGATGAAGGCCGCCATCAGGGATGAAGACCCGGTTCTCTTCTTCGAGGATCGCCTGCTCTACGCCGCCAAGGCGCAGGCCCGCGACGCCGACGAGGGACTGCCGCTGGGGCGCGGGCGCATCCTGCGGCCGGGGCGCGATGTGACGCTGGTGGCGATCGGCCGTATGGTGGGCGTGGCGCAGGCGGCGGCGCAGGAGTTGGCGCGCGAGGGGATCGAGGCGGAGATCATCGACCCGCGCAGCCTCGTGCCGCTGGACGAAGCGCTGCTGCTGGATTCGGTCAAGCGCACCCACCGCGCGCTGGTGATGGACTCTGCGCCCCTGCGCTATGGGGTGACGGGCGAGATCGCCTCGGTCCTATCCGAAAAGGCCTTCGACTGGCTCGACGCGCCCGTGGGACGTCTGGGCGCCGTCGATACGCCCGTGCCCATCAGCCGCTCGCTCGAGCCCTTCGTGTGTCCGACGCCCGACAAGGTGGTGGCGGCGGTGCGCAAGATGATGTGAGCGGGCGGACGTCTGGTTTTCCGGAGCCGATTACGCTGATGACTTCATGGCCTTCGCATGCAAAAGGCGTTGGACAGCGTCATGCCGCCCATTGCTTCAAATGGCCGGGCGATCAAGATGGCGGGGTGACTTTCGGGATTCGTCCCGATTCGATGTTCTTGTTGAGCTTGTTAGGTGAACAGGGATAGGCGTAGGGTCATAAACTCTGGAGCGTCGAGGGTATGATCGATATTGTAATCTATGCGCCGTCATATGACGCCAATATCGGTGGCAGCATTGTCCTCCATAAATTATGTGACGCTCTGAACAGCACGGGGAAATGTCGCGCCTCCCTGTTTCCGTTCCTGAGCAGTCGCGGTCGAAATTATTCGATAAAGAAAAACAAGAAGAAAGCTGGCGGGATCAGGGCTGATCTCTGGCGGGCGCTTTCGGGCGCCTGGTTGCGCTCCGTGCTGAAACTGAAACGCGCGCTCAGGAGCCGACGCTTCAAGACCAATCCTGGATGGAACACGCCCATCTTTGATTTTGACCTTTTTGGTCAAACCGATCCCTTCGAAGGCAAGGTGGTCGTTTACCCCGAGATCGTGAGCGGAAATCCTCTGCAAGCCCGGCAGGTCGTGCGGTGGTTGCTGCACAATCCGGGCTTTCATTCGCAAGAGGTTCATTTCGGCGTCAATGAACTGCATTTCCGGTTTTCACACGAGACGGTTCCCGCCATCATTCCGGGGTCCTTCGTGTCAGACCTGATCCTCACGATCGTGCATATTCCCTGGGATTTTTACAATATGAACGACGTCCCTGCTGAAAGGCATGGCGTGGCCTATTCCGTCAGAAAGGGCGCATACAAACCTCTGGTGCATGATGTCGGGAATTCCATATTGATCGATGGTAAATCTCACGCCGAGGTCGCCTCCATATTCAAGAAGTCGCAGCTTTTCATCTCCTATGATTCACGGTCCATGTATTCGCAACTTGCATCCTTGTGCGGTTGTGATTCCGTGATCGTTCCCGATCCTGGCGTCAGCGAGGCGGACTTTTTCAAGTCGACCGAATCCGCCTACGGCGTAGCCTATGGATTCGAGAGAATAGAGGCGGCCCGAAACTCCCGGGACCTTCTGCATCAGCAGTTCCAGAGACTGGAAGCCAATAATTCAGACAAGGCTCGCGCCTTTCTTGAGGAAGTCAGTTCTTTTTTTAAACATTGACCCGGTTCCCCTCGATGCCGGGACATGATGCGCTTGCCTCGATCCTGCGCGTCACCTGAGGCGCGGCGCAAGAACAGGCGCGAAAATCGCACTGTCATAGCCGGGAAAGGTTCGCCACTCCCTGATCGCCTTGCTGGAGCGGATCAGGGCATGGGTTCCAGCGCGTCTTGCCGCCAGACCGTCCCTTTCGATCCTGTCGCCAATCAGCACCGCCTCGCCCGGCCGGACATCGGCCGCGCGCAAGATGACCTCAAGGCCCCGTGGATTGGGTTTCAGAAAGCCCACGTCTTCATCGCTGGCGCTGCTGATGAAATCCGCATCCAGGCCAAGGGCGGCAAGTTTCGATCGCGCTGGATAATCGGAAAAAACGCCGATTTTCCTGCCGCTGGACCTCAAGGCTTCGAACAGGTCCGCAACATGAGGATATCTCAGGGCTCGAAGATATTTGAGGGGCCGGGTTTCGATCCATTCATGGATCACGCCAAGAACGAAAGTCTCGGCGCAGCCGATCTGCAGGGATGTGTCGCGCACAAGTTGCGCCTCGAAGCCCGGCGTGTCCTGCTCGCCAAGCGCTTCACGGCGACGCCGGTATTCCCTGATCACTTTCAGGACTGCCAGATCGCGATTGAGGGCGGCGTGAACTGCAAGGTCCAGCGCCATGCGGGCGCGAAGCCGGTTCTGCGCGTAAAGGGTGCCATCGACATCGAAGACAACCAGTTTGATCAGACCCCAATCAAATTTGTCTGAATGAAGGGCCTGAGTCGTCATTACAGGCTCATGAATCTTTGCTCGGCCAGAGACTGCAACACCGGCATATCCACGAAGGTCGCGATGATGGATACGACGACGACCATGATGACCAGAACGATCAGGCGACCTTCCTTGTAGAGCTTTTCGGGGCTCTGGGCGGATGATTGCGGACGCAGGGAAAGGGCGAGATATTCGCCGAAAAGCGCCGCCAGAAAGGGCGTCGCAAGCAGGTATTCCACCCTGTATTTGAGCAGGAAAACGGCCAGAAAGAAGGCCGACATCATGGCGTAGATAAGACATGACACGTTGAGCGAAACTTCCGAATATCCTGCAAAACTGGCGCGGTAACGCACGAGGAGGTCTTTCCCGTGCGCGCTTGTGAGTTCGCGATATTCCGAATAGCGCTTTGCTGCCATGAGGAACCCGCCCCCGAGCCAATAGGCCAGGATGATCGATGCTGGCGGACAGGTCGTCGGGTCCACCATGGACCAGCCAATCATCAACCTCAGAGGATTGTTGATCGATTCCGAAATGACGTCGAAATAGGTGACGTCCTTCAGCCTGATGGGCGGCACATTGTAGACGACGCCCTGCAGCGCGAAGACCAGCGCCACGAGCAGGGTGACCGAACCCATCAGCCAGGCGCAGACCAGCCCGGCCATAACCAGCAATATCCATTGCAAGGCGACCAGCTTGCCGCTCAACGCCATTTGCACGGAAGCGCGCAGCGATTTCGTCGGATGGAATTTGTCATAGTCACGATCAAGCCACTCATTGATCGTGTAGTTCGCCGAAGCTATGAAAACCGCGCAGGCGAAACCAAGGAAAATTGTATAAACAGAGAGCTGGCTCTCGCTTTGGCGCAGCAGGTAGCAAAGAACCAGACCTGGAACGATAAAGATGTGCTTCGTGCTGTGATCGAGCCGCGCAAGCCTGATATAGGACTTCAGCACGCCAGTCTCGCCGCGCGCCTCCCCTGTCTGAGCAGTCATACCATCCCCCATTCGACCGGAATGGCCGCAACATGAGAATCATCTCGGTCAAGCGTGCTACGAACGGCCCAATACGATGAAAAGATAAGTTTATTAGCTTTTTGTTAACCAACCGCAACAGGAGTTGGCTTAGCCATTGGACGCCCTCTGGTCAAGTGGGCGTCTCTGGAACCCGGCAGATCCTGCAAAAGGCGCCGATGTCCCCTTGTTCCAGATCAAGCCGCTCGCACCGCTCTGGCGTTTGTCTGTATTTTGTGCATCAGTTGAACGGTATGGACCTTGCTTTCATCCAGTCACGTCCGGGCCGCAGGAAGCGGAGGGCGCCAAACACGAGGGTTTACCTATGAGCGTTCGGACTTTGAAGCTTGCTTGCGCGGCGGCTGCCCTTTTTGTGGGCGCCTCTTTGCAGGCATCTGCACAAACAGCAGTCAAATTCGCCCTGGATTGGAAATTCGAGGGGCCCTCCGCTCCCTATTTCGTCGCCATCGACAAGGGCTATTACAAGGCTGAAGGCCTTGATGTGACCGTGGATAGCGGCCCCGGCTCGGTGGCGGGCATCGCCCGCGTGGCCGCTGGCGCCTATCCCCTTGGTTTCTTCGACATCAACTCGCTGGTGAGGTTCCGCGACCAGAACCCTGACCAGAAGGTCCAGGCGGTCATGATGGTCTATGACATTCCGCCCTTCGCCATCGTCAGCCTGACCAAGGGCGGCATCAAGGCTCCCAAGGACCTTGAAGGCAAGGTGCTCGGCGCCCCCGCTCCCGACGGCGCCTTCGCCCAGTGGAAGGCCTTCGTGAAGGCCAACAAGTTCGACGACGCCAAGGTGAAGATCGAGAACGTCGGCTTCCCCGTGCGCGAGCCCATGCTGGCCCAGGGCAAGGTGGACGCGATCACCGGCTTCTCCTTCTCCTCCTATTTCAACCTGCTGCAGAACAACATCAAAGCCGAGGACATCTCGGTCATGCTGATGAGCGACCATGGCATCGTGCTCTATGGCAACGCCATCATGGTCAACCCGGAATTCGCCAAGGCCAATCCGAAGGTGGTCGCGGGCTTCGTGCGCGCCACCATCAAGGGCTTCATCGACACGGCCAAGGATCCGGACGCCGCGATCAAGTCGGTGATGAAGCGCAATGAAACCGCCGACGAGAAGATCGAGCTGGATCGTCTCAAGATGGCCCTGCGCGACAACATGGTCACCCCCTGGGTGAAGGCCAATGGCGTCGGCGGCATTGACGAGGCGCGTTTCGCCAAGTCCATGGACCAGATCGCCGACACCTATGAGTTCAAGAACCGCCCGACCACGGCGGATCTCTTCACCTCAGAGTTCCTGCCCCCGGCCTCCGAGCGCAAGTTCTGAGATTGAAACGGCGCCAACGTCTGAGAGGACGGAAATCGTGATTGTTCTTGATGACGTGTCGCTGGCCTACGCCGGGCGAACCGGACCGGTGCTGGCCCTCCAGGGGACCAGCATCTCCGTCGCCAAAGGCGAATTCGCCGCAGTCGTGGGCCCCTCGGGCTGCGGCAAATCCACCCTGATGAAGCTCGTCACCGGTCTCGTGAAGCCCACATCGGGCAAGGTGATCGTTGACGGGCGCCCGGTCACCGGGCCGGTCAAGCTGGCGGGCATGGCGTTCCAGAACGCCAACCTGCTGCCCTGGCGCACGGTGACCGACAATATCCTGCTGCCGCTGGAGATCGTGGAGCCCTATCGCTCCAACTTCCGCAAGAAGAAGGATGAATACCGCGCCCGCGCCGAAAAGCTGCTGGACACCGTGGGCCTCACCGGCTTTGGCGACCGCTTCCCCTGGGAACTCTCGGGCGGCATGCAGCAGCGCGCCTCCCTGTGCCGCTCGCTGATCCATGAGCCTGCGCTGCTGATGCTCGACGAGCCCTTCGCGGCGCTGGACGCCTTCACCCGCGAGGAGCTGTGGTGCGTGCTGCGCGACGTCTGGCAGCGGCTGGGCTTCACCGTGGTGCTGGTGACCCATGACCTGCGCGAGGCGGCCTTTCTGGCTGACACCATCCATGTCATGAGCGCGCGCCCCGGCCGCATCATCGAAACGCGGACCGTCGAGTTCCCAAGGCCCCGCGAGCTGGAAGTCTGCTACGAGCCTGAATTCTCGGCGCTGGTGCTGGCTTTGCGCAACAAGATCGCGGAGGTGCGCAAGTCATGACACGCAGAATCGAAATCCTCGCGCCCTGGCTCTTCACCATCGGGCTCTTCCTTTTCTGGGAAGCGGTTTGCCGCCTCTTCAAGGTGTCGAGCATCATCCTGCCATCCCCCACGGAGATCTTTGCGGCGGCTGTGCGCTATTGGTGGCCCCTCCTGAGGAACTCCTTCGTCACCCTCTGGACCACCCTGGCGGGCTTCCTCATGGCGGTTGCCTTCGGCCTGCTGCTGGGCCTCTTCGTGGGCTGGTCGCGGACCATCTATCGCGGGCTCTATCCCGTGATGATCGGCTTCAACTCCATCCCGAAGGTGGCGGTCGTGCCGATCCTGGTCATGTGGTTCGGCATTGGCGTGGTGCCGGCCATCCTGACGGCCTTCCTGATCTCCTTCTTCCCCGTGGTGGTGAATGTGGCGACGGGGCTCGCCACCATCGAGCCGGAACTGGAGGACGTGCTGCGGGCGCTTGGCGCCTCCAAGCTCGACGTCATGCGCAAGGTCGGCATTCCCCACGCCATGCCCTATTTCTTTGGCTCCCTGAAGGTCGCGATCACCCTCGCCTTCGTCGGCACGGTCGTGTCGGAGACCATCGCCGCCAATGAGGGGCTGGGCCATCTGATGACCCAGGCTGGCTCCAACTTCCAGATGCCCCTGGTCTTCGCGGGGCTGCTGTTGCTGGCCATCGAGGGCATCGGCATGTACGCCGTCACCGCCTGGCTCGAAGGCCGCATGACCGGCTGGGCCTTCCGCTCGCAGCAGAGCGCGGGGGGGTAGGAACAACGCTATCGGCGAGCCCCAGAGGGTTACGCCGATAGCTCGTATGGTGCGATCAGGGGCTCGGCGGGCAGGCGCCATTCGCTGGTGATCTTGAACACCTGCCCCATGGTCAATCGCCGCTTGCGGTTCAGGATCTCCGACGCGCGCGGATGCGAGCCGATCAAGGTGGCGAGATCGTTCTGGGTCCGGCTGGTCAATTTCATGGCGTTGATCAGAAAATCGATGGGATCGCTGACAGGGATCGGCCAACGCCGGGCCTCATAGGCCGTGATGAGATCAGTCAAGACCAAGAAGCGATCCGCCTCGGGCGTGCCGCGCCTGGGTTCGTTGATGAAATAAGTCTCGACCTCCGCCAGAGCGGCGTCGTAGCTCGCTTCATCGATGATCGGGGGCTCTGCTTCCATCACACAAGCTCCTGGTTCAGGCGTAGATGCGGGGGATGCTCCCATCCCCCGCCCAGCCCCTATTCAAACGTCAAATTCGCCTTCTTCACCACCGCCAGATAGGACTCGATGTCCGCGTCGATGATCTTGCGGAATTCGTCCGAGGTGACGCGGCCCGGGTTCACCGCCATGGCTTTCAGCTTGGCGCTCACCTCGGGATCGCGCACGGCCTTCTGCATGGCGTCTTCGAGCTTCTTGGCGATGGCCGGAGGCGTGCCGGTGGGGGCGAAGAAGCCCGCCCAGATCTTCACATTCACATCGGGGAAGCCCGCCTCAACCATGCTGGGGGTGTTGGGCAATTCGGAGGAGCGCTCCGAGCCGGTGACGGCCAGAGCCCGCACCTTGCCATCATTGATCTGGGGAATGGCGGGCGGGCCATCGGTGAAGGTGAAGCTGCAGAGGTCCTGCATCACGCACTGGACCATTTCGGCGCTGCTTTTCACGGGAAGGCCAGTGGCGGGCATGCCCGTGCCCACTTTCAGGATTTCAGCGGGGATCAGGAAGGCTGCTGACGTATGGGCGTAGTTGGACTTGTCGGGATTGGCCTTGGAATAGGCCACCAGCTCCGCCACGCTCTTGACGGGTATATTGGGGGAACTGACCAGAATGAGCGGGAAGCTGGCGATCATGGCCAGCGGCATGAAGTTCTTGGTCGGATGGTAGGTGAGCTTGGGATAGATGGCGGCGGCGATGGACATGACCCCGCTGGCGCCCACGAACAGCGTGTAGCCGTCAGCCGGTTGCTGGGTGACGAATTCCGCCGCCACGCGCCCGCCCGCCGCGGGACGGTTCTCGATGACGAACTGCTGGCCCAGATATTCCGAGGCCTTGGCGCCCACCAGGCGGGCGAAAATGTCGTTGCCGCCGCCCGCCGCGAAGGGGACGATCAGCTTGATCGGCTTGTTGGGATAGCCCGCGGCCGGATCGCTCTGGGCCTGTGCGGGAGCCCCCGCCATGAGAGCGGTGAGGGTAAGCGCAGCGCCCATCAGCGCGTGTCGAAGGGTTGAGGCGACCATGGTTTGCTCCCATCTTGACCGGACGGGACTTGATCGGCCCGCTCCGTGGAATTCCTGCGGCCCCCTTTGCGAAGGCCGCAGTTGAAAAGTTCACGATTTCATTCTGTTCGCAAGGGGGTACAGATCACGGCCGATCAATTCGTCAGCTGGGTATAGCCCTTCGAGCGCATGCATTTGACATAGATGTCCGCATTGAGGCCGCTGGCGGAGGCGGTGTAGCAGGCCTGCCGGTCGTCCTGTCCCTGCTTCATCAGCAAGGGATTGCCGGACATGCGCTGCCCGTCCACGCGCGCCCAGGTATAGGGGTCATTGGCAGGGTTGATGGGGGTGGATGCCACAGCCGGGGCAGCAGGCTCGCCGGGCGCGTCCAGAGGCGCGGACTCGACTTCGCCAATCGGGGAGCTGAGGCCGGCCTCGAGCGCAGGCTGGACTGGCTGCGCGGGTTGACCGCCTCCGAAGCGCCCGGAAGGCATGCAGCCGCCGAGGGCGGCCGTCAGGGTGAGGATCAGGAGAAGTCTCGTCATTGCTGTTCGGGCCGCATGTTGGAGATGGTTTTGCTTTGAACCGTGACGCATCCAGCCTGCGTCGGGACTCGGCGCATCTCACGGCATGATGACCAAAAGATGCCGCCTGCGCTAGTCGCCCGGAGTCGGCAAGGCGGGAAAAGCCGGGCGGGGCGGGGGGAAGACCCGGCAAAGAATCCCTTTTCCGCTGGCAGATGGCGGGGGCGACCTGGCTGTTCCTCATGAGCCCTTGGTAGGGTGTGCAGGGTGTAATTCATGCTGGAAATTTTATCCATAACTTATAATCTGTGATAGCAAAGTTTATGTTGGGCCGGGATTGTCGGATGCGTTCCTTTTTGCTGATTGAAGACCATGAAATTGTGCGGGTCGGCCTGCGCTTCGCCATTGAAACCGCCTTTCCGGGGGCGCAAATCTCCGAAGCTGGTTCGCTGGCCGCCGGTCTGGCCAGTCTGCGCGTGGCGCTCCCGAGCCTTGTCCTGCTGGATGCGGGCTTGCCCGACGCCGCTGGCGTCGCTGGTTTGCAGGCGATCCGCGCCGCCTGTCCTGATCTGCCTGTGGTGATGCTGTCCGGCTCGACCGACGCCTCCTTCATCGACCGCTGTCTTGGGCTGGGCGCCCTTGGCTTTGCGCCCAAATCGGTTGGCTCGAGCGAGATTGTCGTTTGCGTTCAGATGGTTCTGGCGGGCCAGATCTATCGTCCCGATCTGGATGCGGTGGGCGGTCAGAGCTTTCGCGAGACGCTGACACGGCGCGAGGAAGAGATCGTGATGTTCTGCGCCGAGGGCTTGCAGAACAAGGAAATCGGCCTGCGCCTTGGCATCAGCGACAATACGGTGCGCGCCCATCTGGCGAAGATCTTCAAGCGGTTCGACCTGACCAGCCGCGCCGATACGAAGGCGCTCGTGCGGCGGTTGGGGCTGGAGGCGGCGGTTCAGGATTGACGGGTCTGCGGCTGTCTGGCGAGGGCCGAGGCGAGGGTTTCGCGCAAGCGCGAGGGGGCGACGGGCTTCGTCAGCACGGTCACGCCCTCCGCTTCTGCGCGCCCCACGGCGGGGTCGGCTGTCGTGAGGATGGCGGGCAGGGGGCTTGCTGCGGCCTGCCGCAGCGCCCGCACCACCGCAAAGCCATCGAGCCCCCCCGCCAGGCGCAGGTCCGTGATGATGCAGTCCAGTGGTTCGGGGCTTTGCGCTGCGGCCGCCAGCGCCTGCGCCCCATCCGCCGCCGATATCACACGGCAGCCCCAGGCCGTCAGAAGCTCGCAAGTGATCTCTCGCACGATCACCACATCCTCGACGAGCAGAACCAGCGGCCTGCCGATGGCGGCTTCCGGCGTGGTGAAGAGGGCGGGGGCCTCCGCAGCCTGTTGGATCAAGCCCGCGCCCACAGTGATGGTGAAGGCCGAACCCTGTCCCTGCCTTGAGCGCACGCCGATGGGCGCACCCATCATGTTCGCCATGCCCTTGGCGATGGCCAAACCCAGCCCATGGCCGTTTTCGGGCGCGCGCTCGGCGTTGCCCAGCTGATAGAAGGGCTCGAAAATCGCCTCCATATGGTCCGGCGCAATGCCCGGTCCCTGATCCAGCACCTCGATGCGGATGGCGGCGCCCACGCGCCTTGCGCCCATCAATACCCTGCCGCCAGGGCTGTAGCGCAGGGCGTTGCTGAGGAAATTGCGCAGGATGCAGGTCAGTAAATGCAGGTCGGCTTTGATGACCAGCGAGGAAGGGACGCAGGTCAGCACCACCTCCCGCGCCTGCGCCTCTGGCGCGAACTCGACCAGCAACCGTTGGAATATGCCCTGCAACGGCGCATCTTCGAGCCGCGCCTCGCCTTTGCCCGCGTCAAGGCGCGCGACCTCCAGCATCCGGTTCAGCAGTTCATCGATGGTGTGGGCGCAGGCGCGCATGGCGGCGGCCTGTCGCTCCGCGCTGGCGGGCAGATGGCGCCCGACGGCCTCGATCAGCAGGGTGATGGCGTAGAGGGGTTGGCGCAGGTCATGGCCCGCCGAAAGAAGAAAGCGCGTCTTGGCCTCATTGGCGGCGTCGGACTTTCGCCGGGCCGCCTCGAGCTCCTGGATCAGTTCCTCCTTCTCGAAGCGAAGGCGAATGGACTCGAGCAGCGCCCTTTGCTGAATCTTCGCATAGCCCAGATTCACCAGCAGAAAAACCATGCCGAAACCAGCGATGGTGAGGCCGGTGGCGCCGCCCATCTCCCCATGCCTGAAGATGATGGGGAGCATCGTCGGTATGGCGAAGGCGCGATAGGTCCAGGTCGCCGCCGACAGAGAGGCGATGGAACCCGCCGTCATGCCCACCAGCACCATCAGGGCGAAAATCGACGGGAGCGGGCGGGCGGGATCGCTGGCGATGAAGCCCAGCCAGCCGAACAGGCAACCCGAGGCGCCGCTGCCCAAGGTGAAGACCGCGCGCCAGATCTCCTGTTGCGCGCCAGTCTCCAGCGGCGAGGCGCGAAAGCGCAGCAGCAGAACGCCGCGCAGCCCGATCAATCCGACCATGCACAGGAGCCAGAGGCGCAAATCGAGGTCGGGACTGATGATTTGCATGACGCCGAAGCAGACAGGCGCAACCACCGCATTGGCCCCCAGCACAAGGGGCATCTGCCGGGCGAGCACCTGCAGAAGCTCCCGCGCCTCGCGCTCCACCGCGCTTTGTTTTCTCAGCCCCGGCAAATACCGCATCCCCTCAGCCTGCTGCGATCAGAATGCCGCCGACCCCCATCATAAGGCCGAACAGCAGGTTTCGTCCGCTGGCGAGCCAGGCCAGAATGGCGAGGCCGACGATGCAAAGCCGCACCTCGATGGGCAGATTAACCAGCGAACCCGCCGGGCGCCAGATCACGCTGGCGATCTGCGCCATCATGGCCGCCGCCGCCAGTTCCGACAGATGCTGCATGTTCTTCGCGCTCAACCGCGTGAAGCGGCTCGCCAGCACGCCCGCGAAGCGCCACAGGGTCGTGGTTGCGAAAATCAGCAGGCACAGACCTGCGAAAGCCGATCCCGGGAAATAAGCCTCCATCACTGCGCGCCGCTTAATTTGCGAAAGGCCAGGACCAGCGCAAAACTGCCAAGGCCCGCAATCAGGACGGAGGCGTTGGGCGCTAAATGCGCGGCCACAGGCTCGGAGAAAAAGGCCATGGCGAGCATGACGAATGCGGATGTGGACATGGCGCCGCCAAGACAGATCAGCATGTCAAACAAAGGCGTGATCATCGCCATGCACATCATGGCCTCTGGCGGCAGATCCATGGGCGCAAACCATGCCGCCAGAGTGAATAGGAGATTGCCGAAGAACAACGTGACGCAGACGCCCGCAAGGAAGGCCTGCCGGTTTTTGGCGGGCAGAGCCTCGCCCCGACGGGTCGCCACCCACGCCGCATTGATCATGGTCGGCGCCAGAAGCAGTCTGCCGGATAATCGGCCCTCCATATGATGCGACATCAGGGTCGCCAGAGGCAAAAGACAGAGCGTCGACATAAGGGTCGTGGTGGCGACCAGCAAGGGTGCGTAATGGTTTTCATTTATAGTGACCATGAGCAGCTTTGAACTGGACCAGTTCGTCGCTGCGGCCAATATGGTCTTCATCCAATCCGCGCCAGCATCACGCGCGAAATAGACAAAGGCTATGCACGTCGCCCAATAGCAAAATGCGGGAAGGCCGAAAGCGCAACGAGCGCCATCCAGAAATGCCGATCCGGATTGAAAACGGATTCTATTCTGGCGATCTGGAGGCAATTTATTTCTCCGGTTTTTTAAAAATGAATCTGAAAATAGTGATGCCAGCTAAAAGGGATGGCAACAAGAGCCCTGCTTGCACTAGTCCAATGCGCCAAGGCGCAAGCCCGCGACAAGCAACTAAAGCATGCCGCAGTCTTTATTTACGAGAGCGTGCCTGATGTGACCCTGCGATGGCCGATCTAGCAGAATTGCGACAGCCAGACCCCGCGCTTGCGCACCGTCGCCCGATACATGGCTTCGAAAACATCCGGCGGGAAGCTGTGGGTGGAGGGGCGCGCCATGAGGGCGGCCGACCAGGCGCTTAGGTTGGGGAAGCGCTCGCGGATCCCCAGGGGCGCGATGCGGTCGAGGAAGCCGTAACGCTGCAGAAAGGGCGCATAGGCGGCGTCCACCAGGCTATAGCTGGCGCCATTGAAGAAAGGCCCCTCGGAGCGCCGCATCAGCGCATCGTCGAGCTTCCGGAAGGCGCCTTCGATCTTGCCCACGGCGCGGTCGTAGTCCTCTTTCGTATTCGCATAGGCTGTGCCTGTGGCCTCGGATGCGAAGGTGGGGAGGTAATCGGTCCAGGCCCGGTTCCATGCCCGTTGAAGCGGGTCCTGCGGATGCAGGCGGGGGGCGATGGTCTCGTCCAGATATTCGGCGATGGCGTTGGACTCGAAAAGCGACACCTTGTCGTCGATGCGCAGAACCGGGACCTTGCGATGGGGCGAGATCGCCACGAACCAGTCAGGCCGGTTGTCGCGATCAATATGCCTGAAGCTGAAAGGCGTCCCCTTCTCCCGCAGAACAATGGCCGCGCGCTGGACCCAGGGGCAGGTTTCGAAGCTGACAAGCAGATAGTCGGTCATGGTGAGGCTTTTCTTTCTCGCGAAGGTTGGGGGATCATAACCGCTCCGCGAGGGGGCGCCAAACGGGGGCGAGCACGAGGCGGCGCCCGGGACGCAGGCTGGAACGGGCGAGACAGGAAGCTCTTGCCAAACCCCTTCGTCTGGCCGCACAATCTGGACAATGAAACAAGCGGTCCGATAGGTGCTTGTTACAAACAAACGCCAAGCGTTGGGGGGAAATCATGTCCGATAAGGAAGACGTCAGCCGTCGTTCACTGTTGCGATCCGCGACGGTCGCGGGGGCCGCAGTCGCCGCCACGATGACCCCGCCCGCCATGGCGCCCCAGAGCGCGCAGGCGCAGACACCCGCCGCGTCCGCCGCGCCGGTTGTCGCAAACGCTGCAACCGCCAGTTCCGGATACACCTTCCTGGGTCCCGTCGACGCAGCCTTTTTCGAGGCCGTCGCCGATCATATGGTTCCCGCAGACGAGTTGACGCCGGGCGGCGTCGATCTCGGCATCGCGGTGTTCATTGATCGGGCGCTCGCGGGAAGCTGGGGCAAGGGGGATCGGCTCTATGCGCAGGGTCCCTGGAAGCTCGGCACGCCGAACCAGGGTTATCAATTGCCGCTGACGCCAGCCGAACTCTTTCGCTCGGGCGTCGAGCAAACCAACATTTATTGCGCGAAAACCTTTGGTGGAAAGACCTTCGATGGATTGACGTCGCAGGACAAGGAACAGGTTCTGAAGGGGCTGGAGACAGGAACGATCAAATTCGAAAGTGGCCTGCCATCCACCGTCTTCTTCGCCGAAATGTATCAGGCCGTCATGCAGGGCATGTTCGCTGATCCCATTTATGGCGGCAACCGCGACAAGGCGTCGTGGAAGATGATCGGCTTTCCCGGCGTGATCGAAGTGAATCAGAAGAACATTGTCGATTATCGCAACAAGAAATTCCCGACAGAGCCCCTCTCCATTGCAGATGTCGGCTAAGGAGGATCCGGACATGGTGACCAAACTCAGGGAAACGGATGTTGTCATTGTCGGTATGGGCTGGACCGGCGGCATCCTGGCGAAAGAACTGGCTGAAGCCGGCATGAAGGTCGTGGCGCTCGAGCGTGGGCGCATGCGCACGCCTGCGGACGATTTCGCGGTGCCCAATATTCGTGACGAGCTTCGCTACACCAATCGCAACGACCTGATGATGAATACGGCGCAGGACACCCTGACCGTCCGCAATCTGGTCAAGGAAACGGCGCTGCCCATGCGCCGCCTGGGCTCGTTCTTGCCGGGCTCCGGGGTTGGCGGCGCCGGCGCCCATTGGAATGGCCATACCTGGCGCTGGACCGATCACGAGTTCAAGATCAGGTCTCACTACGAGCAGACATACGGGAAGTCCTTCATTCCTGACGACATGACCATTCAGGACTGGGGAATCTCCTACGAAGAACTCGAGCCTTATTATGACAAATTCGAATATACGGCGGGCATTTCGGGCAAAGCGGGCAATATCAAGGGCAAAATAGATTCCGGGGGAAATGTGTTCGAGGCGCCGCGCGCGCGGGAATATCCCTTGCCGCCGCTGGAGTCGCCCTATTCCAGCATGATGTTCGAGGGCGTCGCCCGTGACATGGGGCTGCATCCCTTCAAGCGTCCCACCGCCAACGCCTCCCGGGCCTACACCAATCCGGACGGATCGCAATTTGGCGCCTGCCAGTATTGCGGCTTTTGCGAGCGTTATGGGTGTGAGGCGAACGCCAAGGGAAGCCCGCTGATCACGGTGGTGCCTATCGCCATGCGCAATGCGAACTTCGAGTTGCGCACGAATTCGTGGGTTCAGAAAGTGCTGCTGGATTCCACAGGAAAGAAGGCGACTGGCGTTCTGTATGTCAACATGTCCACCGGCGAGGAGTTCGAGCAGCCCGCCAGCCTCGTTCTGCTCTGCGCCTATGGGCTCAACAATGTGCATCTGCTGATGCTGTCGGGGGTTGGCCAGGTCTATGATCCTGAAAGCCAGAAGGGACTGGTGGGCAAGAACTACAGCTACCAGATCGGCACGGGCGCCCAGCTGTTTTTCGAAGACAAGATCTTCAATCCCTTCATGGCCACTGGCGGCACCGGGAGCGTCTGCGACGACTACAACGTCAATATGGATTTTGATCGGGGCAAGGCCGGCTTTGTTGGCGGCGCGTCCATCTCTTCGGGGGGAACCAATGGGCGCCCCATTGAGTATCGCCCCTTGCCGCCCGGGTCGCCTCGTTGGGGCTCGCAATGGAAGAAGAACGTCGCCAAATGGTACAATTCGACGATGTCCGTCTCCTCCAGCGGTTCGGTCATGGCGAACCGCTACAACTATCTGGACCTTGATCCCACCTACAAGAACATCTTCGGCGCGCCCCTGATGCGCATGACATTCGAATATGCTGAGAACGAGCGCAAGCAGAACGCCTATATGGCGACAGTCGTGAACAAGATCGTCGACTCCATGAATCCGACCTTCAAGACAACGGCTGTGGCGCGCGCGTCATGGTCTGTGGTGCCCTATCAAACCACCCATAACACCGGGGGCGCGATCATGGGGACCAACCCCGGCAATAGCGTCGTCAACAATTACTTGCAGAGTTGGGATGTATCCAATCTCTTCGTCATGGGCGCCTCCGCCTTTCCGCATAACGCCGCCTACAATCCGACCGGCCCTGTCGGAGCGATGGCCTACCGCACCGCCGAAGTCATAAAGACGCGGTATAAAGCGAATCCGGGACCCTTGCTTTGAGATGAGTGAAACGATGTCGAATTCTTCGCATGCGCGCATCTGGCTCATCGCAGCAGTGTTCTCGGTCGCGTTTCTTTCGCCGGTCGGATCCTTTGCGCAGTCCGCAGAGGATCTGTTCAAGGATTGCGCGACCTGCCATTCTCTGGAGCCCGGTAAAAACGGGGTAGGCCCGTCATTGCACGGGCTTGTTGGACGCCGAATCGCGACAGTCGAGGGCTTTCGCTATTCCAATATCCTGAAGGCGCAGACTGTGGTCTGGAACGAGAGTTTGCTGGATCGCTTCATTGCTGATCCCCAGGCCATGTTTCGCGGCAACAAGATGCCCTATTCGGGGATGAGCGATGCGGCGGCGCGCAAGGAGCTGGTCGATTGGCTGGTCAGTCAGCGGTAGAGGGCTTCTGCCTGTCGGTCTGGGAAAGGTTTATGGTGCCCAGGGCTGGAATCGAACCAGCGACACTGCGATTTTCAGTCGCATGCTCTACCAACTGAGCTACCTGGGCGTCCGGTGCGGCTGAGCCGCGAGCGGATTGGAGGCGTTATAGGGAGCCTGCGGGGGCTTGTCCAGCCTTTCGCGCGTTCTTTCGACCTTCGCCCTACGCTTCCTTCGGGCAGGGCAGACGCGGGGCGCATTTCCCGCTAGTTTGCCGCCAGTTTCACCACTCAGGGAGGAAAACGTGGATCTGGGGATTGCGGGCCGGTCGGCCATTGTCTGCGCGTCGAGCCGGGGGCTTGGGCGGGCCTGCGCCGAGGCGCTGCTGAAAGAGGGCGTCGAGGTCGTCATCAACGGGCGCGATCCCGTGCGCCTCGAGGAGGCCCTGCGCGAGCTGCGCGATTCGACCGGCGGGCAGGTGCGCGCCGTCGTGGCCGACGTCACCACCAGGGAGGGCCGCGCGGCCCTGCTGGCGGCCTGTCCCGCGCCTGACATCCTCGTGAACAACAACGCGGGGCCCGACCCCCGCGACTTCCTCACCAATGACGAGGAACACTGGATGGGCGCGCTGGAGGCCAATATGGTCGCGCCCATGATGCTGGTGCGCGCGGTGCTGCCCTCCATGATCGAGAAGCGCTTCGGGCGCATCGTCAACATCACCTCGGCCATGGTCACCACGCCGCGCCCGCATATGACCATGTCGTCGGGCGCGCGGGCGGGGCTCACGGCGGCTATGAAGGGGCTTTCCTTCGAGGTGGCCAGGCACAACATCACCATCAACAACCTCCTGCCCGAGCGCGTCGACACCGCTCGCCAGCACCAGATGGCCAATGAGGTCGTAAAGCGCCATGGCGTCACCTATGAGGAGGCGCGGCGGCGGCAGGTGGAGAGCATCGCGGCCAAAAGGCTCGGCGATCCCCGCGAGTTCGGCGCCACCTGCGCCTTCGTATGCAGCGCCCACGCGGGCTTCATGTCCGGCATGAACATCCACCTGGATGGTGGGTCCTATCCGGCGCTGGTCTGAATAACGCGAGGCGACAAAAAGCCCGCCGCTCCATCCGGGGCGGCGGGCTTTCCTGTTCGTGGCGGACCTTACTTGGGGTCGTTGGCGAGCAGCATGTCTTCGATCTTGCCCAGCACCTTCATGGTGGCCAGCGCATCGGCGACCGAGCAGTTGGGCGCGCGCTTGCCTTCGATGGCGGCGATGAATTCGCGGTCCTGGTTCTCGAAGCCGTTCATGGAGGGCGCGACGCCCGACAGGTCGAGCTTGGCGCCAAA